>CAYZHX010000137.1:0-8205 GCA_964476905.1 uncultured Terriglobales bacterium
CACCGGCACGGGAGGTCGGGGTGTGCTGATCGTTGCCGCGCTCGCCGACGACTGGATCTAAGCCCTCGCTCCAGAAGCTTGTTCCGCTGACTGCCTTGCAGGTGCGAGCGTTATCAGGACGATTCCAACAATGAGCAGAGCGGGCACATCTCCGAGCAGATGTCCGTGCTCCATGGGAGTGCGCAAGGCCTGCACCGTCATGATTCCGCCGTGGACAATGCTCGACCAGGCAGTGAACGCAATCAGGCTACGATGCTGCGATGGATTTCGCGCTGCCATCAGCAGGAAAATCCCCAATGTCGCATAGACGCCGAGGATCATCTGCTCGTATTCAGGCTGATTCGGCTGCCACCGCCAGCCGCTCGGCCAGAGGTACATCATGAGCGGATAAACGCCGAGCAAGAAGATTAGACCTACAGCCACAAGGACAACTTGCAGTATTCGCTCCCGATTCATCACGCCTCCATTCGGCAATGCAGAAAAGTGTTGGGCAGCATAGGCCGGAATCATGGAGGCGTCAACAGCAGATTGCAATGTTCCCTTTAGGTTCGGTTACCTATAAACGGCGAAAGTTGCCGCTTAGGTACCCGAAGGGTACGATCGAGCGTACGAATCCCAATTCGGGAAGTTTGCACCTCAGGAAACTGGCTCCAGATCGGTACGAGATGGTAATCCCGCCAGTCGAAAATAGCGCGAATAGCGGCTATCAGCACGAGGAAGTGACGATCCGATTTGTGAAGTAAGGCCTCGTGTTGCTTTTGGCCGACTGCTGACTGCTGACTGCTGACCGCCGGCTTTTGCTTATTCGCAGTTTGCTAAGAAGCTGAGCCGCTTAGCAGCTTGCTTTCAGCTTGCAGTCTTCTGCCGCCGTCGCTGCTCACTTGCTTTCATGATTTCGCTCAAGTCCCCCACCGGGCGAATCTCGAAAATGCTGCCGAACTTGAGCGCCGGATGCTGCTCCATGAGCTGTACAGCATGATTCATGTCCCGTGCCTCCAGGATGAGAATGCCGCCGATCTGTTCCTTGGTTTCGGCATAAGGACCGTCAGTAGTTGCGACCTTGCCGTTCTTCCATGACACGGTCCTGGCGGTTTCCGCAGGCTGCAGAGCATCTCCACCGGCCCAATGTCCGTTGGCGCGAAGATGGTCGTCGTATGCAAAGCAGGTGTCGAACATCGCGTTTTGCTCGCCCTCGGTCATGCCTTCGAATTTGCCTTCATCGTAGTAGCCCAAACAAATAAATTTCACGGTTCTTCTCCTCGTTGTTCTTGTCGTTTCCTCTTACTCTTCTTGCTTCGACCTTGTCACACTTCTCGCGCGGCTGTGCCATTTTGGCGCAACGGCCCGAATTTACGCCAAAATGTCTGCCTCCAAAAATGGCTGTCTCATGTAAATCTTTGAAAACTCAGCGCGAATACATCGGAACCGCGAGTGCTAATACAGGAGTGTTACTCCCCGCAGGAGAACTCTGACTACTATGCGTCCGACAGGGTCACACGCGTTTCAAGTCTGTTCCAGTACCACTCAATTGACTTCCTCACACCATGGGATTCATCCGGCAACTTCCACGTCTTCGTGGGTCGTCTCGGGAATCTGGGGTGGGAAGCCTTTGCTGGATACAGAGCAGCTATCCAGTGAGCTTCGCTGTTCCGCAGCATGGGGACGGCTTCAGCGTCCGTCCAAGTTGGCCTGGACGAGGCCCATCTTCCTGAGTGTCGTTGTTTTGGCGCTCTCAGTAGCCGGATTTGCGAAACCGAGAAAGCTTGCAGCAGATCTGCAGTCAGTGTCTACAGGGGAGGTTGATGTAATCGTTCAATTTAATAATGCTCCAAGCGGAGACCAGTTCAGCAAAGTTCAGAATCTTGGCGGCAAGCTGAAGCACGATCTGCGGGGAACGTTGAAAGGCGCTTCGTTCCATGTGCCTGCCAGCGCACTGCAGGCTCTGGAACAGATGGACGATGTTGCCCACGTCTCTCTTGATCACAAGTTAAGCGCGACTGCGGCACCGCGCGACTTCTACACTACGGCAGAAGACGCGCTCAATCCTGGACCTGGACAGGACGGAGGCGGAGTCGGGGTTGCCGTGATCGACAGCGGAATTTCTGCGAACGGTGATATACCCAACGGCGGACCGGGATCGCGTGTGGTCTACAGCCAGAGCTTCGTTCCGGGAGATTCGTCCACTGCAGACGCATACGGACACGGAACGCACGTGGCCGGAATCATTGCGGGCAATGGTCATAACTCCGGCGGAGCAGGTGCGATTTACACCTTTAAGGGCATCGCTCCCAATGCGAACTTGATAAATCTGCGCGTGCTCGATGCAAATGGGGCTGCGTCGGACAGCACGGTCATTGCTGCTATTCAGCAGGCCATCAATTTGAAGTCTCAATACAACATCCGTGTCATCAATCTTTCATTGGGACGACCGGTGTTTGAGAGTTATACCGTCGATCCTCTTTGCCAGGCTGTTGAAGCGGCATGGCAGGCGGGTATCGTAGTTGTAGTTGCAGCCGGAAACATGGGGCGCTATCCCGACACAAATGGTTATGCCACCATCACTGCACCGGGAAATGATCCTTATGTAATCACCGTGGGCGCAATGAAGCCGATGGGAACACCCGATCGGAGCGACGATCTCATCGCCAGCTACAGCTCAAAGGGGCCGACGCTTTTCGACCACATCGTTAAGCCGGATCTCGTCGCGACGGGAAATCGTGTCATCTCGGTTCTGGCGCCCAATTCGCTGCTGGCGACACTCTCTACCGCCAACCTGATCCCGGTGAACTATTACCAGAACACGGCTTCGACTCTGTTTTCGAACTATTACCTGGTTCTGAATGGAACCAGCATGGCCGCTCCCAGCGTGAGCGGTGCGGCAGCTCTGTTGCTACAGAAGAATTCAGCGCTCACTCCCGATCAGGTGAAAGCGCGGCTGATGAAGACCGCATACAAGACCTTTCCGAGCTCGAGTACCGCAGTCGATCCCGTAACGGGAATCGCCTATAACAGCTATTACGACATTTTCACCGTTGGCGCTGGTTATCTCGACATCGGCGCAGCCCTGGCAAATACCGATGTAGCTCCGTCGAACCTTGGAGCCGCGATGTCGCCCTCCGTCCAATATGACTCCACTACCGGCACGGTGTCCCTGATCAACGGAGCTTCGGTCTGTTGGGGACAGAGTTTGGTCTGGGGGCAATCGGTAGTCTGGGGCCAGACTGTGCTCAATGGAAGCTCGGTCGTGTGGGGACAATCTGTTGTGTGGGGAAACAGCTCCCTGTCCGGGTTCTCCGTCGTATGGGGACAGAGCGTGGTTTGGGGCCAATCCGACTCGGATGCGATGAGCATCGCGATCGACGGAGAAAACTAAATTCCACAAACGGGACATGCGGAGTGCATTGCACTCCGCAAAGTCCTTCGCTCCCGCGCTGTCGCGCGTTCAGCATGCGCCAATCCAATCCAGGCGCGCCCACTACCCAAAAACCCAAACGGCTTGAAAATCATAGCTTCAGCCTACAGATTTTCGATCAGCAACCCGGGCGCGTGGCCCACTCGTTGTCACTGTAGGTCTCAAAACCTTATCGTGATGCACACACAACATGTGGGTTGGCCCAACCTTCGCTGATTTTGGCAAGGCTCGGATGGTGAGGATTCCCATTTTGGCTTCGCTGCTGTGGTGACACCAGAACATTCATCAGCCAATGTTCATGGAATCCCACCCTCGCGCGAACACCGCGGGAAGACGGGCGCGGCTACTGAGCCCGAATCGCCCTAACCGGATCGACCTCCATTGCTCTCCGTGCCGGCAGGCAGCAAGCCAAAATCCCGATACCCGCCAGAAGCACAGAGACGCTGGCGGCGGTGAACGGGTCGGTCGAAGAAATGCCGTAGAGCATCCCTCGCATGAAGCGCGCCAGCACAAACGCCAACCCGAGCCCAAGCGCCAAGCCGATAACCGTCAGGCGCACCCCTTGCCACAGGACCAGACGCAGCACATCAACTCGTGCTGCTCCAAGAGCCATGCGAATTCCGATCTCGTGTGTGCGCAGCTCTGTCCGGTAGGCGACCACGCCGTAAATCCCAATCGCCGCCAGGATAAGCGCGATCGTCGCAAAGATGCCTGCAAGCGTGCTCTGTATGATGGCGAAGCTGCGCGCCATCAGTGTCGTCTCACGCATCGTCCGCACATCGAACACCGGTAGCCTGTTGTCGATCCCGTGAATCGCTGTCTCGACCGGCGAAGCCAGATCCTGCGGATTTCCGTGCGTCTTCAGTTGCACGATCATTTCGGGGCCCCCAATCTGGAAGTAGCTCGTGTAGATCATCGGTCCCGGCTGCTCGCTCACCAGCACATGCTTCGAATTCTTGACGACTCCTACAACCGTAAACTGGAGGTTCCAGATCTTGAGTCTTTTTCCCAACGGGTCCTGCCCCGGCCAGTAGCGGTTCGCTGCCGTTTGATCGACAATCAGCACTCGCGGCGCTTTTTCGTCGTCGTTCTCGGTGAAAGAGCGTCCTTCCAGAATGGGAATTTGCATCGTTTCGAAATACCGCGGCGTCACGCCGGCCCTTCCTACTTCGATCGACTCATGCGGACGCGGAACATACCCATCCGGATATGCGTCCTCAGTTTTCCTGCTCAAAGCCAGAGGTACCCAGTCCGTGAGCGAAGCGACTTCTACTCCCGGCAACAGCGATACCTGATCAAGAATCTTGTGACGAAGCAAGTTTGCTTGTTGGTTGGAATATCCCAAAATATTCAGACCCACCGACGCAGTCAGGATGTGATCCTCTTCAAATCCAGGGTTCGCGTTTGCCAGATTGCGCAAGGTACGCAGAAATAAGGCCGAACAGACTAGTAGAGCGAGCGATAGCGCAATCTGCGTCACGACCAGCCCGTTGAGCAGACGCTGATTGCTCGCTCCGCGCGAAGTGCTTGCCGACTCCTCCTTGAGAACCTCTGCTGGAGGAAGCTGCGACGACCGCCACGCTGGAAACGCTCCGCAGAGCAAACTGGCCACCACCGCGAGAGCGACAATCCCAATCACGGCGTACTGGTCCATCGCGGTGTTCAGTGCGATCGGATTCGCGTTCGCCGGAATGAAGAGCGCCAGCGATTTCGCGGTCCAAGACGTCAGCAGAATTGCGATCGCTCCCGCGCCAATGGAAACTAGCACTCCTTCAAGCTGCATTTGACGCGCGAGTTGGGCACGCCCCGCACCCAGCGATTGCCGGATGGCAATCTCGCGACGACGCGCCACAAACCGCACCAGTGTGAGCGTGGCCACATTGGCACACGTGAGCAACATCACCACACCCGCAATCGCCAGCAGAATCGGCAGCGTAGATGCCATGTAACCATTGGCGCCGAATGGGGATCGCCACATCGGATCCAGCGAGATCGTGTTCGTACCCAGATGATCGTTCGGATAGGCTGTCACGATCTGCCGCATGGTCGTGTCCAGATCCTGTGCCGCATTTTCCCTGCGCACTCCCGGCTTCAGACGACCCACTACATTCAGCCAGGTCACGCTGCGATGCGGTATCCGCCATTCGCTTCCCAGCGGATTGAGCGGCAGCCATGCATCTTGCCGAATTCCGGGCATCGCCCCAATGAAGCCGTTGGGAGCCACGCCAATGACGGTCACGGGATGCCGCGCAATCTCGATAGACTTACCCACGATCGCGGGATCGCTTGCATAGCGTGTCTTCCACAGCGAGTAACCCAGCACCACATACGGCATGGCATCGGGACGCGTCTCTTCTTCCGGCAAAAAGAAGCGCCCCAGCACAGGCTTCACGCCGAGCACGTCGAAATAGTTCCACGAGACGTTCCCGATATAGATCCGCTCCGGAACGCCGCCGCGATCGGTCAAGGCAGCCCAGTCGTGGTGATACGCCAGAATTCCATCGAAGCTGCGGTTCCGCTCGCGTAGATCGCGGTAGTCGAGATACGAGAATGGCGGAGTGGGCGAACCATTCCGTTCACCCCGCATTACGCTCACCAGATCGCCCGTGTCCGGCGCTCCCGGAATCGGGCGAAGCATCGTGCCGTCGATCCAACTCAGAACCGTGCTGTTCGCGCAGATTCCGAGTGCCAGCATCGTGACAGCTATCAGCGTGAATCCCGGGCTCTTGCGAAGCTGCCGTAGCGCGTAGCGCACATCCCGAAAAAAACCAGACATACGAATACCCTCTCAGCTCATCGGCGCGATGATGGCCTGACCCTATCGGAACGTAGTTTTACGCCATCAAAGTAGCACGCGCCGTGCCAAAGAACGCAAAATGAAATTCCTGTACAGACGGTGCTTTTTGCCGCGGTCGGTGTTCCCGATCACGCCCTCCGCGTCGACTTCCGCACAGCTCCGTCCGGATTCGTACACCCGCTGCGCGAATTTCCGGTTGCTTCTAGCGCTTCGCTTCGCGCACAACTGGGATACTAAAACCGCCCACGTGGAGCTTTCCCGCGAGGTAGATCCAGTCACTGATTATTGCGATCGGAACTCGCAGTAGGTCGCCCTCACGGACGTTTTTCACTAAGCCTGGCCTATTTCCCAAAGTGCCCTCTACGACGTCCGGGCTGATGGACGTTACTTCCAACCACATCCATTCCACCTCTTCGCCATCTCGAAATGGAGCTTTGACGGCGAAACTGCGAGTATCGGATTTTCGCTCGGCAAAGGCTTTTGTGAATTCTGGCCAGCGTGTCCTCGCCTCCTGGGCTGCCGCCTCCAGAAAGGCATCATCCTCCTTCATGAAAATCACGGGGTCCGGTTGATATGCGTTCAATTCATCGAACGCTTTATCGCCTCGCAAAACGGATTTTGTACCGTCATCCACAGGAACCAGCTTCCCGGTTTCCGGGAGGTAAATGGCAAGGCAGTCGGAGTTCAGCAGTTCGGCGGCAATTCGGAGCATGCGCTTATAGAAACCCGCCTTGTCCTTCCCGCCAGAATTTTGTGGCCAGTTTAAGTCGATAGAACACCAAGCTTTGTGTCCGCGAATGGCCTGCTTACCAAGAGGGTCCGGGGTTTCTGCCACAGCTTGATCGACATCGTCGACGTAAATGCGAGAGAACCGGTGGAGCAGGTAGACCTGACCTTCGACTCGTATAAAGCTGGTTGGACTCTGGGCCACTACGATCTCATTCTGGGAATCAACAAGTTCTCGGCCTATCGCTTTGACAACAGCGGTACGCAATTCGTCTTCTGTGAACTCCATGCGCTTTGCCATGAAGAAGACAACAGAGATCAGCGGGGTCTCCTCTCCGTCGTTCGGGTTCTTCCTAAAAAGCGATTTCAGTTTTGCAAGCAGGTCCAATGGGGACTCCGTCGTTCTATCCACAGCATGGTGGCCAGCCTTTGTGAGTGTTTCAATGAGTCTATCGTGAGGCCTAGATAAGAAGTGGGTGCTCCATTCTTGCCTGATTTTGGTAAAGCTGGCCGAGGAGGATGGGAGGATTCCCATCTTGGGTTCGCTGCTTTGATGACACCAGAACATTCATGACTCAATGGTCATGGAATATCACCGTTGCGCAAACACCTCGCGAGGATGGGGTACCGGAGATTATCAGTTTCGAAAGAAGCGCTCTGGAAACAGTGGCTTCTTTGCAATTATGCGGAAGATGACGGCGATCCCGATGCCCAGCAGAATCGCGGCTAGAAGGAAAAACTTCGCAATCGGAAGGGCGACTAGACCCAGAACCACGAAGCACAGCGCCACCATAATTGCGGTTGCCCCCACACCCATGCTCATGAATAGGAACGGACCCGGGTGCGGCCGTGTGCTGTGATCCTTCACTACATTATTATCGCACCTTACAGTCTGTTCTCGCTCCGCTTGTGTCATCATCACCGAATGCCAAACGATGAACCCAAAAAGTCCGAAGGCAAGTTCTCGGAAGTCGCCCGCAAGAGCAGGGAAAAGCGTGCAGCGATGGAACAACAGAGACGCGACGAAGACGCAGGTTCCCCGGACCTTGGAAGCAACGGAGGAACGGACGTTAAAGATAGCTAGTACAACGCATGCTTGGTTTACGTTCCGCGCTTCTGTCCGCCGGTTCGGGCTGGAGCTCGACTGCCAACCTGCGGCTTACCTGTTAGCTGCTTGCCCCCGGACATTTTCTTTGCCGCTTTTTTCGCTTGATCCGACCATTGCCTTTCGAGGTCGCGCCTGTTCTGATTTTTCATTGTGATCCTGCCC
>CAYZHX010000137.1:8305-10817 GCA_964476905.1 uncultured Terriglobales bacterium
CTAATATCAGGAGCTTCAAACATTTCCTCTAGCTGCTGAATTTCATCAATAACGCGCTCGACATCCATGCCCGACAGTATAGCGAAGGACTTTTCGACCCGCGAACCCTCAATGTTCATTGAATACCTCGCTCGCGCATACACCCGCGCAGGATTGGGCGCCCGGCCGCATCAACTTGCTACGCGCAAGTAAGCGAAGAGAGCAGATATGAGTACCACGATCACACCGGTCGCAAGGACGAGGCGTTCGGCAAGTAGACGTCGCATCGGTGCCATCCTCCTTACACGAAACTATAGCGCTCGGAATGGTACTTCGACAGCGGCACGTGCATTTCGCCGAGCGCCTTCTCAATAGCATCCATCATCGGGTTCGGACCGCAGATGAAGTATTCGTGGTCTCGATAGGGAGGCGGCAGATGCCGCATCATGATCTCGGAATTGATGAAACCCTTCTCTCCCTGCCAGCCAGCCGGTGGATCCAGCAGCACATGGACGACCTTGAGGTCGATGCGCGCCTCAAGGGCTTCGAGTTCTTCCCGGAATGTGATCGATTCCCAGTCCCTGCTGCCATACATCAGGATCACAGGGCGCTTGTCGCCCCGGTCGGCGAGGGTGCGAATGATGCTCATCATGGGCGTGATGCCGACGCCCCCGGCGATCAACACGTGCATGTCGGCGGGGTTCCCGATAGTGAAAGCCCCATAGGGGCCGTCGATGTAGACGCGCCGGCCAACCGGCACTTCATGAATTCTGCTCGTCAGATCGCCCAAGTTCCTGATGGTCATCTCGACACGTCCATCTGCAACCTCCGCACTGGATGAGAAGGAGAACGGATGGCCGGTGATCTTGAACGGGCTGCCCCAAATGGTAAGCCAGCCAAACTGACCTGGAGTGAACCGGAAGCCCGCGCGGCGATGTGGCTGCATCACGAGTGTCCAGCTATCACCACGCTCTTCGCGGACTTCCGTAACCAAGTATGGCCGGCGCAATATGACCAACGGCTTGACGATACGCACGTAAAACAGCAGGCCCACCCAGAAGATCGGCAACGCTATCCACAAAGCCCGCTTCCTCGGATCGCCAAGGTAATAACCCCACCCAATCATGTGAATGATTCCCGCGACGATTGCGACCACCGCGAGCAGGATGTGAGAAAAGTGCCATATCTCGTAGCGGATTCTTAACCGGGCTCGCCAGAGAGACATCATGACAAGTGCAATCAATGCATAGGTCGACACAGCGGCCCATCGAGCAACCGGCGGAGCCTGGAAGAAATTGAGCAGGCGCAGCCTGGCTGGAGTAACTATAACAAGGATGATCGGGTGAGCGATGACCAGTCCTAACGCCACCAGAGAGAGGAGACGGTGAAAGTGATAGATAACGTCCTCTCCCCACGGTTCCGTCACGTAACGGAAGCGCGCAGTGAGACCGAACTGCAGGCCCATCATGGCCAGGCCCACATAAGCGATCGCGGACGAGAACTCAGTCCAGAAGTCGCGGGCCGGCGGCAGGTCGCCCATCAATAACGCCAGCACCGGGGCCAAAACGAACAGAGCGTAAACAATGAGCCACACGGCCCTGCGTCCAACGTGCGCGAGCATGGATCGAAGCCTCCTCAAATGGGCTCGCCGTCTTATGGAATTCCTCAATCTCTCCAAAGTTCTCGTGAACAGCAATGCCGGAAATCCCCAACCGCCTTTGCCACGCTCAGGTGAGAGAACAATTCGGCTCGATTTTCACTGACATGCAACTAACACCTTGCCTTCTGTGCGTGAATCCGGCGGATAGAATCAGGACTTGGCGGAAGATATTCAATCTCGACTACGTGTCGTGCTGGTTCACCCGCGAAATCCGCTCAATATCGGCGCTGCGGCCCGGGCAATGAGCAATTTCGGGTTCACACGCTTGCGCGTCGTGAATCCTTATGAGGTCGCATTTCGGGAGGCACGCTCTGCGGTTGGGGGTTCCGAGGTGCTGGCGGGCGCAGAGGAGTTCACGAGCATCGCCGATGCCGTGGCTGACTGCGGACTCGTTGTGGGAACGACGGCGCTGGGCCATCGCGAAATTCAGCATCCACTGAGGCGCCTGGAAGAAGCGGCGGCAATCATCAACTCTCAAAGGAATCGCGTCGCCCTGCTTTTTGGCTCGGAGAAAACTGGGCTCTCCAATCGCGACTTCAGCCATTGCCACTGGCTTATGCGTATTCCCACTTCTGAACGCAATATCTCCATGAATTTGGGTCAGGCCGTGGCCGTCTGCTTATACGAACTGATTCGTGAAGAGGGTTCCATTTCGGAACCAAAACACGAGGACAGGGCTGACGCTCAACAACTGGAACGGATTAACGGCGTGCTCACAGAAGCGTTGCTCGCAGTCGGCTACATGAACTCCGACGGACGATCCGCTACAGAAGAGAAGGTGCGCCGCCTGGTGTACCGCTTGAATTTGTCGAGCGCAGACGCTGAGCTGCTGCTCGGCATGCTTCGCCATGTCGGGCGGGGCAAGTGAAAGAC
>CAYZHX010000138.1:0-10801 GCA_964476905.1 uncultured Terriglobales bacterium
AGTTAAGCACCTTGTCCATCATTCCCGGGGCATTCTCAAAGTTCATAGAATAGCTGAAACCTGAACACCCTCCGCCGACCACGCCGATACGCAGTCCGGCAGGCATAGGATCCTGCTGTGCCATGATCTCTTTCACCTTGGCCACAGCGTTAGGCGTAAGAATAACGGGTGCGGTCTTGGGTGCGCTTTCGACGTTAGGGGCAGTGGTTGTTGCCATTCGTTTCTCCTCTGTGAAGCTTCAGTATAACAATGCCTTAAGCACAATTTGAAGCCTGGACATTAGATGAACACCTCTGACAAACGATTCAAAACAGCGGGTTTAGGCAAACATCACCATCGCTCAGGATTCTTGCATCGCCACTCCCTTAGTTTGGCTACCATCAGCATCCTCATTCTCTGGACGGTTCTGTACGTCTACGCCGACCCGAGCACGCATTGGGGATCGTTCTTCGGCAATGCCATAGCTGACTGGTCGGGCGTGCTAGTGACCGTACTGGCGACGAAATACATGTATGAGAAAGGCTCGGCCGAGAGCCGGAGTCCCAAGCATGAACCCGCGAACCGAATAGTGTGCTTCCTTGATGATCACTCTCTCACCATCTTTCTGCTGGTCACGGGCATCGCGTGGATCATGCTGTTCCGCTCCATGAACGCCAATTCGAAGTGGGGACAGGTCGTGGGTAACATCGTTTCCGAGTGGACCCAGATCGTGGGGTTGGTGTTGATGACGAAGCGATTGCTGGAGCGCGGCTCGAAGGAGAGTCGAAGGTAACACTGCCTATTCTGGTGGCCCGCCATACACGATCTTGCCGCCAACCATCGTCATTTCAACTTTGGCGTCGCGTATCGCGCGCGGATCGATCTTCAGCAGGTTGTCGCTGACCAGGACCAGATCCGCGAGTTTGCCTGGCGCGATCGAGCCCTTGTCTTTCTCTTGAAACTCCGCGTAAGCAGAGCCAAGTGTGTAAGCCTCGATAGCTTCTTGGATCGAGATCTTCTGCTCCGGAACCCAACCGTTGGGGTGCTTGCCGTCGAGCGTCGCTCGCGTGACTGCCGCATACAAGCCCAGCATCGGATTCAGCGGAGCAACTGTCCAGTCGGTGCCAAACGCGAGATGAACCCCGCTATCGAGCAGGGTGCGAAATGCGTACGTGGTTTTGGCGCGAATTGGGCCGATGCGTCGTTCTGCCCACTGTCCGTCATCGATCGCGTGGTACGGCTGCATAGATGCGACCACGTGCAAATTGACGAAGCGCTGGAAGTCTTTCGGTGCAATATGCTGCGCGTGCTCAATGCGCCAGCGCCGATCGCGCTCCCCATTCGCTTTCTCAATGTCCTGATAGATGTCGAGCACGATGGAAATCGCCTGATCGCCGATCGCGTGAGTGCAGATCTGGAGTCCGGCATTGTCAGCTCCGGTCAGCCGCTCGCGCATTGCACTTACCGGCTGCATTTCGTCTGACAGCAGGCCGCGTGTATTAGGTGCATCGACATAAGGCTGGAAGAAATACGCCGTAGTCGAGCCGAGCGAGCCATCGGCGAAGCCTTTTACCGCCCCGACACGCAGGAAGTCTGACCCAAATGCATGACGAATCCCGATCTTTGCCTGGTCCTTCCAGTGCGTTTCGAGCGGGGCAGCGTAGATGCGTGAGGTAAGCTCTCCACGCTCGGCAAGCACGGAGTACGCAGCGATGTCGGCGTAATCTACCGCCATGTCCTGCACACTGGTCACCCCGAAGGACGCCGCGTAATCGAGAGCGCGTTTCGCGGCCTTGATGCGCGCCGCCTGTCCCGGTTCGGGAACGACTTTGTAGATTAAGCTCTGCGCCGCATCCTTGAAGATGCCGGTCGGATTTCCTTGAGCATCGCGAACGATCTCACCACCCGCGGGAGCCTTGGTTGCCGCGGTCACTCCCGCCGCTTTCATCGCTAATGCGTTCGCCAGCGATTCGTGTCCGTCATGGCGTTGGAGAAATGTTGGATTGTCCGCTGTGACTGCATCGATCCAGTCGTGCGTCGGCAACTGGGGAGGAGTCCAGTTTTGCTCGTCCCAATCACCGCCCAACATCCAGTCACCCTTTTTCAGCTTTTTGGCGTGCTCTTGGATTCGGCGAACGAACTCCTCGCGGGTTCGGGAGTCTGTGAGTTGTATCTGATCGAGTTGAAAGCCCCCACTGACGAAATGCAGATGGGCGTCGTTGAAGCCGGGCAGAAGCAACTTCCCTGCCGCATCGATCATGTGAGTTTGCGGACCGCGCCATGCATCCATGTCGGCCGACGTACCCACCGCAACGATGCGCTGGTTCAGAATCGCAACCGCTTCAGCCCGCGGATGATTGCGGTCAACCGTCCAGACATTGGCATTGGTGATGATGGTTTCGGCGGCAGGATGCTCCTGCGCCGAAGCGGGCCTTGCCATAAGAGTTGCGAAACAAAGTGTACCCAAGTAGAGCCACGCAAACGCGCGGCCCCAACCGCCCTTTGCACCTGGATTATTCACGAGGTATGGAGAATTGGAGTCCCGCCCATGCTCTGTCATCCTGAAGCGCATCTGTTGCGCGAAGGATCTCCCGCGATGCATCAGGCTTAACTTGCTGCCAGCATGGCTCCTCCGCCAGCGATCGACGTCATGGGCCGAAGAGCCTCGCGAATGCATTTTCAGACTGAAGCATTCCGGGAGGTCCTTCGCGCAGCAGAGGCGCTCAGGATGACAGGTCTTACACAGTGTTGAAATTCTTGTGTCAGCAAATTTGTTGGAAGATCGCATGAATTCCAATCATGTCCCGTTTACGTTAAAGAATTGGTGGCTATCGAGATACAGACGCGAATGGAACCATGCCTATCGCTCTCCCCAATGCAGCTTGGTGCGCAGAACCTCGAAGAACTTTTGCCCGTCTTTCTCGCGCAGCAACTTTACACGACAGCGTCCCAACTCGCACTCGATTCGGTCGCCGCTCTCGATGGGGATACTCACTTGCCCGTCTACAGTTAGGAATCCCTCCTCTTTCCCTACCTCGACATTGACAGCGATTTTCGAGGTCTCTTCCACAACCAGAGGACGATGGGTCAAAGCATGCGGAGAGACAGGAGTGACGACTAGCGCTCTTACGTTCGGTGCCAAAATGGGACCACCCGCCGCGAGCGAATACGCCGTCGAGCCGGTAGGTGTAGCGACGATCAAAGCGTCCGCTTTGTAATCGGTAACCCGCTGGCCATTAATATTCAACTCAAAGTCAGCAAGACGCGCCGCCGTGGCCTTGATAACGACGTCGTTGAGCGCTTCCTGTTCCTGTACGACAGAGCCGGCGCGAATCAGCCGGCAATGCAGCATCGAACGCTCGTCAAAACTGCAGCACTGTTTCGTGATGCTTTCAAGGTGAGTGTAGAGTTCGGATAGCGATACTTCGGCAAGAAATCCCAGCGAGCCGAGATTCACGGCGAGCAGCGGCACCTGTGAATGAGCTAAAGCTCTGGCCGCAGCAAGAAGCGTACCGTCTCCGCCCAGCACGATAGCAAATTCTGGTTTGAGATTATGCAGTTCCTCACGCGATGCATTCCGCAGTCCACGACAGTATCCTGCGGAAATTGGATCGAGCACAGCTTCGTAGCCGTGTTTTCGCAGCCATTCGATTACTCCAGCAATAACTTCCTTGAGCTCTGGCTTATTCGGCTTCGAGATGATCGCAGCGACGGGCATTAAGCAGTGAACCGTGAGTGTAACAGGAACTCCCGGTTGCCTTCCGCTCCCAAAATAGGAGAGTCGATAACATCGGGCGGAGATCCGCCTTGCTCCTCCACGACTCGACGCACGCGCTCCACTGCTGCAAGCTGCGCAGCTTCATCGCGGACGATTCCACCTTTGCCGATGGCTTCACGGCCTGCCTCGAACTGCGGCTTCACCAGGATCACCCCTTCGAATTCCGCCTGAGCAGTCATCTTGTGACGAATCGCCGCAAGAACGGCAGGCAACACCAGAGTGGCGGATATAAAGGAAACGTCCACGGCGAAAACATCGACGGCGAACTGCAATTGATTGGCCAGCAAGTATCGCGCATTCGTTCTTTCCAGCAGCGTGACACGCGGATCCTGCCGCAGACGATTGTCGATCTGTCCGTAACCGGTGTCGATTGCGATCACGCATGCAGCTCCGTGTTGCAGCATGCAATCGGTGAAGCCGCCGGTGGAGGCGCCGACATCCATACACCTTCTTCCGTTGAGATCGATCTTCCAATGTTGCAGCGCGCGTTCCAATTTGAGACCGCCGCGGCTTACGTATCGCAGATCATCTCCAAGCAACTTGATCTGAGCGTCGGGAGCGATCTGTGTTCCTGGTTTTTCAACTTTCTGCTCATTCACCAGCACCCTGCCGGCGAGGATCAGTGCCTGTGCTCGCTCGCGAGACGGCACGATACCGCGGTCGAGCAGCAATTTATCGAGACGAAGTTTCATGTCAGCAAGTGCACGCTTCGGAGGCTATTGATTTCACACTGCGGCACGCGCACACTGCAGTGTGCAAGCTGGTGTTTGTTCAGCAATCATCGCATCCTTCGTACGCGACAAGCCGCTTATCCACAAACTTTTCCTCAAAGCTGAGGAAATTTTTCATTAGAGCTTTGAGCCCACAGGCAAGGCATTAGCCTGCGCTTTAGAATCGATGAGACCTTCATGGCTGCACACGCAAAGAACCTCACCATCGAAGCAGTTGATCGTCTGCCCGCCCCAACTGAACACAAGCCGCTCCTGAGCGATGAAAAACTGAAGCAGCTGTATGCGGAGATGCAGCGCGTTCGACAGCATCGGAATATGCGTTCCAAGAATCGAACGCGGAAACAAGGTTGGACATTTCAGGAAGCCCCCATTGTTGGTTGCACAATTGATTTGAGAGCCGAAGACAGCCTGATTGCATCGGCAGATCTTCCCAGCAGCACGATTGCGAAACGCTCGGTGCTCGACGCGGATTCGGTCGTGGCCCTCGCGACCGGTGCCGCTCTACTCCATGGTGTTCAAGCAAGGGGCAGCTTGGTTGTTGTCTTTGTGGAATCAAAGCACATTGCACGCAATCGTCATTTCCTGCGCTTCGCGCACATGCAATCACTACCAATTATCTACGTGCAACTTGAAAAGGCTTCTTTCAAAACGTCCCGCAATCAGACGGGCATGATCGCGATCCCGGTGGACAAAGCAGATGTAGTTGCAATCTACCGCGTAGCATCAGAAGCCATCGACAAAGCTCGTCGCGGCGCCGGACCAACGCTGATTCAATGCGTGCCGTTTTCGTTGAAGAAAGTTTCCGCCAACCATCATTCGCACGATCCGATTCGGTACATGGAGTACTACCTGCGAAAAAGAATCTCTGGAAATGAGCAACAGAACCGGCGCCGGTAGGCGGTGGGTTGGAGATGGCCGAATGGCCGGCTCCGTTAAACCAACCCCAGTCCCCCATCCACCGCAAGTATCTGTCCGGTAATGAAATCCGGGCAAGTGGCGAGGAACAGGACGGACTGCGCAACATCCGCAGCGGTGCCATTTCTCTGCACTGGAGTCTTCCCCGCGAAGTGCTCGAGCACTTCACTGCCGCGAGCCGACTCGCCCTGATCGATCATCCCCGGAGCGATGCAGTTCACCTTCACCTCCGGCGCCAGGGCCTTCGCCGCTGACTGAGTGAGCATGTGCAATGCAGCCTTCGAAGCGCAGTAGTGCGCATGTGTCGCCCACGGACGAATTCCGCCGAGCGAGCCGATGTTCACGATGCGTCCTTTGCTGGTGCGCAGCTCTTTTGCACACGCCTGGGACATGAAAAAAGCGGCGCGTACATTTACGTCGAACATCACGTCCCATTGCTCTGGCGTGATCTCTTCAAAGCCGACCGTTTCGTATGCTCCGGCATTATTGATGAGGAGATCGAGTCGACCAAACTTGGCGATCGCTTCGGTTGCGCACGACTGAATCGCTTTCACATCGGCCAGGTCACAGCGTACTGCGAAGTTTCGAACGCCAGATTTTGAGAGTGCCGCATTGGTCTGCTCGGCGTCGTTTCCCGACTTGAGATAGGTAAAGGCGATGTCAGCTCCAGCACTGGCTAGCGTCAGCGCGATCTCGCGGCCGATGCGGCGTGCTCCGCCGGTGATCAGAGCGCACTTTCCGGCGAGTGGACGATTGGTATCAGTGCTCAGCGCTTCTCCTCCACAGGGCGCGGCACTGCAGGCCAGTCGGTGGAATTGCCTTGCAGCAACGCAACAGTCTGTTCAACCCGCAATGTCCCGTCGTGGACCGCAAACCGCAGCGGCTGGCCAGACGGCGTGTTGCTCCAAAGACTTACTCCGGCGTACTGCCCGTCGCGACGAAGTATGAAATAGACCATCTCGATGTAGCGCAGCCGGTTCATATCATGGTTGAAATTGCGCACAATGCGTTGGAGGACCTCGAGTCCAGCCTCTTTCGGCGACATTCCACGACGCATGTTCTCAACAATGCTATGCGCTCCGGCGACCTTGATGTTCTCTTCTCCACTCCCGGTCGCACCAGCTGAGCCTACATCCTGGTCGCAGTAGCAGCCCGCTCCAATGATGGGAGAATCTCCTACTCTTCCGGAAAGCTTCCACGCCGTTCCACTGGTCGTGGTGGCGCCCGACATTTCGCCTTTTTCATTCACAGCAGAGACATGAATCGTGCCATGCGTAGGAAATAGAACGTACTCGGCGGCTCGCTGGCGCAGCTCGGGCTCTATGCCGAAGTCGGCTGCCATTTCCACTAACTCTTTGCGCTTCAGTTCGAGTGATGCTTGCGGACTTGGCGGCTTCCAGCGACTGTCGTCCGGACCTGGTCCCCACCAGTCCTCATTAGAATTCGTCTCTTTCCACAACAGCCAAATTTTGCGTGAGGCCTCGGTCAGCAGATTTTCGCGTTCATACCCCATCTTGACCGCAAAGTGCTCAGCGCCTTCGCCCACGAGCATCACGTGGCCGGTGTGGCGCATGACATCGCGCGCCACCAGGCAAACATTCTTGATGTTTCTCACCCCGCCGACAGAACCAGCTTTGCGCGTTGGCCCGTGCATGCAGCAGGAGTCCAACTCGACGATTCCTTCTTCATTTGGCAATCCCCCAAGCCCGACAGTCTGGTCATTGGGATCATCTTCTTGTCCTGTGCACACATGAAGGACGGCATCGAGCGTGTCGCCGCCATCTTTCAGCATCTTCCAGGCTTCCTCGACCGTTGGCTTTCCGAGGGCTCTGGTGATGATTACAGGCTGCCTAGGCGTAGCAATCTGGATTGTTTGCGAGCGTTGTACGGATTGATTGCCGTTTTGAGACTGCGCGAAGCCGTCTATTCCCGCGGCCACTGTTGCTGTTGCCAACCCAGCACTCGATAAGAACTTCCGCCGCGAAAATTCCACGCGCCCTCCGGTGTACGGGAACCGACAAAGAATAAATCAGGGAGTCGTCGATGACTACCCGCTACTCCTTCGTACTTTGGCCGCTTTCAGTCGTCTAAAGCACCTCCATCTCATTAATCTGAAAAGAAATTTAATGTTTATCATCCTGAGCCCTGTTTTGGGCGAAGGATCTCCCGCGATGTTCACGACGGAAGATGCGCTTGCTAGGCTCCTAGGGGCGTAAGAGCAGGTTTCTTAGTGGAGGAGCCAAACTGGCAGCATTTCGGGCGGAAAGATCGCGGGGAGGTCCTTCGCCCAAAATAGGGGGCTCAGGATGACAGAATCAAGAATTCACTGACCCATCTCGCGAGGTGGCCTCTCCACTGATTCTCTAGTCTTCAGAAAGCGATGAACAGAGGTTCTGGAGTTCACGCAATGTCACACAACCCGCTGCACTCTGTTAGCTTTTATCTATGCCTCCGCAGCTAGCCATCATTCGGGATTCCATTGAGCCGCTGTGGCAGGTTCGCGACCAGCAGCAGCATCTGCGCGAGCTCATTGCCACCGATGCCGAATTGAAGGAGGCACCCCTGCGCCGTGATGTCCGCAACCTAGGCCGTATTCTCGGCGAAATCATCAAGGAGCAGGCTGGGGGGGAGGTATTCGCGTCCGTTGAGCGGCTGCGGAATTTAAGTATCGAGCAGCGGGAGAAAGGACGCATTGCAAACGATCCTTCCCTGCCCGCGATGGATCTGAAGCACGCTTTTCTGGTAGTGCGCGCGTTTGCGATTTATTTCGAGTTGGTAAACCTGGCGGAGACCAATCATCGCAAGCGTCGTCGTCGCGCAGCGCAGGTAAATCACAGTGCGCCTCAGGCCGGCACCATTGCCGGGACTTTTCGCCGCTTGAAGAACGCCGGCATTAGCCTCGACCAGACGCTTGCAGCGCTACGCACAATTTGTGCAATTCCCGTATTCACCGCCCACCCCACCGAAATCGCGCGCCGGACGGTGCTGATGAAGCGCGAGCGGCTGTCGAAGCTCCTGGAGGCCCTCGACAGTGCCCCTCTCACCGACGAGATCGCCGAGCAAGTAGCTGAGCAGATCGCCGCAGAGATCACGGCTCTCTGGCAGAGTGATGAAGTCCGCCGCCGCACGCCGACTGTCCGCGACGAAATCAAAATGGGACTCGACTATTACCGCGGCAGCCTGATTCGGACTGTGCCCGAGGTGTACGACGAGATCTCGCGCGCATTGAACGCCGAATACAATGCACACCAGACAGCAGCCGATCTGCCCCGCATGCTTGCTTTCGGCTCGTGGATCGGCGGCGATCGCGATGGCAATCCTTTTGTCACCGTCTCCAGCACGCAACAGGCGCTGCAACTCGCCCGCGAACTGATCCTCCAGCAATATATTCAGAAGATTCGCGATCTGATTGTCCTATTGAGCTCTGCGACAAGCGTAAGCGGAATATCAGCGGAGCTGCGAAGCGCGTTGAAGAAGTACGCCGCCGATTTTCCCGATGTGCACGCTCGTGCTCTTACTTATTCAGAAACCGAAGCATATCGGCATTTTCTGCTCTACGTATTGGAAAGACTCACGCGATCCGCAAAAGGCGAGAGCACTGAACGCGCATACAAAAGCCCGGGAGAGTTCCTTTGTGATCTGCGATTGGTCCGCGAAAGTCTAGCGCACAACTGTGGCGAACGAATCGCGGAAGAATTGCTCGACCCGCTCCTGATCACAGTCGATACTTTTGGATTTCATCTGCACACGCTTGACGTTCGTCAGCACGCAAAGCTGCATACCGAAGCAATTCAGGAATTAGGTGCAGCAACCGGGGAGCGTCTCGGAGCCACTTCAGAGAGCACTCAGTTGGTCCTTGACACGCTGCGCGCGGTCGCGCAGCTAAAGCGTGAGTATCCCGCGAGCGCGATTCGCACCTATGTAATCAGCGGTGCTACCTCAGTTCAGGATGTGTTCAATGTCGTCCGGCTGGCGGCGATCTGCGGAGTGCAGATTCGCGCCAGCGACAGTGATCCCGGACTCATGCCGGTTCCGCTCTTCGAATCGATTCAGGATCTGCGCGCCTGTCCGGAAATCTGCCGTGAGCTGTGGACCAACACGAACTATGCTGCGTTGCTTAATTCCTGGGATCGCAGGCAGGAGATCATGCTCGGCTACTCCGACAGCAACAAAGACGGAGGCATGCTTACGAGTCTGTGGGAAATCTATAAGGGGCATCGCGAACTTCATCGTGTGGCCCGCGAATGCAACGTCCATCTGAGCATCTTTCACGGTCGCGGCGGGACGGTCGGCCGCGGCGGCGGCCCTACGCATCGCGCGATGGTGGCACAGCCTGTAGGGTCATTCACCGGGCAATTCAAGATCACGGAGCAAGGCGAGGTTCTGAATTGGAAGTACGCTGAGCCGATTCTGGCTGAACGCTCGCTCGAGTTGATGGTGGCCGCATCTCTCGAGGCGCTGGTACGTCCGAACGGTCCACGGGAAGGCGACGACGTACAGTGGCAGCCTGCGATGGAAGAGCTGTCGGGTCTGGCTTTCGCATACTATCGCAAACACATCGCGGAAAATCCGGACATCCCCGTTTACTTCGAGCAATCGACGCCGGTCGGCGAACTGCAAAACGTAAAAATCGGCTCGCGTCCTTCGAAGCGCAAACCGACACACAGCCTCAATGATCTGCGCGCCATTCCCTGGGTCTTTGGCTGGATGCAGAGCCGATGCCTGTTACCGGCGTGGTTCGGCGTCGGCCATGCGCTGGAACAATTCAGCAACACTCAGGGCGGACTTGAGACTCTTCGCCGCATGTACCGGCAGTTCCCATTGTTCAACGATTTGATCGGAAATGTCGAAATGGGTTTGGCCAAAGCAGACTTCAACATCGCTCGGCTGTACTCGAGTCTTGTCAGCGACGTCTCTCTGCGAGATCGAGTTTTCAAGACGCTCGAAGAAGAGTTTCATCGGGCTAAGAGGATCGTTCTCGAAGTGACTGGCCAGTCGGAATTGCTGGAGAAGAATTCCATTTTGGCGCGCTCGATCCGCTTGAGGAATCCCTACGTCGATCCCATAAGCATCCTGCAAGCCGAATTGCTGCGCCGCAAGCGCGCGGGAGAGCAGAGTAAAGAACTCGACTATGTCCTGGGCGCAACCATCAACGGAATAGCAGCAGGGTTGCGCAACACGGGATAGAACGGCGGGTTAGGGCCTTAAAGATAACCACCCTATTGGAAACCAGTGAAAATTTTGACGAAGCGGACGACACAGCAGTTTGGGCGCAAACCCTTGTACCCTATTAATACACAATGAGCATTCATCCTCGTTATCTTTCAACCAAGCGAACGCTGTTGTTCATTCTTTCGGCCACTTTGATCTGGTCATCCTGCGGCGGCAAGAAGAGCAC
>CAYZHX010000139.1:0-10733 GCA_964476905.1 uncultured Terriglobales bacterium
CTGCATTACTTCCTCGCTCCGCGAAATCGTCGTCCGAAACTACTGCCAGTGCTGTTTGAGAACCCTTCGGTCTCAGAGGACATATTGGCTGCGATTGCCGAGACTGCCAGCCGCGAAGTCTTCACCATGCTGTTGGAAAGTCCACGAGCGATCGGCTCAGCAAAGATTCTGAAGCGCCTGCTCGCAAATCCTAATATCTCGCCCGAAGAACACGAGTCGTTAACTCACAAGCTTTCATCGGCAGGCGTAGATGTGGCGGCCGTAGTGGGCACGGTAACTGACACTCACGTTCTGGAATGGCTTAAAGACCACGCCGCGGAATTGGAAGCCGAGGAAAAGGAAGCCAAGCCGTTCGCCCTCATGGGAGGTGTGGACGAAACCAGTGAAGAAGAGGTAGTTAGCGCCGAGGCGTTGGACGCCGCAAAAGGGAAGGGAGCCGCTCAGGATGAACGTCTCTCTGTTCTGCAGAAGCTGGCTAGAATGAAAGTCAGCGAGCGCATCAAAGTCGCGATGACCGGCTCACGCGAAGAACGCAACATCTTGATTCGGGATTCTTCAAAGCTGGTTTCGTCGGCAGTGCTGGCTTCGCCGAAGGTCAGTGATCAGGAGATCGAGGCATTTGCCAACATGAAGAACGTACGCGAGAACGTGTTGCGCGACATCGCCCGAAGTCACAAGTTCATGAAAAACTACGTGGTAGTTCGTGGTCTGGCCAACAATCCGCGCACGCCGCTCGATCTGTCGCTAGGTTTGGTAAAGAACCTGCTTTCCCCTGATTTGAGGACACTATCGATGAATAAAAATGTCCCGGAGACACTACGCAAAATGGCGCTGAAGCTGTTTAAGACTCGAACGAGTCCCGGCGGCAAGGGCGGAGAATAGGGGAAGGAAACAGCGCCAGGTGACAGGAAAATAGGAAAAAACAGTGAAGGCAATCGTCGGCGATCAAATAGGCGAGCTACTGAATCGGGTGAAGACGATTGCAGTAGTTGGTTTGTCCTCCGATCCAATGCGCCCAAGCTTTGGCGTTTCGCAGTACATGCAGCGCAAAGGTTATCGAATCATTCCTGTGAACCCGAATGAGAGTACCATTTTGGGAGAGAAGGCATATGCGAGTCTCTCCGAAGTTCCGGAAAAAATCGATCTGGTCGATGTGTTTCGACGCCCAGAATTCGTTCCTGAGATTGTGGAAGAAGTCATTCGTCTAAAGGTACCTGCAGTGTGGCTGCAAGAAGGGGTGATTCACCAAGCCGCAGCCAAGCGCGCGCGGGATGCAGGACTCACGGTGGTGATGGATCGCTGCATTCTCAAGGAGCACCGTGCGAGGGGACTCTGAGAACCGCCAGACCGAAGCTCGATCCGTTAGCGAACCACGGCCGGCGCTAAGGCGTGTACCTCTTCGACAATTGCCTGCCAGTTGATCTTGTACTTAGCCAAAAGCTCATCCGCTTTACCGCTGTGCGGAACCTCGCGTACTGCAAGGCGATAGAGCTTCACTCCCTCTGGCCCGACCGCCTCTGCAACGGCGTCGCCAATTCCACCAGCGGCATAGTGATCCTCAACCGTGATGATGGTGTTATTTGTAGCGGATGCGGCATTCAGCAGAGCATCGGTGTCCACAGGCCGAACGCTAAAAATGTCGATCACGCGGATTGAAACTCCTTGTTTCTTGAGCTCGTCGTGAGCTTTGAGCGCCTCAGTTAACGTGATGCCACCAGCTACGACTGTGACAACATCGTCGTTGCTCTGACGCAGCACTTTCGCCTTTCCGACTTCGAACTCCTCATCATTCTTGTAAATAACCGGTTGCTTCGGACGTCCGCTGCGAATGTAAACGATTCCGTGGTGCGACGCAGCAAGATCGACCGCGTACCAGGCACTGACCGCATCACTCGGATACAGAACGACCGAGTCTGCCATTGTGCGGAAGAGGCTCATATCTTCGAGGCCCATTTGCGATGATCCATCTTCGCCAATCGACACACCAACGTGCGTGCCGATGAACTTTACGTTCAGGTGAGCAAGTCCGGCCAGACGAACGAAGTCAGCGGCACGGGTAAGGAAGCAGGCGAATGTGGATGTGAACGAGATCTTTCCCAAGGCGGCAAATCCCATCGACATGCCGACCATGTTCTGCTCGGCGATGTAGCCTTCGAAAAAGCGATCAGGCGCGACTTTCTGGAAGAACTCGGTATACGTTGAGTTCTCGACATCGCCGTCAGTGCAGACGACGTTCTCATTAATCTTGCCAATCTGCTCTAGTGAATGGCCGCAGGCTTCACGCGTCGCGATTTCTTTGCCGAATTCATACTGCGGAGCAGGAACATGCTTATAAGGACCGTACTGTTTCGGCCTACCCGTGGGTTTCGACGGCTTCGGTGTCGGCGCGCTCGATTTTATGAATTGCTTTTCGAGCTCCGCGATTGCTTTGTCAGCTTCTTCTTTCTTCAGCGGCTTGCCATGCCATCCGTCTTTGTCTTCTAAGAACGAAACGCCTTTGCCTTTGAAGGTGCGCGCCAGAATCACCGTTGGTCGGCCCTTCGTCTGCTTGGCGGTATCAAAGGCCTCGAGCAGTTGTTGCGGATCGTGACCATCGACGACTAGCGCATTCCATCCAAAAGCCGCCCAACGTTGCTGGTAAATATCGAGGTGATGCTGAAGCATTGTCGGCTGGCTTTGGCCGAGGCGATTTACGTCTACAATCGCGCAGAGATTGTCGACTTTATGATGGTCGGCCAGCTGTGCCGCTTCCCAAACCGAACCTTCGGCGTTCTCGCCGTCGCCGAGCAGCGCGTACGAGCGGAAGTTCGATCCATCCACCCGGGCATCGAGTGCCATGCCAAGCGCGACGCAAATACCTTGTCCCAGTGAGCCTGTCGGAACTGAAACGAACTTCAGAACCGGAGTGGGATGGCCTTCAAGGTCGGAATCGATTCGACGCAGCGTAAGCAGATGCTCGCGCTTGATGAATCCGAGCTCAGCCCAGGTTGAATATAACACTGGTGCCGCATGTCCTTTGGAGAGCACAAATTTGTCGTTTGCCGGATTCCCAGGATCCTGCGGATCGAAATTCATGACCGAGAAAAACAAGCAGGCCATGATCTCGGCGGCAGACATGCAGCTTGTCGGATGACCGCTACCGGCAGCCGTCGTAGCCTGAATCGAATCAATGCGAAGCTGCGTTGCAATGTTATGAAGGGAATCGAGCTGATCTTTCGAGTAAGGCACAGGACGCCTCCGGTTGAAAGTTAAGTCTATTTTTCGCGTTGCCGGAGGTCAATGTGGCTCATGTTCACGCGCGCACAGCTTGCCAAAGCGCGCATCGAGCTTGATCATTCGGGACTGGGAACGGTTTCGAGTACCTGCAACAGACTCACGTCCGTGCAACCTCTCAGGTGTATACTGCCTCACACGACATGTCGTCGAACGACATATATGGCAGAAGCAACTTCCGTTACTGAACCTGTACTCCTGATACTTCTCAGCCTTGCTGAGCAGCCGCGGCATGGCTACGCCATTATGAAAGATGTTGCCGAGATGAGCGATGACAGAGTGCGTCTGAGCACTGGCACACTCTACGGTGCGCTGCGACGGATGCTCGAAGACGGATGGATTACGCGTCACAGTGCCGACGACACCTCTCGCGGACGCCAGGACTATCGGCTCACGATCCGAGGCCGCAAGGTGCTGCAACAGGAAGTCTCGCGCGTGAAGCAGTTGGCTCGCATAGCCGGCTTGCGTCTTGCAACTACGGAGCATGGGACATGATCGCGGCCTACCGACTTCTGCTCAAACTGTATCCCGATCGCGAGAACTTTGCAGACGAGATGCTCGGCGTGTTTGCTGCGGCGGAAGCCGAGGCGAGCAGCAAGAGTATCGAGCAGCGCGCGGCATTTTATCTTCGGGAGTTGTTGGGCCTCGCTGGAGGGGCTCTAGGTGAGCGCTTGCACCGCAGTGGATGTCATCCGTCGCGGGGCAAAGAATTAAGCATCGGAGGAGTCATGATTCTCGAAAACAGGTGCCGTTTCCCACGATCGGCGACCGCGATGATGACGTTTGTGCTGGTTATCACAGTCGGAATGATTGCCAAGATACAGGGAGTTTCCCACTTCTATGGCAAGCTCATTTCCGGCGAGTTGCCACGGCAGCCGCTGCACTGGCCGTCGTACTACGGTCTCATTTCAGGAATTGTCGTTTGTTTTCTCGCAGCGTGGATCGTGGGGGCAGCGGTTTGGGCCGTGGCCTATGCCATGCGCCGCACCCGTGCCCAACAACTCGGCGATTTCGAGACTTGGCCGCCCGGCCGATCATAGCGAAATTCCTGACTGTTGGCGGGCGAAGCCGGAGAGCAAGGCTTCTCTTCTAAGTTTCTAATTAGGGCATCGCAGGCCCTGTCGCATAATTCGCGATGATCCCGGGGAGCCCTCGATGAAAGCAAATACCGCAATTTCTCAACCAACAGCTCGCCTCAAAATGAGTTTTTGGATCATCCGGGCAGCAGTGGCTTTTGTTTTCATTTCCTCTGGCTTGGAAAAGTTCTCAATCGGTCCGGCCGGCGAGTGGATCCAGATGTTCGCAAAGCTTGGATTGGGAGAGTGGTTCCGCTATTTTACCGGCGCTCTAGAGATCGCAGGTGGATTACTGCTTCTGGTTCCGTTCGCAGCGAGAGCGGGCGCAGCGCTGCTGGTCCTCTGCATGGCTGGAGCAATCGTCTGTCATATATTCATCCTCGGCGATCCGTTTTCCAGCATCATTACCGCAGCGCTAATCGTCGCAATTCTCGCCGCCGCACGCCAACCGACGCCGGAATCTGAAGAAATGACCACGCTCGAATTGCGCTAAGCGCGCGGTTCTCCACAAGCCGCAGTTGCTACACTAATCTTCTTTTCGGAGGGACCATGCAAAGGGTTCTGGGTATCGCGGTGCTTTTTGTCTGCTCATTCACGGCAGTTACTATCGGCTATGCAGTCCAATCGGATCAGGGTTCGAAGGGCCAACCTCAAGCGGAGACACAGCAATCTGCGCCACAGGGCAGTGAAGAGAAAGCCGGCCAGAGCAAGCAGTTCACAAACATTCAGGTGCTGAAGGACATTCCTGCGGATCAACTTATTCCATCGATGCAGTTCATCAGCGCTTCACTCGGTGTGGACTGCGGCTTCTGCCACGTTACTGACAAAGGCCACGAAGGTTTTGCTTCCGATGACAAGCGCGCGAAGAAGACCGCGCGCGAAATGATGACCATGACGATGGCCATCAATGACAACAATTTCAAAGGTCAACAGCGTGTCACCTGCGCCAGTTGCCACAACGGCCACAACGAACCTAATCCGGTCGCGCCCGTCTTAGACGACGCCCGCTGGCAAGAGCGCATGGACGCTAGAGCTCGCGCATCCGCGCAAAACGCTCCAGGAGTGCCGGCTCAAGGTCAGCCGCAGCCAGCTCGCAGACCGAATCCCCAAGAGATGCAGGCAGCGGCCGATGCCATCGTTGCCAGGTACGTCGACGCGATTGGCGGCCAGGCTGCGATCGAGAAACTGACTTCACTGACTGAGAAAGGCAACATCACCACTCCGCATGGGGATTCTTCGCAGTTCGACCTAAAGGAAAGCGCTCCAAACAAAGTACTGTTCGTCCGCATACCTGCAAATGGACAGGCGATGCGTATTGTCTCCAACGGGGAGGAAGCTGCGAACGTTGTGGGCGCGCATACGAATCCCATTCACGGATTTCAGTTGCAGTCGCTCAAGCTCGAAACAAACTTTTTCCGCAACCTCAACCTCAAACAGCAGTACACGCGCATGCAGTCGCCACCGTTTACACAGAAGATCGACGGACGTGAGGTCAAGATGGTGCGCGGCATACTGCCCAACAACCTAGGACAGGAGACGCTCTACTTCGATTCGCAGTCCGGCTTGCTGGTGCGACGCGTGACCGTCTTGCGGACCGCGTTAGGTGGAATTCCTCAGCAGTACGACTACTCCGATTACCGCGAGGTAAGCGGTGTGAAGATTCCTTTCGTAGTCAAAGTCGCAACGCCTGAGAACATCCAAACTCGCACCACCACCGAAGCGAGATTCAACGTGCCCGTTGATGAAAAAGATTTTTCCGTTCCGACTGGAAACTCAGAGGCACCTTCAGGAGGTAAATAGGCAGTTCTTGTTCTCATAAGCGCACTATCTGCCGCGCTGAACCGTGCGGCACGAAGTCAGTCGACGATTCAGAAAACGAAAACATGAGTGAAGGTGTAGAGATCCTCAGGCCGTTGTGGCTATCCATTTTCCTCGTACTTTGCAGTCAAGGGGTTCTCGCGCAAGCGCCGACGGCAAAGCAGATCGATTCCATCTTCTCCGCCGTCACTTCGAAGACCGAACCCGGCCTCGCTGTGGTTGTTCGCAAAGACAGTCGAACGGTTCTCGAGCATGGGTACGGGATGCGCGATCTGCGTTCGAGCCTGCCTATTGATGTACACACGAACTTTCGTCTTGCGTCGTTCACGAAGCAGTTCACCGCGATGGCGATCATGCTGTTCGTCCATGACGGCAAGCTGCACTATGAAGATCACATCACCGACATCTTTCCGGAATTTCCCGTGTATGGACGTCAAATCACAATACGCAATCTGCTCAATCACACCTCCGGTCTCGAAGACTATGAAGACCTGCTGATGAAGCAGTACAAGGGCCGGTCGTGGCAAACGATCCCGCAGATCGACGATGAAGGCGTGTTAGCTTTGCTCGAACAGCAAAGTGGCACAAAGTTTTCTCCCGGATCGAAATGGGAATATTGCAATGCTGGCTATGTAGTTCTTTCGAACATTGTCCGCAAAGTCTCGGGCCAGCCATTTCGGGATTTTCTGCGCGATCGAATCTTCATCCCGTTGAACATGAGCAAAACAGTTGTCTTCGAATACGGAAAAAACCTGGTTGCAGATCGGGCATACGGCTACACGAACGACAACGGAGTGTGGCTGGAAACCGACCAAAGCCCCACATCGGCGACGCTGGGTGACGGCGCGATCTATTCTTCAGTGGACGACCTGATCAAATGGGACGATGCTCTCCGATCGCACACCTTGCTCAGCGAGACTGAGTTTCAGCCGGCAGTGACTCCCGTTAGAATCCCCGGACAATCTTCGATTTCCGATAAGGAGAATGTGGGATATGGTTTTGGCTGGTTCCTCGACAGCTATAGAAGCCACCATCGCATGTGGCATACAGGAGAGACGATCGGCTTTCAAACCGTCATCGAGCGATTTCCCGATGCAAACTTAACTATTGTGGTATTAGCCAACCGGACCGATTTAAATCCGAAAGATCTCGCTGATAAGGTCGCGAATCTTTACTTTCCTTCAGTTGATTGATGAAGGACAGTCGGTCGACTGACCTTCTCGGCTTACGCACCTTCCGACATGGTAATTCCATCCATACATGCATAAGGGAAGTCAGATTTCGTTTGACGGGTGCATCACTTTTATAGCGCGATAAATGAAAGCTCCGTCGCCTCGTGCTTCGTAATAAGATGAGGAAAGTCATGGACACTGAGCAGGTCATTACTGAAATCGAGCATCTGGAGCGCATCTTCTCCGTACCGGATCCCAGGCCACTGACCGCCAGCGACGTGTCTGCTGCCAATCGCAGGCACGACGAGAAGCTCGCTCACAGCCCATGGTTCCGACTGTGGCAACGGTACGGCATCTGTTGCCGATCTGAATCACCTGGGATACAACTGGGATCCAGCGAAAGCTAGAAGTCACGCAACCCTGAGAAGCACTGATCGACAATCGCAGATACATGGAATCACGCGACTGCAGTCGGGGTTCTAATTACCATCGAAAGAGATCGACGTCTTTACTAAATTCCCCAGCTCCGACTCCGTATCACTTTCGAGAAGCCAGATGACCCAGTAGTTGCGAATCGTCGTAAGCACGAACAGCATGTGTATCTTCCTGCGTAAAGCGGTGCCGGCGATCGGAGCCGAGGTTGAGCTGGGAATCTCGAAGAAGAGATGATTTCCGATTTCTGCTGCCCGCACTGTGTTTGCTGCGCGTCCCATCAAAGGCCCGCCGGCGAATGCACGAATCAAAGTCGCGCCAAAGACCTGAAGCCCGGTGCGATCGGTGGCTGATTCGGGAGATTTCTCACCGGGAGCGTAGCAGGCGGGATCGGCGGCGGCGATTACGATGCGTGGATTGAAGGCTGATTGCCCATCTCCGGACCTTTGAACTGCGGAAGCGAGGACGCGAATGCACTCTCCCGACAAATTCTGCGGCATTTTCGATGCAGCAGAATGCTGCCCATGCTCGCTTCTCGAATCCCCAGGATCTCCGACTGCAATTCGCCAGGCGTTCGGGAAAGAATACGAGAATCCCAAACTGGAATTCACATACTTTGTGCCAAACAGCGTGCCGGTGTCGAGCTTCGCGAGGTCGAGTTGCGGAGAATTCGTGAGCCACCATCGCGCTGCTTCGGGCAGATATGGCCGGGCATCCTTCGCAAGCTCTTGCTTGATGTTCGCTGGATCGAAGAACTTCATCGATTCGATGTTCTGGATAAGCTCGTCTTTCAATTTGCCGCTGTATGAATAAATCGAAAACTGAAGGACGAATCCACCCATACCGGTGGCATAACGAACCTGGTAGAGCTTTGGCTTGATATCGGTTTTCGCCAGGTCACTTTTCCAGAACAGATGCCTGGCAATACTCAGAGCTTGAGGGCCGTCTTGTTTGGGGGAATCACGAAAGCTGACTGCCTTCTGTGCCTCTAGATCGGGATCTTTGAATACTTGGGTGGCCGTGATTGTCCACTCGGCGAAGTCTTTTTGGCTAGAGGACTGACTCAGCAGGTAGTGCTGGATACGGGTATTGTTTTTTTGGCTGAAGTCGCGGACTTGAAAATTGCCCGATCTAGGCAAGTCCATCGTGAAACCGAAGAAGGCATTCGTGTATTGGTGCTGGGAAAGGTATCCACTCTCAGGAATGGGAACTCTGGGTTGGGCTGTTGAATCAGCGGCATTGGACAGTGCGGGGGCAATCCACAGCAACGTGACGAGGGCTAAGATCCTGCGCATTACCGGTACCGAGGGCTTTACTAACAGTTTATCGCCTATTTCCCGACGTCACCGCCTGGTCCGGGGCGAACGAAATCGAGGACTTCAACACTGTTGCGAATTCCGCTTCGGCATCGCTCTCGAAGAGCCAGATGATCCACGCATCACGCAGCCTGGTGAGGATCATATCGGTATAAATTTTGCGCAACAGCGTGCCGCCTGCAACTGGCTCGGCATTGCTGCTGGTGATTTCGACGAAGATGTGATCGTTGAGACCGATACCAAAAAGCTTAATTTTCTGTCTGCCAATTAGCCGCGTACCTACCAATGAGTGGACCAGAGCCTCGCCGTAGCTCTTCACACTTTCGTTGTCTTCAAGAGAGGCTGGAAATGTCAAATCGGGAATAAAACATGTCGGGTTGGCCGCAAGAATGCTGACTCGCGGATTGAAGTCGAGGCGGCGATCATTTTCATCGTATCGTGTAAAAGAAGTCAGTATGCGCACGCACTGGCCAGCAGTTCCGCTGGATTCCGAACCTGAGAACAACCCGGGGTCGTCTGAGGTTTGCGCGGTGGTTTGAAGACGCGCGGACGGGCTGTGAATCCAGTCTTGAGGGAACTGATAGGAGAAACCTAGTGTGCGGTGGACGTACAGATTGCCCAGAAGCTTACCGGCGTCGAGCTCGGCAATGTTAACGCCTGGCGTCGACTCAACGCGCTGGCGGGCGGTCTCGGGAAGATAGGGGTGACTATCAGTATCCGCCATTTGCGTAGCGCGCGAGGGCTCAAAGAATTCAATAGACTCGAAGGCCTGGCGGAGGTCAGCTGCGAATTTAGAGCTGTAGGAAGACATCCAGAACACGAGAACAAAACCGCGGGAAACAGTTGCATACTGCGCTCGCCATACTTTTTGGCCCCAAAGCGTTTTCTCCTCGAGTGTGTTCTTCCAGAAAGGTCTTCCGCCTACACTTACTTTTTCCGGCACGACTCTGGGTCCCATAGTGGGAAGCAGTACAGCTTTCTGGGCTGCATTATCGGCGTTTTCGCCTGAAGGTGTCGCATTGATGCCAAAGCTGGTGAGTGCCTTTTCAGGACACCTCTCACCCAACAAAAAATGCTCCAGAGGGCTATTTGACTCCTTTTGGTCAAATATCTGAAAACGACAGATCCTCGGGATCGACAGAGAAAAGCCGAAGAATGCGTTCGTATATCGGTGTGCGGAGATGAAGCTGCTTTCGGGAATGGTGACTTTCGACTCTTGTGCCGAATCGTCGCACAGGCATACTGCAGTGCCTAAACAGAGCAGCGAGAGTAAGGCGAAAATCCTCTGCATCACCGCCTCACGGTATGGGGAAATGAGGTGAGAAGCAGTTTACCGCCTACTGGAAGCGATCAAAGCGCCAAGATAGATTCCGCGTGAGGAATTATTCGAGCCTAGGTGGTTTGTTCCCGTTTGCTCTTACACTTCGTAACAATGGCTTGATGGAGGCGATCTCGGATGGGATCTGGGAGGGGATAAACTTCGTTGTCTCGGTAGATTTCGATGGTCTTTTGCGTTGTGTTGCAGACAACGAAGCAGTTGTGGCACCACTGGAGGTGTTCTTCCAGCTCCGTCTTAAGCTGGACGTCAATATTGCCGTCCAGGTACTCGTTGAGTTCTTTAAGGAAGTCTTTGCACTTCACTGCGG
>CAYZHX010000140.1:0-10648 GCA_964476905.1 uncultured Terriglobales bacterium
CCAGCGGATAGTTATCGGAGCGCTCGAAGAAGTGCTGCTCCGGATACGGATCATTTCCTAGCAACGCCCCATGCTCCACCAGCGTCGGACCAAGATTGGAGCGATCCCAGCCCGTGAGCATCATTCGTCCCTTGGGCATCTTCGGATCCTGATTGCCGATCATTTCGAATTCCAGATTCGCCGCAATGTGATCGAGAGAAATCGGAGAATGCTCGCGGAAATAGGTCGAACCAAGCCCTCCCAGCTCCTCACTGCCATAGCAGACGAAATAGATCGTACGCTGGAGCGGCTGTCCCGCAGATAAGGCATGCGCCAGCTCGATCACCGCCGTGGTGCCCGAAGCGTCGTCATTCGCGCCGTTATAAATCGAATCCCCATTAAGCGGAGTGCCGATTCCGAGGTGGTCGAGATGCGCCGACAGCAGAACGACCTTTTCGTCGCCAGCAGAGTTTTTTCCGGGCAAGATGCCAATTGCGTTGTAGCTGTAACGCGGAGTGTCCTTCGTTTGAAGTTGCAGAGAGATGGTTGTTCCGTCCGGCAGGCGCGCTAGCTGGTCACTGGCGTTGGCAGTCACTGAAACGAGGCTGAAACCCGCGCCCATTATCCCGCCCGCATTTCCCGCGAGATGAGGATGAATCGAGCCTCCGTCCTCGCTCGCTGCTTGCAGCCTCTGAGCAGTGAGCCCGGGGTCCACACGAATCAGCGCCTTTGCTCCTGCTACCACGGCTTTGCGCGCAATGCCGCGAGCTTGTTCGCCAAGATCACCGCCGAGCAGGACGACACTTCCGGGCTGGAATTGCGCTGTGCTCGCATTTGCCGTTGTAATCTTCAACAGCGGACCGGAAAAACCTTGCCCATCCGTGCGCGAGAGGATGAAATCTTTGCCTTGCTCCAGCGCAACGCCGGAATTCTGCGTGCTCAACGTAGCTTTGCCTTCGATCACCGGCTGCACCAACTCGACTCGCTGGATGAAGGTTCCGTCAGGTGCTCCGGGTTTTAGTCCGAATCTCACGAATTGCGACGCAACGTACGTTGCTGCGATCAGCTCGTCGGGTGTCGCGCTCCCTCTACCACGCACGGCATCGCTCGCCAGGAACATCTCGTGCGCGCGCACCCATTCCGGTTTTACTTTCCACGAAGAGGAGTCCTGACTGAGAGCGCTTACCGAAAGACAAACGATTAGAAGAAAAGAGATGAAGAGGGCCTTCGTTCGCAGCATTGGCGGCAGTATATAAGAGCGCGCGGGAGAGGCCTGAGGAAACAGAACCGGCGGCGGTAGCCGGTGGGGAGATCGCCGAATGGCGAGCTCCGGTTACCACCACGCTCATAGAGCCTCGAAAAAAGCAGCGCAGCCGCAAAACATGTGGAGGCCCGCTGCCTACCGCGCAACTCCCATCGCTCGCGGTTCCGCGTGCGCTTCTGGAACTTTTTCCGCGATCGCGTATCCAAGTGTTCGCGAGATTGCCATCGCTGCGTTCTTTGCTGCTGCAGCGACCGCAGGAACCCTCTCGCGCGTGACACGCGTGGTAGGGCCAGACACGCTCAGCGCTGCTGCGATCTTTCCCGACGCCTCGAAGATCGGTGCGCCTATGCAGCGCGAGCCCAAATATGCTTCTTCGTTGTCGATGGAAAAGCCGCGCTGGCGTATCAATGCGAACTCTTTGCGCAACTGCGCGGCTCCGCGGATCGTATGCGGGGTAAAGCGCTCGAAGCTCATGCCTTCGAAGAAGTACTGCTGTTCCTCTTCCGGAATAAACGCCAGCATCACCTTTCCCAAAGCGGTACAGTATACCGGTCGTCGCATGCCAACCTGCGAGACAAGGCGGAATGTGTGCGAACTCTCCATCACGTCGAGGTAGAGAACCTCGCGGCCGTCGAGCACGGAGATGTTCACTGTCTCGCCGGTCACGCGCCAGAGCTGTTGCAAAATGGGACGGCTCAGTTTGCGCAGCGTAGTCTGATACGAGGTGCCAGAGGCGAGTCGCGCGAGCCGCACTCCAATAGCGTACGCACCCGACGAATCGCGAAACACGTAGCCATCATGCTCCAGATGGGCCAGAAAACGATATGCAGTGCTCTTGTTGATTCCCGTCATCTGCGCCACATCTTTAAGCTGAAGACCGGAAGGCGCATCGTGCAGCGTTTCGAGAATATGAAGTACTTTGGTGACGACTCCCACGGGAGCCGACTTCGATTCGCGAGCCCTGATCATGGAAATTCCTCGATGCGGGATAGGATGCCACAGATTTTAATTTGTAAAACACAAATTTTTTATCTTGAATTCGTTGGTAAATCCTTGCTATAGCAGTTACTCCGCTAGCCGCAGGGTCAGCTCTTGGCTCTTGAAGCATCCTGCGCCTGCTACGGGGTGGAGGATCTATGCGGTTTGCGAAGACATCGACCTTGCTGTCGATGGTTTTTTGTTTCGCATTTTGCCTGCCGGCTCTCGCTCAGACGCGAGGCGGCGAAGCGAACGGTACAGTCACTGACGCATCCGGCGCGGTCGTGCCCGGCGCAACAGTCACGCTGACCAACCAAGGCACGAACATTCAGAACACGGCAACCACCAATAACAATGGGTTCTTCGTGTTCATCAACGTACAACCAGGCAGCTACAAGCTTAAGGTCGAGAAGGCCGGATTCAAAGCGGTGGAATCCAGTTTCGTTGTTGCGGTTAACCAGGCCGTGACCCAAAACATGGCCTTGGAGGTCGGCAATGCCTCGACCACCGTGGAGGTCACGGCGCAGGCCCCCGTACTCGACAGCACCAGCAGTTCGCTGGGAGCGGTGATCGAAGAGAAGACAGTCCAGAACCTTCCTTTAAATGGGCGCAACTTCACGCAGTTGCTCACGCTGACACCTGGAGTGACGCCAGTGTCGACATCGCAGAACAAGAGCATTGGCGGGGTGGAAGGAAATGTCGGGCTGCCCGGGTCGCAGTTTGCTGATCCTTCTTTTTACGGGCAATTCAACAGATCGAAGCTTTACTTCTTTGACGGCATCATCAACACAAATATTCGCGGCCCAACATACATTGTGATCCCTGATCCGGATATCGTCCGGGAATTCAAAGTTACTGGCCAGGATTCACAGGCTGAGGTCGGCGGAGCCATGGGCGGCGTAGTGAACATGGTTTCCACTTCGGGAACGAACAAATTCCATGGCTCGGCGTTTGAATACGTGCGCAATAACTTCTTCGACGCGCGCGATGAGTTCAAAGACCTGGACGCAAATGGCCATCCAAAGGGAGCAGCCCCATTCCATCAAAACCAGTTTGGAGCAACCTTTGGTGGTCCGATCATTCATGACCGAACCTTCTTCTCCTTCGGCTACGCGGGATGGCGCTACAGCAAGCCTGATCAAAGCACCTTCTATGTGCCCACAGCAGCCGAATTAAGCGGTGATTTCAGCGCTACGTCTGCCTCGGGAAATAGCAATACGATCTTTAATCCATTTACAACGCAAACCACGGGAAAGAACGCCCGAGATCCTTTCTACTGCAACGCAGCCGGGCCGCTTCCGCTCATCCCGGGCACTAAGACGCAATTGCCGCTAGGGACCGGTTCGACGAATCTGCCTGCCGGCGTGCGGACTTGCAACATACTTCCGACGGCGCTGATTAACCCCGCGATGCAGGCGTTCTTTAAGGCGTACTCGGCCACTCCCAATTACAACAATCCTGCTGACCCGCAGCACAATTTCATTCAGAATCGCCCCGGACTGAATAACGCCGACGAGTACAGCATCCGTGTCGATCACCGCTTTAGCGAACGCGACAACGTCTTCTTCCGTTACACGCAGGAGAACAACTATGTGTTCACTCCCATCGGTGAGCAAGGTTCCACTTCTGGTGGATCCCCGGGAAGGAATTATGGCGGAGATTACGTGCACACCTTCGGCCCTACTCTCATTCTCGACGTACGGGGAGGCTACGCTGGACGTCCGGGTGTCGATTCCAGCCAGCAGAACACGAGTACCGCCGGTCTAGATCCATTGTCGCAGGCGGGTTTTGCCGACATTCAGAAATACGCCGGCATGCTGTTGACGATGAGCTCTCCGTGGAACAACTCTGGCGGCAGCAGCAGTTACGGAGTCCGCGGGCCTGCCATTCGGCTGAATCCCACACGGAGCTTTACTCCGAGCATCACCTGGCTAAAGGGCAATCACAACATAAAAGCTGGTTTCTGGTACATCGATGCCAGCCGAGTGCAAAGGAATACCTTCCAGACCTGGGGCTTCAGCGGTACCCAAACCTCTAACCCCGCGAATACGAGCAACACTGGTCTAGCCTTGGCCTCTGCGTTGCTTGCCATTCCTGACAGCGGCTCTGGACAACTACCCTCGCGCCAAGGTGGCGAGGTCGATTTCAGCTACGCTTCGTGGGCTGGATATCTGCAGGATGAGTGGAAGGTCAGCAGAAATATTACCCTCACCGCCGGTCTTCGTTACGACTACCTCACGCAACCGCAAACCAACGATGGCCGGCTTTGGAATTCGCTCGATCTGAAAAATCAACTTTGGATCGTCGGCGCAAACACTCTGCCTGGACTTTGCAGCGTTGTGAAGCAGGCGCCGTGTATTCCCGACGGAGTCGATCTCACGACCGGTGTGTACAATCCGAAAAACGATTTTCGTCTCGATCCTCATTTCAACAACGTCGTGGCTGCGGGCAAAGCGTTTTTCGCTCCGCCTCCGGTAAAAGACAATTGGGGACCGCGTCTCGGCTTGGCTTGGCAGATTCATCCCAAGACAGTCATCCGCACCGGTGCCGGCCTTTATTGGGATTCGCTGGCGGCAAGAAGCCAGTACGCTCAAAACGATCTTGAGGCCGAGGTGTGGCCCGATGCGATCGCATTCAATGCCGGAACAATAAACTCCAACACCCAGACGGCAGGGGGGACCGTGCAGTTTCTCAGCGATCTGCAGGGCCACTTCCCTGTCACATTACCTCCCACTAGTCCGTGGGGAATCGGCGGATTCAGCGATGATCCACGCTACAAGGACCCGTACTCAATCCAGTACCACGTCGAAGTCCAGCAGGAACTATCACCCAGCTCCGTGTTCTCTCTCTCGTACGTAGGAAGCCGCGATGGTCGTCTTCCCTACAATGGAAAAGCGAATGCCGCGAGCGTGGCATCGCCGCCGAACACTTGCGCAAGCACGGATACAGCGTGCAACACCGCGTACAAGGCAAGCGTGGATAAATTCCGCGCTGTTCCCTGGGCAGGAATCAACAACTACTCCATGAGTGTGGGTACCTCCCATTACAACGGACTGCTCACCCGGTATCAGCATCGCTTCTCAACCAGTCTCAGCACACTCATCTCCTATACGTTCAGCAAGTCGATCGACACGACCAGCGGATACTTCGGAGTTGAGAACGGACCTGGCGGAGGTTCGGTGGTCGAGAACTTCTGGGATCGTAATCTCTCGCGCGGCGTTTCCGGATTCGACGTTACCCACTTCCTCTCCTGGGCAAACGTGTACGAACTCCCGGCAGGCCGCGGTAAACGATTCTTCCAGAGCGGACCCTTATCTTGGGTTCTTGGCAACTGGGAAACCGAATCGATTCTGCAGGCGCGTTCAGGCGCACCTTACACTCTGCAGGTGAGCGGAGACATCGCCAATATCCAAGGCAGTAGCCCTTCTGGACCGGGCACGTACGGCCGGCCGAACATAATCTCCGATCCATTTGTGGCCGGTCCGGTTGCGGCGAATCCTGATCCGCTGTGCCACTTCACGACCGCCCAGATCGTGCCAGCGGGGCAGCCCGGAGCGGGCAAAGCCGGAAGCGCTCCGCTCTCAGTTGGGAACTCGACGAACTACTACAATCCCTGCGCGTTCACGCAGCCAATCGGGTCATTCGGAGACTTAGGACGAGATGTATATCGCGGGCCGGCGATATTCAACACTGACTTTTCGCTGACCAAACGTGTGCCGGTCGCGGAAGGAAAGATGTTGGAGCTTCATTTCCAGTTCTTCAACGTCTTCAACGTTCAGAATTGGGCTCCGCCATCGGCCGTGCAGATCAACTCTTCGGGAACTACCATCAATCCCAAAGCGGGACAGATTACTGCGCTTGAGGCTGGTACAACTCCGAGGGAAATGCAGTTCGGAATACATTTCCGCTTTTAGTGGAGGTAACAAGAATCTGTGCCCTGTTCGCACGTGAACAGGGCATTTTTTTGGTTTCCGTTGCTACTTAGGGGCGGTGACCTGGACCATTGGCTTGCTCTTGCGACGGCGCCTTCAGGTTCACGTCGGCCGTCCCAATCCGACCACTAGCGGTGTCGCAAATCACAAATCGAATGTGGCTGGCCTTTGCTGGCACGTCCGCGGACATCGTGAACAACACCGGCAAATTGAGAGAACGATTAAATTGCTCTTCGCTGCCTTTGTCGATGAACACCTCCTTTTGTACAGCTCGGTAGCCAAGAACATTTCCATTTTCGGAAAGTTCGGCCCGGATCGCAGTGATCTCTGCGTGACGGCGCCCATCCGGCACGAGATCCCACGTGAGCCCATGCCGGTCGATGCCGAGCGTCACCTGCGCCGAGACCGGATTGCTGGTCAACTTCACGATTTCAGGTGTAACGGAAACGCCGCTGTAAGGAACCGGGCTCTTCATGGCCTCTGCGAGGGCCTGATCTGGAGAAGGACTTTCCAGAGGATCTTCCGTTGCGTAATAGCCTTCGCGAGTTCTGACCTTCAGGCCCGGCCGGCGTACTTGAACGCTTATTTTCCTGAATCTGCCATCCCAATTGCGATTACTCGGGGAATACGAAAGCGTGTAATAGATACTCCCGTCTGAAACGGCGCTCGCGATTTCGGCATTCACGTCGTTTCGCAAGCGGAAAATCTTTCCGCCGGTTGCCGGCGCTAGCGCCTCGAAAACCAGATCGCCAGTCGCCGGATCGGTGGGCGCACTGATAATGCTTCCATCTGCGGCCATCACCTCGGCATGACCATCTGAATCCACGCGAAGGCCACTCGGATCGATCGTGTAAATCGTGGCGTGAGCACGCAACAGGCGTCGACTCGCTTCCTTGATGGCAGCCATCGCGTTGTCGCGAGTACTTTGTTGAAACAGCATCGCGCGCGAGAACAGACGAAATCCCGAGCCGATCCAAACAATGTTTTTTCTCCGCTGCCGGTCCGAATTGGCGGATGCAATTTGATCGACGGCGTTGAGCGTCGTCTGTAATCGCTCCATTTCACCGCGGGTTCCACCTTCCATAAGCATCCACGGGATTGAGGCGGGAAGGGCATTAAGAGCCCGAAGCAAGGCATTGGGATCGCGCGAATAGTTGCAGAGTACCTCAAGTCGCGTAGGAGTCAGAGCCAGCAGCGCTGTCGCCTGAGGCATCCGGCCGGACTGCGATTCGAGAAACTTGCCCAACTTAAAGCGCGCGTAGGTGTTGTCTTTGAAGGCAGTGTTCAGTTCATCTAAGACAAGGATTGTGACTGGTGCAGCTTCCGAGGATTTCGGGGCTTGTTCTTTGACCCTCGAGCTCTGAGAGGGATCACTGTGAACTTCAGGGGATTCGAAGGTTTCGATCCTCTGCGGCACACCATCTTCAACAATAGTGAAATCCTTTTCCGTGAGTCCGGCGAAGGGTCGATCGCCGACGTCAGTAACAGTCACGTCAAGAAGCACCAGATGGGCGGCGCTGCGGAACTGCGGCGGCGTTTGCTGGGCTAAGCTCTGGCCGATCATCACGGCAGTCCAAGACGCGATGGAAGCCCAGCGAAACAAACGATATTTCAACAAGCAAAACATCTATTTTTAATCTTGAATTAAACGGAAAGACTAGTATAGGTTGGATTTCCTCGCAAACTAGCCTCAGACGTTTCCTGCTCTAAACAACTTGAGGTGGTTGTGATCGGGTTCAATGAGATAGAAAATATGTTTGTGCCGTTTTGAACCCGCTGCGGACGCCTTGGAGAAATGTGCCTGAAACGTTGATACAAACTCGCGTCCTCAAACTCGATCGCCGGGATGATGTCCTCATCGCTCTCACCGATTTGCGCGCCGGCGAAGAGATTCATTTTGGGAACGACAGCTACAAGCTCGTCACTGACGTTCCTGCCAAGCATAAGTTCGCATTGCGTGACTTTGCCGTCGGCGATCGCGTAACGATGTATGGCGTTACCGTCGGGAAGGCTATGCAGCCGATCCGGCGTGGCGAAGCGATTACAACGCGCAATCTTCGCCACGAAGCCGCGGACTTTCATGAGAAGACTGGCAGCTACGCATGGCAGGCACCCGACGTCGCTAAATGGAAGAAGCGAACGTTTTCAGGGTATCGCCGCGCCGATGGTCAAGTTGGCACGAGGAATTACTGGCTCGTCGTACCGCTGGTTTTTTGCGAGAACCGCAATATCGATGTCCTGCGCAAGGCGTTCGATGAGGGGCTCGGATATGCGCCGCCGCAGGTCTATCGCGAGCAGGTTTCCGACTTGGCGCGGCTTTATCGCGATGGACGTGTTGACGCGATTAGAAATTATCAACAGATCTCAGAGGATGGCCGGCAGCAGCATCGCGGATTTTTCGAAAATGTCGATGGGGTGAAGTTTCTCACTCACGAACGCGGCTGCGGCGGCACGCGCGAGGATGCACGCAATCTTTGCGGACTGATTGCCGGATATTTGCATCATCCAAATGTCGCTGGCGCGACCGTGCTCAGTCTTGGGTGCCAGCACTCGCAATCCGACATTCTGAAGGAAGAGATTCAGAAGCGCGATCCGCATTTTAATAAGCCGCTCATCCTGCTTGAGCAGCAGCGCAGTCCTTCCGAGCGCGCAATGCTCTCGCAAGCCATTCGTGAAACTTTCCTGGGAATGGTTGAGGCCAACAAAATGAAGCGCGAACATGCGTCACTCGCGAGCCTCTGTGTTGGACTCAAATGCGGGGGATCGGACGGATTCTCTGGTATCTCTGCAAATCCCGCTATCGGTCACGTCTCTGACATTCTTGCTGAGCTTGGCGGCAAAACCGTGCTTGCCGAGTTTCCTGAGCTCTGCGGCGTCGAGCAATCGCTAATCGATCGCGCCACAACGCAGGCTGTCGGCGATCGCTTCATCGAACTCATGCGCGATTACGCGGCACGCGCTAAGGCAGTGCGCGCAGGGTTCGAGATGAATCCATCGCCCGGCAACATCAAAGATGGCCTTATCACCGACGCGATGAAGTCGGCCGGCGCTGCGCGCAAAGGTGGAAGTTCACCGGTCACGGGAGTTCTTGACTATCCCGAGTATGCGATCACGCCCGGACTCAACCTTCTCTGCACCCCCGGCAGCGATGTGGAGGCGGTAACCGCGCAGGTCGGCGCTGGATGTAACGTCGTGCTTTTTACTACCGGATTAGGCACGCCCACGGGCAATCCGATTGCACCGGTGATCAAGATTTCGACGAATACTCAGCTTGCGCAGCGCATGTCGGACGCCATCGACATCGATACCGGGCAGATCATTGCCGGAGAAGAGTCGGTCGAAGAAGCCGGTGAACGCGTGCTCGAATTCATCCTCAAAGTCGCCAGCGGTGAGGCGAAAACTAAAGCAGAGCTGCTGGGACAGGACGACTTCATTCCCTGGAAGCGAGGCGTTTCACTCTGAACGCGAACGGCAACAATTCGGCTGCATTCCGGCTGGATGGCAAGAACGCTGTTGTCACTGGCGGCGCCAGCGGTATTGGCAAGGCGATCGCAATCAGCTTCGCCGAGGCCGGCGCATCAGTCCACATTGTTGAAGTCGACAAAAAGAACGCGGAAGAGACCACGAGCGAGATTCATAAGGCTGGAGGTAGAGCCCAGTGGACGCTTTGTGACGTTTCCGATCAGCAGCAGGTCAAAGAAGTCTTCCGGAGAATTGCGGCTGCGGGCGCCATTAACATTCTTGTGAATAATGCAGGTGTATCCCATATCGGGAAACTGGAAAGTACGCCCGAAGACGAGTTTGATCGCGTTTACCGCATCAATGTGAAGGGCGTGTACAACTGCATGTACGCGGTGGTCGATTCCATGAAAGCTGCCGGCGGCGGCGTGATTCTGAATCTTGCTTCCATCGCCGGACTCGCCGGACTCGCAGATCGCTTTGCCTATAGCATGAGCAAAGGTGCGGTGCTGACCATGACGTATTCGGTAGCGCGCGATTACGTGAACCACAATATCCGCTGCAACTGTATTTCCCCCGCGCGCGTGCACACTCCATTTGTCGACGGCTTTTTGCACAAGAACTATCCCGGACGTGAGCAGGAGATGATGCAAAAGCTGGCGCAATTGCAGCCGATCGGCCGCATGGGACAGCCGGAGGAAGTCGCGTCTCTGGCGCTTTTTCTCTGCTCTGATGCCGCTGGCTTCATTACGGGAACCAACTATCCCATTGACGGAGGATTTCTGAACCTGCACGGCTAAGCCCGCGTATTCCTGCCGGTCATGCATTGGTAACGAGAGACTAAACGGTTTCCAGACCGTCTCCTGAGGCCCTCTTTTGGCCAAGGATCTTTGGCGAGGTTTCATTCTTGAATGCTATGCTCTGGGTCTCACGAACAAGCTCGCGTTTATCGTGAAGAGCCTAGAAAGTGCATTTCGGTTGGAAGCATTCCGGAAGATCCTTCGCGCAAAAGAAGCGCTTCAGGATGACAAGATGA
>CAYZHX010000141.1:0-6100 GCA_964476905.1 uncultured Terriglobales bacterium
TCCTGGACGCAACGCTTGCCTCCTGATCTTTCCTGCGGTTTTGTTCGGCAAAGGTCACGAGCAAAATCGCATTGGCTACCGCTACACCAATCGCCATGATCGTTCCCATAAAGCTTTGGAGATTGAGGCTGGTACCGGTAATCATAAGCATCACGGCAGCCCCGGAGAGCACCGCCGGCACCGTCGAGACCACCACAAATGCTAATCTCACGGACTGAAAGTTTGCGGCAAGCAGAAGAAGAATGACCAGAATCGCGATTCCCAATCCGACACTCAAGTTGCCGAAGATTTGATTCATGGCGGCGACCTGCCCACGTACCTGCACCGTAACTCCTCGCGGAGGAGTCCCCGCGCGATCAATTGCCCGCTGAACATCACGCGCAGCACGCCCGAGATCGCCACTACCTAAATTGGCCGAAAGAATAATCATCCACAATCCATTCTGGCGATCGAGTTCGCCGGGCACACTGCTCGAACGTACGCTTGCCACTTGGCTCAGCAGAGGATGTGCTCCGGTTGAGCTTGCCACGGGAATGTTCTGAACGGCCTGTATCGAAGTCATCTGCGGCTGGGGAATCTGCACCTGCACCTGATAGCTCACTCCCGATCTGGGATCGCGCCAGTAGTTCGGCGCGACAAACCGGCTCGATGCCGTCGCCGCGACCACGGCTTGACCGACCTGATCGGCAGTGGTTCCCAGTTCACCTGCAAGCACGCGATTTACGTTCACATCGATAGTCGGAGCATGGAGTGGTTCAGCATATTCGAGATCCCGCAATTCCTCGACCTGTACCAACTCCTGGCGAAGCTTTTCTGCATGACTAAGCACATCACTGTATTGAGGGCCGGTGGTCGCAACGTCGATGACGGTTGGCGAGCCGAAGCTCAGCGTTTGTCCGATCAGATCGCCCGGTTCAAAGGAAAAACGCGCGGCAGGGAATTGCCTGGAAAAGCGCACCCTCAATTTCTCTTCGAGTTCGCGCACCGAAATTCCGCTGTTGGGACGCAAAGAGACGTTCATTACTGCTTCCTGTGGCCCACCTGTCCACAGGAATACGGTGTTGATTGGATATGAAGACGCTTGAACGCCCACGTAACTCAGCGTCAGATCGACAGCGTCACCCGCCTCTTCGTGGATTGCACTCAAGACCTCACGCGCAAGCTGTTCCGTTACAGGAACGCGCGTGCCATCGGCAGCATCAATGCGCAACCGAAACTGGTTCGCCGCAGAAGATGGGAAGATTTCGCGACGAAGGAGAGGAACTACAACTGCCAGCAGCAGGATGCATGCAGCGGAGTAGACCACGAACAACAATCCCCGGCGGCCCATGATGCGGTCGAGCACCCGTAGGAACTTCTGGCGAAAGCGATCAAAGCGGTTCTCAGCCCCAACGCCATCTTCGGCGAGCTGTGGTTTTAAGACCCAATTGGACAGCACGGGCACGAGCGAGCTAGATAGCAAATAGGACGCTGCCATCGAGAATCCTACGGCCAGAGAAAGCGGCACGAACAAGGCTCGCGCGGCTCCGGTCATGAAGAATGACGGCACAAAGACCGCTAGCACACTGAGCATGGCTAAGAATCTCGGCGTAGCAACCTCACGGCTGGCTTCGAGAATTGCCCGTGCTTTGCTCTCTCCCGCGGCAAGATGAACGTGGATGTTCTCCAGGGTGACAGTGCCTTCGTCCACGAGGACGCCAATCGCGAGTGCCAGCCCGCCGAGCGTCATGATATTGATCGTCTGTCCGACGGCCCAAAGCGCAACCACCGCGATTAGGAGCGCCAGAGGGATGGTGATCACCACGATCAGCGAACTTCTCCAGTCGCGCAGAAAAAGCAGCAGCGTGAGCCCGGTGAGGACCGCGCCCAGAATGCCTTCGCGCAGTACCGATGACAACGCGTCGCGCACATACTGCGACTGATCGAACTCGTAGCTGATTTTGATGTCCTCAGGCACGAGCGACTGGAATCGCGGCAGACTCTCGCGCACTTCGCGCACCACATCGAGCGTCGAAGCGTCCGGACGTTTCGTTACGGGAATGTAAACGGTGCGCTTGTCATTGAGCAGTGCATATCCGGCGAGAATGTCGGAAGAATCGGAGACGCTGCCTACATCCCGCAAATACACCGCGGCGCCCGGCCCGGTGCGCAGAGGAATGTCGAGCAGATCGGAAATCTGACGAACCGTCGTGTCGGTCGTGACCATCGCCGAGTACTGTCCGATGTTGGCGTTGCCTGCGGGCTCAATGCTGTTGCCGGAGAGCACTGCTTGAACTACGGACTGCGGTGACAACCCGTAGGCGTGCAGCTTCTCCGGGCGCACGCTGATTACGATTGTCCGTTGATTTCCTCCGAACGGCGGTGGCGATGAAACGCCCGGCAGCGTGGCAAAAATGGGACGCACGCGGTTGAGCGCCAGATCCTGAATTTCGCCCAGCGTGCGCGACGGCGACGAAAATACGAGATATCCAACCGGCAAGGTGCCGGCGTCGTAACGAATCACGAACGGCGACACCGTTCCCGGCGGCATGAACGCGCGCGCGCGATTCACGTACGAGATCGTTTGCGCCAGCGCCTCGCTCATGTTCGTTCCAGGATGGAAGCTGAGACGCAGCAGCGCATTGCCCTGGATCGATTTAGCCTCGACGCTCTCGATGCCGTTGATGTAGAGGAAGTGGTACTCGTAGTAGTACGAGAGGAAACCCTCCATCTGCTGCGGACTCATGCCCCCGTACGGCTGGGCAACATAGATGACAGGAAGATTCAAATCGGGAAAGATATCGACGCGCGTACGCAGCAGCGCGAGAATCGAGCACAGCGCGAATCCAAGCACCACGATGACCGTGCTGATCGGGCGGCGTAGCGCTGTGCGAATGAGCCACATAGTTATTGAGTCTTGCCTGGCGCCTTCTCGGCGGCATCGAAGAATGAAGTGAGATCGCCCGCTGCGAAGCCCGTTGCCAGCAGCGATCTCCACACGCTCAGTTTGGCAACCGCCTCATCGCTCTCCGCGTTCACCAGCAATTGCTGCGCGTCTGCCAGTTCGACCAGAGTTGCGAGTCCGGACTTATACCGCGCTTCAGCCTGACGGTCGCTCTGCTGCGCTGCGGACAACTCAACTTCGGCATTCTTCGCAATCTCGATTGCAGTTTCGAGCGAAATTCTCGCTCGCTGCTCTGCCGCCGTGAGCTGCTGAACGGTTCCGTCGTAACCTGCCCGCGCGCTGCGCTCGTTTGCGGCTTCGATCTGTTTGCGCGCGCGAAGCGAGAATATATCGAAGGGAGAAAACGTCGCAGTAATGCCGAGAGCCCAGTTGTACCGATTAGGGACAAGGCCGTTGTCTCCTCCGAGGAACTGGCCAGTGTTGTTCAATCCGCTGCCACGCCCGGAAATGCCGGATTGCAGCCGGAACTGCGGAACATAGCTGCGATCGAGCGCGTGCTCTCGCGCCTGGCTCTGTTCGACTTCGCTGAAAGCGAGCCTGGCAGATGGATTCGCATTTACGTTCGGTTCTGCAACGGGAACATTGGGCGCGGCACTCGAGAGCGATTCTGGGGCGATTTCCACGTTCTGCCCTGCAATCCCGAGAGCCTCGGCCAACCGAATGAGCGTCTCCTGCTCTTCCTGCTTGGCACGGAGAAATTGCGTGCGCGCGGCGGCGAGTTCGGCATCAACGCGTGAGGCGTCGGCTCCAGGACGAAGCTGGTTATCGACCAGCACATGAATGGACTTGGCCAGTGTCTCCCGCCGATCGACATTAGACTTGGCAGCAAGCGTCAACTGTTGTGCTGCGGCTGCTTCGAGAAACGCGTTCGCGGCATTCGCCTCCACGTCCAACTTCGTGACTTCCAATTGCGCTTCAGCACCGTGCTCTCCGGCGCGGGCGACATTCACGTTCGCGGCACGCAGGCCGAAGTCGAATGGCTGCCAGGAAAACAACGCTCCCGTTCCCGTGTTCCACGCGCTACGTCCAGATGTGTCTGGCAGAACGATCCCGGAGAGCGATGGCAGCACGCTAGGTGGCAGCAGTTGTCCGGTGATGTTGTTATAGGTCCCGCGATTCGACTGCCACATCATGTCGGTGTGGGGCAGGTAGTCAGTGCGGGCGAGCCTGACTCCCGCTTGAGCTGCAATCAGTTTCTGCGCTGCCACGCGTGCCTGCGGATAATGCGCGAGCGCGAATTCGACGGCTTGCTTTAACGTGAAAGAAGTGGGCGGAGATGAGCTCAGCGGCCGCTGGGCGGCAAGGCTGGTTGGACAAACAACGAGCAGCAACGACACGAAAATTCTCGAACCGTTCATTGTTTTCGCCCCATCCTGCTACTCCGCTTTCTGGAATGCTGATCCTCAAACAGTTCAGAGAAGAGTTCCCACACCTTCTGCTTCGCCGCTGCTAAGGCCTTCTCTCCCGCCCGGGTTGCGCGATAAGTTCGCCGACGCCTGCGCCCGTTGCGTTCCTCTTGCGAGCGAAGCAGGCCACTCATCTCCAACCGATGCAGCATGGGATAGATCGTGCCTGCGCTGAGCTTGTAGCCGTGCCGCCCCAGCTCTTCGATCATGCCCAGGCCGAAGACGGATTGTTCGCAGGCATGGTGCAGAATGTGCAGCCGGATGAGCCCGGAGTAGAGGTCCTGCTTGCGATCGTCGCCGATGGTGAAATGACGTGCCACAGGTTTGTCCCATCCTGCACATCGGACAGGTATTCAAAATATCGAAGCACGATATCGAAAGCCGCTATAAAGAGCAAATCTGCGAGAAATGGCGAAAGGCACACCAATGGGACGAGAATGCACGGCGACGTGATTTCTACGCCCTTGAGCCCCCCAAAGCCGCTATCGCCTCGGGCGTTCAAGCGGTGTGTCGAATGCGAGGCTAACAGTTCTATCAACACATGAATGCGTGGGTGCCCACCGAAAACGATCTGGGCCACGAAGTCGTCGCGGTGATAGGTTTAACAGAACCAATTCTCCAATGAGGAGCTCTAAGGAAGCGCGAAGGCGACCAGGGCGTCGCTCAACGTTTCCCCATCGATCTTCGCGTGTCCGCCCGCGGCAATTATGACGTACTGTTTCCCGCCGATTTGGTAAGTCATGGGCGTAGCGTGCCCGGGTGCAGGCAACTGTGCCTTCCAAAGTTCCTTGCCGGTTTCGGTGTCGAAAGCGTGGATGTACGGATCGAGCGCGGTTCCAGCAACGAACACCAGTTTGCCCGCGGTCACGATGGGACCGCCAAGAGTGATGTCTCCTGGCGGCAAGGCTGGGTTCATCGTGCCGAGTGGGACTTGCCACTTAATCGTGCCGCGCACCATGTCGACACCCGTTAGCGTGCCCCACGGCGGCGGAATGCAAGGAATGGACTTCGGCGAGAACATCGGACGACGGAACATCGCGTACGGCGCGCCGATTTGGGATCCATACTCGCCCTCTTCCGAGATGCGCTCGTTGGTTCGCTTTCCGCGCACGTCGAAATCCGCGCGGGCTATCAGCCGCACCTTGAAGGGCAGATTATTGACGTTGGCGAACAGCATGCCCGCGTTCGGATCAAAGGCATAGCCGCTCCAATTCATACCGCCGATGTTGCCGGGCACAGCCAGAATTCCGTTCACGCTCGGCGGCGTGAAGATGCCATCCAGACGCAAGCTTTCCAATTGTTTTCGGCAGGCCTCACGCTCTTCGGCGTTGATTCCCCAGGCATCGTCTGCGGAATACTTCTGTTTCACCAGCGGTGGCGGAGCCACAGGGAATGGCTGCGTCGGCGAGGCGGCCTCGCCAGGAATGTCGCTTTTTGGAACAGGACGCTCTTCTACAGGAAAGACCGGTTTGCCAGTATCGCGACCCAGTACGAAGAGGAATCCGGTCTTGTCACCGATGATGACAACAGGCACGTTCTTTCCGTCGTGCTCCACCGTGGCAAGCAGCGGCGGTGAGGCGACATCGTAGTCCCAAAGATCGTGATGCACGAGTTGGAATCCCCAAACGAGTTCGCCAGTCTCGGCGCGCAGTGCCACGATCGAGTTCGCCCATTTGTTGTCGCCCGGACGCTGACCGCCAAAGAAGTCGGGGCTGGCGCTGCCGGTGGGAATAAAGACAAGATGACGTTC
>CAYZHX010000141.1:6200-10454 GCA_964476905.1 uncultured Terriglobales bacterium
CTCTGTTCTTTATCTGGCTGCGCCGAAGCTGTGTCTACCCAGGTTGCGACTCCGCGATTCGTAAGTCCGTCGCCGGATTGCCAGGTCTGGTCGATCTTTGGGTCAAAGGCCCAGCGCTGCCTTCCCGTTGCGGGATCGAGCGCGATGATTCGGTTGAAGGGAGTAGTGACGTATAAGGTGCCGTCCACCATGATGGGTGTGCTCTCGAAACCACTGCGGCGATGCTCGCCTTTTCCGTCGGAGATGTCGCCGGTGTGGAATGTCCACGCAACCTGCAGCTTGCTGACGTTCTGGTTGTCGATCTGCGCCAGCGGCGAATATCGCATGCCGCCCGGATCATTGCCATAGTTCGGCCACTCCGAGGCTTCCGAGGAAGTTGGTTTCGCGGGGCTCTGTGCAAACAGCGCCGCGCAAACGAACACGCATATAAATGCGGTAAGCGCTCTCTTCATTGGTTTGTCTAAGAGTAAAGCACGGGAGTTGGAAATCGTCATTCTGGATCGGGTTCGAATCACGGCTGATCAATTGATCTCGCTTCGTTTGCTCCTCTGATACTCGAATCCAATTCAAGCCTTATTTGCGGGTGCGAAGATGGCTCGGGCACTTCTCAGCCTCATATCCGCAGGACACAATGCGAATGGGGGACTCGAGTTGCGCGACTGAACCTAACTGTCAATGAGTAAAGCAGAAGCGATGACTTGGATGTCGCAATACGGCTGATCGAAGAAGGTTCCGAATTCGGGAACAATAATCAGGATAGCTCCGTCTGCCGAGGACTTTTCCGCATAAGGATTGCATAAAGAAATCGTAAATATCCCATATAGGAACTTTGAATTTGACTTGTCTGGTTCGTGCCCGCAGAATCCAGTTCAAAGCTGGGTAGTTCTCTCTTTTCGCCGTTGAAAAGAGTTTTTGTTCTCTGGGCACGACGACGTGCCTCTCCCATAAACATCGCTAGTCCGAAACTTCTCGCGTGAGGAGATCGGTCGAGGTGTGTCTCATTTTGGCAATCGTGATTGCCAGGATGGGAACTCGGGCCGGAGTCGTACGAACATGGGCGGGCTCGACATAAAAAACTCAAAAGGAGCATCAAAATGCGTCCCAATTCAGGACAGCGTGAAAAGCTGTCTCTTACTGCGAAGTTGTCGCGGCTTTCCGGTAGGCTTCGCGATCGAGAATGGCGCCGCTACGGAGGTTTGCTGATCGCAGGTAAAGCGATTGGGCTCGTAGCCGTTCTGGCGGTCATCTACCTCGTGTCGAGTTTCTCTTTCGCCCACGTGTATGCAGCCGAAACCGGGCCCGAACTCAAAGTCGCCGACGTGGTGAACCCGATCAACACGACTTGGACGCTGGTCGCGGCGTTTCTCGTCTTTGGCATGCAAGTCGGCTTCACCATGCTCGAAGCCGGATTCTGCCGTTCGCGGGAGACGGTGAACGTGTTGATGGAATGTATCGTCGATACCTGTCTCTGCGGACTGTTGTTTTACGCCTTCGGCTTCGCCTTCATGTTCAGCCATGGCAACGGCTTCATCGGGCACCATTGGTTCTTCCTGAAAGATGCTCCAGCAACGTATGAGACCACCGGCGTGGCGTTCCTGGCTTTCTGGATCTTTCAGTTTGCTTTTGCCGATACCTGCTCGACGATCACGTCGGGCGCGATGATCGGACGCACCGGCTTCGTCGGCGACCTTCTTTATAGCGTTGCCGTTTCCGGTTTCATTTATCCAATCATCGGACACTGGGCGTGGGGACCGGATGGATTCCTCGCGACCATGGGCTCCGCAGGCTTCTTCCTTCCTAGTTTGGGACAGAGCTTCCACGATTTTGCCGGCTCGACCGTAGTGCACACGATCGGCGGCTTCATCGCACTGGCTGGGTCGATTGTTCTGGGCCCCCGGTTGGGACGCAAGTTCAAACGCGACGGCGGCGGTCCCATGATGCCGCACGATCTCACCATTGCCGCCAGCGGAGGATTACTCCTCTGGTTCGGATGGTACGGTTTCAATCCTGGTAGCACGCTCTCGGCAATGGACTTTGAAGGCATCGGACGCGTCGCGGCTAACACCACGCTGGCTGCGTGCGCGGCCGGATTGACGGCGATGTTCTACGCGTACTTCATGAGCAAGAAGTGGGACGTGAGCTTCACCGTAAACGGATTCCTCGCCGGTCTGGTGGCGATTACTTGTCCGTGCTATTGGGTCAGTCCCACAGGATCGATCCTGCTAGGCGGCATCGCCGGCGTGATTGTTGTTCTCGGCGTCGAGCTGCTCGAATACCTGCGCATCGACGATCCGATCGGAGCTGTTCCCGTTCACGGAATTTGCGGAATCTGGGGGACGCTCTCGCTGGGACTCTTCGCTTGCGGAAAGTACGGCGCTACTGGTCCGCTCGCCCCCGATAATTCGGCGGCGCTTAAGGGACTTTTCTACGGTGGCGGCACAACGCTGCTTGCAGCGCAGATGATCGGCAGCGCAATCATCACACTTTCGACATTTACGGTTGCGATGGCGGTGATGTACGCAGTCAACCTCACGCGAACGCTGCGTGTATCGGAAGAGGGCGAGCTGTACGGCCTCGACCTGCACGAGCACGGCATCTCGGCTTATCCCGAGTATGTGATTTCCACTTTGGGAAGACCGGCCGGAATGCCTGCAGAAACTCTTTTTGCAGAGCCAGCGGCGCTGTCGGCAAAGGTCTCTTCCGGCGGACACAGCTTGCAGAAAGTCGGTTCGTGAACTTCGTCCTGCACTACTCCTCGGCTGGAGAGCGACAGCTCTCCAGCTCATTTTTGCCGTTAGCCAACAAACAAGGAGATGAACGATGACGAAGATCGAAGCAATTATTCAGCCCTCGAAGTTTGAAGCAGTAAAAGACGCGCTTCTGGAAATCGGTGTGGATGGTATGACTGCCTCAGAAGTACGAGGGCATGGCCGGCAGAAAGGCCATACAGAGATTTATCGCGGACACGAATACGAAGTCGATTTGTTACCGAAGATCAAGCTTGAGATTGTCGTCGACGATGAGCTCCTGGAGCGAGCAACGGACACGATCATCAGCTCTGCAGCGACGGGCAGAATCGGCGATGGCAAGATATTCTTCTACAAGATTGACGGCGCAGTCCGCATCCGCAATCGGGAACAGGGTGTCGGTGCACTCTAATCGTGCACGTCGCAACGGAGATGGCGTGCGGGAACAGCGTGAAAGAATCGATGGGAACACCGGGTCGAGTCCTGATTGATCAACTCTGCCGAACCGAAATATTGGGAACAGGGCCGCTGCTGACTCAGCTCTGCGATTTCAGCTATCTGTTTCGCGTGGTTAAAGCATATTTGCGATTCGGAGAGCTGTCTCGAGCCCCGCTGAAAATTTTGCGTTTGCAGTTGTCCGGAGAGAGCGCAGAGTGCGACTGGGTGGCGAGACCGGCGGACGCATGGGATGAGCAACTTCCGGGGCCAGTGCGCGATCGCCACGCATCCATGCAGGCTCTTAAAGATGCGCTTGCAATAAGGGAGGCGATGCTTTGTCTTATGCCACAGATCCGCACCGCCACAATGCGCGTTTACCGAGCTGCACCCGAACGATCTCGGGAGCTAATCATTGCAGGCAGGGTGGCGAGAGAAGATGAAGTTCCGCATCGCATCCCCTCCGTGGTGATGCGCGCCAAGTTGTGCGGATTTCATTTTGTGCTGGATGCGGGTGTGTTGGCTGGCTTGCCGTCTCATTATCTCGCCGCCATTTGAGAGGCAGCACTAGGAAAGTCCATGATTTGGAACCATGTCGTTTACTACTTGTCGAGAGTGCTCGCGATTGTATGGTTCGCTGGAGCGATTCTGTTGCTTATCACCATCCCAGCGTGCATGTACAAGATCTTTTCCGCTCTGTGGGTGGCGGACGAGGCGTGTGATGAACAGCTAGTTCAGGAACCTTACGCCGCTCACGCCCGGCCGCGCGCCTAGTGTCAGAGGCCAAAAGCGGATGTCGCTATCGGTGGAATTTAAATAAAAGAAGAAGGCGGCATTCGGCAGTCAGCAGTCCGGAGTCGATTGAGGCAACGGTACACACTCTGCATTAGGCGACTGTCAGTATGCGAGCGCCGGCAAGAGCAAAGGACTATGCCACCCTGTGGCCGTTTTGGGCGAGCGAGTCGCTTTTGGACTCTTTGTCTCGACGATCTGCGACAGCGCGCACTCTGGACGGAGCTATTCCGAGTTTCTCAACCATCTGCTTCTCCAAGCTGCGTGAAGGAACAATCTC
>CAYZHX010000142.1:0-10412 GCA_964476905.1 uncultured Terriglobales bacterium
GCTCAACCTGCTATGCTGCTGATTCGCGGTGACTTGGGTAAAATTCCCTTTTCGAATCCCTCCCTCTCCGCCATAAACGTTCGGGCCCAGCGCCTTTGCCCTGAACACCAACTGAGCCACCTGACAACATGGCTACTTTTGCAGCAGAGCCATCGTTTCCCTAAAGAGTTTCTCAAAACCGGAATTGTCGCCGGTCTTTCCAACAGCTCGCTTGGCTGCACCCTCTGCGGCCGTCCGTTGATAGCCTAGGTTGACCAGCGCTGAGATTACATCTTCTTCCATGCTGCTGACCGGAGCAGGAGCTGGCGCGGCGGTGAGTCCTTCAAGTTTGTCGCGGAGTTCAAGCACCATGCGCTCGGCGGTCTTCTTTCCCACTCCAGGTATTCGCGTGAGAGCGGCAAGATCATTGCCGCGCAGCGCTGAGACAAGCGCGTCGGGAGCGATTCCGCTGAGCACCGTCATCGCCAGCTTGGGCCCAATCCCGCTGACGCCGATCAGTCGCTCGAACAACTGCTTTTCTTCGCGACGCAAGAAGCCGTAAAGAGCCAGTACGTCCTCTCGCACGTGAGTATGAATGTAGAGCGATACTTCTGCTCCTTCCAGTGGAAGTCCGGAGAAGCTGGGGACGCTAATAGCTACTTCATATCCCACACCAGCAGCTTCGAGGATCAGGTGCGTTGGGTGTTTTTCAAGGATGCGTCCACGAAGGTGAGCAATCATTGCGCGGAATTGTAAATGTGGACTCTATTCGAATGTGCGTTCGATCAAGCCCCCAGCTGCTTGAAAGCCGAGTAAATGAACCAGCCCAGATGCCATCCGTCAAAGAACTTGAACGGAATTTCGCCGACCGTGTAGTGCCCGCACGGAAGAGCGACAGCTTTGAAGTCGATTTCGTGTTCTCGGAACAATCGCACGACTTCCTCAGAGAGGTCGCGTAAGAAGGTCAGATCGTACTTGGCATAAATCACTAGGACCTTCTTGCGATGCGCAGCGAACTTGCGCATGTATGCGATTGGGCTAATCGCCAGCCATAGCTGCCGCAGGCGCTGCATGTCCATGACGTCCTCAAGCGCAGCCCGGATGTGGCGTGTCGATTGTCCGGTCCAGACAACATCGCCGAAGTAAGTGGAAGCGTGGTTAAAGGCGTTCACTTCAAGTCGCGCATCATGCGCGCTGGCGATAAAGGCGTAGCATGACCCCAAGCTGGTACCCAGAATGCCGAAGCGCTCACAGCCCTGTGACTCGAGCCAGTCAAGACAGCAGCGGATGTCGATTACGCCCTGGCGGCACGAATCGAGCGTGCGTCCGATGTTAGCTGACACTGCGTAGTCGCTGCGTTCGATCTCCGCCGGTCGGCGAATGTCATGATACGGCTTGCTCAGCCGCAGCGCCGAGACGCCATACCGGTTCATCACAGCGCAGAGGGCATTATGGCTGAACGCATCTGCATTCCATTGTGGGAGGACGATTACAGCTTTCCTGCTCATGCGCCCTTCGCGGTCGAATGCAGGAAACCAGCGCGCGTTCACGATGTCATTCTCCGCATAGGGAGTTCGCACCGGAGAAGTGAATCGCAAGAACTTGGCCGGCTTCAGTTTGCCGGTTCGCGCCATCTTCTCCAGCTTTTCGAGCTGTTTCTGCTGGCGCATGTTGGTGGGAAACAGCTTCGGCAGACGCTCTTCGAGTCGGAAGTCTGTGGGCTTGTCATAATTGAAGAACTGGTCGCTGTCGGCGACGATTTTGTGGTTCAGCTCAGAGAAATACCGTTCCGCAGCGGAATTGTCGAACTCTGAGAGGTCCTGCGGAAAATTACCGTTAACCTGTGGCCAGGAGCGGGTCCACTCGATTCCCCACTGTAACGGACGCACAATGCGATTGGTATCGCGCGTGGTGAGATGAGTCTCCCACGCATACATCGCCCTTTGCCAAAGTCCGCGCATTCGTATTTTCAATTTAACAAAAAGCGGATATTGGCTTCAGGCTGTCGGCTTTCGGCTACCCGCGATCCACGATCGGCTGAAGAACCCCGATCTTAATCCGTGTGATCCGTGCGCGAAGCGTCCGTGAAATCCATGTCGTGTTTTGCTTTTGCTTCCAGAAGTGCGAAGAGGTAAGAAAAAACAGGGCAGGCCAGCCCATTCTCCCCCGAGACATCGGGCCTGACTTGCCCCTGGTTTCTCCCGCTAAGGAGAGCTTGCCGGGATACGGAACACAGGTGACAGGGACACTTCCTGGCCCCTATCCCCTGTGAGCAGTACCCCTCGACATAAACTTGCTCCAACTCCGCTGTCGCGACAATTACAAACTTCGGCAGGTACTTACGTTGACATTAACCGGGAAGGAACCGCGGGAATCGGACCATCGGGTGATCGGGTAATCGGGTGAAGTGAACGGCAGCCTTTCTAGATGACAGGAGCCTCAGGAGTCATTGATGGGCACTACCGGATTGGTACCAACGTTTTCCGATCGCCCGATGGCCCGATCACCAGATCGCCCGATTCGCTTTAGACTATTGCCATGCATGCGCATGTTCACGGGACGGCGAGCACTTCCAAGCTCCTGCGCATCGCGCTGCTGCTTACGCTGACGTACATCGTTGTAACCGTCATTGCCGGCCTGAAGGCGCACAGTCTGGCGCTTCTTTCAGAGGCCGGGCACAACGTCTCTGACTTTCTTGCCTTGCTTCTCTCGTGGGTGGCCGTGTACCTGGCCACACGTCCTCCGAGTTCCACAAAAACCTATGGTTACCATCGAGCGGGAGTTCTGGCGGCATTCGTGAACGCAGTCTCCCTGGTGATCGTCGCCATCTTCATTTTCATCGAAGCAGCGCACCGGTTGATGAATCCCGTCTCAGTTCATGCGCCAGTGATGATGATCGTCGCTGCCGCGGGCGTCATCATGAACGGCGCCATCGCGATCATGCTGCGCGGCAGCAGCCACGACGTAAACGTGCGTAGCGCGTTTATTCATATGTTGGGCGACACGCTCTCGACTGCATCCGTAATCATCGGTGGCTGGGCCATTCTTTGGACCGGACGCAACTGGATCGATCCCGCACTCTCGTTCGCAATTGCCGCACTGATTCTGTGGTCATCGTTCGGCATCATTCGAGAGACATTGAACATCCTGCTCGAAGGCACTCCAAAAGGAGTGAGCATGCAGCATTTGGCAGAGGCCATGAAGGAAGTTGATGGGGTGCGTGATGTTCACGATCTCCACGTTTGGAGTATCGGCTCAGAGATGCACGCGCTCTCGTGTCACATCGCCATCGCCGACATTCCGCCATCGGAGAGCGAGATCATTTTGCGCGAGGTAAAGGAGCGCTTAGCTGAAGGCTTCCATATCCACCACACGACCATCCAGTTCGAGCATGAAAAGTGCAATATCGCTCACGGCTGCGTAATGCCGATCTCGATGGAAGAAGCTCATCATCAGGGGCATGAACACTAAGAAGCCGGCGGTTGGCATTCAGCTATCGGCTTTCAGCCAGCAACGGTCTTTAGTGCAAATCCGAAAGGCTAACTGGGCGAACGCCGATAGCCGAATGCCAACCGCCCATTGAGATCACCCGATGACCCGATGCTTTTCTCCCTCTGCTACTCTGATTTTGTGAGCGCGCGCAATCCTGCTTATTTCACAGTCATTGGCCTAGCGGCGGGAACATTCACTACGCTGTCATTCGTTCCGCAGCTCATGAAAACCATTCGCACACGGCGCACGAACGACATGTCGGGACTGTGGCTCACTTGCTTCGTGTGTGGAGTGAGTTTGTGGCTAACCTACGGCCTGCTACTTCCTTCCATGCCAATCATTGTGGCCAATGTTGCAACTCTGCTGCTCACGTTGCCGATTTTGTTCATCAAGATCGCTGAACGGAATCGCCCCGAGTAAAAATTCGACACGCGGCGCTCGCCGAGGTTTTGAACGTTCTTTCTGTTTCGCAGGTGCAAGATCCGATGTCCGTTCAGTGCGCTCTTCTGATGCTCTGGCGGAAGTCGCTGCCTGCCATCTCGACCTTGCGACACATCTCGTGCAGACGTGAGCGCATGCGCTCACCGATGCGGTCGCCGAGCGTTTCGTCGCGAGTCACACGGCCTAACGCGCTTCTTACCTCAGTGGCGGCCGGTGGAAAGTCGGCGAAGTTGGAGGTAATAATGGTCGTCCGTTTGTCGTTATAGCGAGTGTTGAGGATGTGGCTAACCGTATCCCACACCCACTCCGTAGGCTTGACTGCTCCGAGTTCATCGAGCACGAGTACCTCAGTCTCGAAGACCGGTTTGAGGATTTCCAACTCAGTGGTTTGAACGCTCGGATTGTAGGAATTCTGGATTTCCTTCAGCAGCTCGCGATAATCGTAGAAAAGGCAGGAGGCATTCTTCTGAAGGACGAGCTCCCGCAGGATGCCAACGCCCAAATGCGTCTTGCCCACGCCGATAGGTCCAAGCAACATCAGGCCGGTATTCTCGAGCGGATACTCCTCCACAAATCGATTGGCCTGGAACAAAGCTGCCGGGAGACTACGATCAGCCCCGGGAAAATCCGAATCGAAATTCGACAGCGTGCAATGTTCGTAGCGCGCGGGAATGCGCGCCTTCTTCAGCAGCCGCTCCGACCAGTTGCCGACGCGGCACTCGCACCTAGCGACGCCTTGCGGCTTACTGGACGTCGCTGGGATGGTCTTCCAACCGGATCCGCCACATTGAGGACAAGATTCAACCGACACAGGAAACTCGTTGGAATGAAAGTGACTGCCCAAGGTGAGCAGCCGGAACTTCATCATAGGGTAGAGCGGTCATGTGGACAACCACGCTTTATGAAGCCGGGCATTGAGTCGCCCGCGGCCTCTGCTACAGTCTCAATAAGCATGGAACGACTCTACGGATTCGCCATCAACTCAGCTCCGGCAAACATCAACCTCAGGCACGATCTTCCCTCGGGATTCCTTGACTTCTTTCTTCCGCTGCATGCGCGCTTTACTCCGCGTCAGCGAGCGCTGGTGGCGAAGCGGAAGCGGGTTCTCACTGACTCGCACGCGGGCAAGTTGCCGAACCATCTTCCAGTGTCGGATGCGACCACGGGTAAGTGGAATATCAGTGTTCCCGAGTGGTGCCAGGACCAGCGCAACCAGATGACGGGGCCCGCCGATGACGCCGAGCTCGTTGTGAAAATGCTGAACTCCGGCGCACCGGGTGTGATGCTCGACCTCGAAGACTCTATCGCGAACTTCTGGGATCATCTCGAGCTTGGGATCAAGAACATTCATGCGGCGCTCCGGGGTGAGCTGACTTACTTCGACAAAAAACGCAATAAGGAAGTCGCGATAGTAGCGAGTGAGACCGTGATCTTCACGCGCGCGCGCGGCTTGCACCTGTCGCAGCACCTGCCTGGACTGATGTCAGGCGGCAAACGAGATTCGAACGACATTCGCAAAGCCGAGTTCGCTGCCCCCGATGCCGCCGAGAACCAAATGCATGACCTGACCTCCGCTTCACTTTACGACGTGTGCCGCATCGCGTTCGAGGTGGACACATCCAAACTCCGCCATCCACTATCTTTCTACATTCCCAAATCGGAATCGGCCGAAGAGGCACTATGGTGGAATGAGCTGTTCAACGAAATAGAGCGCCTGCGCGGATGGCAGCCTGGCTACATCAAATGCATGGCGTTGGTGGAGTCGCATCCACTCGCCTTCCAGATGGAAGAGTTTCTGTACAACCTCCGCGACCATATGCTGGGGTTGAATCTCGGCCGGTGGGATTACATGGCTTCCTTGATCCACTTCAACCTCAGCGATCCTGAATGGATTCTTCCCGACCGCAACACCATCCCTCATGACGTCCCGTTCTTTCAGAACTTGCGCGATCTGCTGGTCTCGATTTGCCATCGCCGAGGAGCGCTCGCTATCGGCGGCATGACGGCGCTCTATCCCGATCGGGCGAATCCTGCATTGAACTCGCGCGCGCTCGCGGTCCTGGAAAAAGACAAGAAGAACGAAGCCGATCGTGGCTTCGATGGCGCGTGGACGGGTCATCCAGATCAGAACCAGATCGCAGTCGATCAATTCCCTTTTCCGAACCAGATCAAGACGCATAAACCCGTCGGCGAACGCTATCCCGACCTCCGACCGAAACCGACCAATGTTGGCAAGCGAACGTTGCCGGGAACCCGCGCTGCTGTGCGCACTGTGATTCGCTATCGTAACGGAGTTCTCAACGGAAAGGGTGCCAGCCTGCTCGATGGCTACATGGAGGATCTCGCCACCGATCGCATTTACCGACTCATGGTCGCTCAACGCGTGCAACATCGCGATCGCGCTCAGATCGTCGATGACGCTGGCGATATCGTAAAGCACACCCCAGAGTTGATTACGAAGCTGTTTGATGAGGAACTATCAAAGCTTGTGGACGCTCTTCCGGCCGGTGATCCTCAAAGCGCAACGTTCCGCCAGGCCCGAAAGATCGCCGAATCGATGATCGTGAACGGCGAGATCGATCCCATCTAGCAGGAACATGTGGACCGCGGAACATACCCGGCCTCCACAAATCTAAGGTGATGTAAGGATTGTGCCGTAAGGATCTATGACCAGCCGTTTCGTTCCTGCAGGCACGCTCAATGAAAACTGTGTTTCGCTCCCATCCGCAAACACACGAGAGATGAATCGCAGATCGCCTTTCTCCAGTTCGGCATAAATCGGCACAGCTGTCACCAGCTCTTCGGGTGCATCCTTCTGCAGAATCTTTCCCGATGCGCGCACTCCTGCTGCTCGCCGGTCGAGGCGCACACTTGTGAGCTGGTAGCGCGGCATCGCCGTGCCGTTCACCCATCCATCGAAGAACCAGTCGAGCTTGGGCTTGCCATCGTAGTACAGCGATTTCGGCAACACACGCTCGAATGCCCGCTGCATGTCGAGAGTGCTCATCTGTGAACCGGCGTAGTCGTGCTGCAGCTCATGGAGAACCGAAAAGAAAAGATCGTCGGATCCGCTGCTGCCGCGAACACGTGTGCCGTCGCGCAGAAACTGGCGCAGCATGTGGATCAGCCAGGCTCCTCGTCCGTACGCGACGAGGTCCCAGCCTTGGGGAAATGCGGAAGAATCCAAGCGGTGACCGAGCGTCACCGGGCCAGCGTCCCGATTGGGCTTGCCTTCTGGATTCTTTTGATCCAGCCGCGTTCGATAATACTCGAGCACTTCGCGGAAGTCTTTCGGATAATCGCGCTCGAAACTCAATTGAGCGCAGTAGTTCGACACAGCTTCCGAAATCCACTTATCGCGATACGTGGACCAGTAGACCGAGTCTCCCCACCACTGATGGGCAGTCTCGTGCGGCACCATGAGGCGATCGAAAAGCACACGATCGAAGTCGGAGTTTGCTGCCGGACCGCGCTCCTGCTGGGGCACAAAGACGTAGCTGGAAAGAAAGATGAGTCCTGGCCAGCCTTGGCTGAGATCACCCGGCATTTGCGTAAGAGAAAGGGTGCTGAACGGAAATGCTCCGATACGCGGACTCAAGTAGTCGATGGCGGCAGCCGCTTGGGTCGCGGCAATCTCTCCCGTGGGCTTCGGTTTCGGAAGCGGGATCTGCACCGTGTGAGGATGATCCATTCGACGAGGGGGAATGATCGGTTCCACGACAGTCTGCGTAGCAGTTGGAAAGCTTCTCTCCACACCGGGCGCGGCGAAGCTCTCCACTTTCACATCGCCGGCCATAACTTCCGATGCCTGGTAATGCCCCAAATTGAATCCGGCAACTGGAATGGGATGCTCAGAGATCCATTTGGAGACGTTGTCTCCTTCGACTACTTGCTGCGAGATCCGCTTGCCTGTTGCCACGAGCGTCCATTCCTGCGGATAGCGAAACTCTAGGTCGAACATCGCCATGTTTAGTCCAAGGTTAGGAAACCAGTTCCCTCGCGAGCCAACATAGAGAAGTCCGCCGCCTGCATCCGCCAGCACGGAACCCGAGTAGAGGAAGCGCAGCTTGAATCGCTGACCTTTCTGCGGAGCTGCCGGAAGCACGACTGCTACGTAATCGTTGCCTTCGCGCGCAATGTGGGAACCTTCCACGGCCTCGTTTTGCAGAAACTCCACTGGATGCCCGTCCCTCGTGACTGATGAGACCTTCAGCGCGCGAGACAGTTCGAATAGAACCGCGCGTGTGTTTGGCTGCAGGGTCTCGATTTCGACTTCAGCGTCGCCATCGAGTGACTCCGGCGGATGCACGTTCACTTTGATACGAAATGACTTCGGTACCCACGGCAGCCCTGCAGTCGAAGACGGTTCCTCGCCGCGATGGGAGCGGGACACAAACGACGTCCACACGTTGTAGAAGGGCATGCCGCGTGGGGCGTATGCCACCTGTCCAACAGCAATCTGCTCTGACGCGGCCTCGTCGTAGAAGACATCGAAGGTGCCCCGCGTTTGGCCGACTACGCGAGCGTGAAGAAATCGGTCCTGGCGACCACCCTTTGCAGTGTTCATGTACGCAAGAAGCAGGCGGAGAGCGTCGGTACGGGCAAGCTCCTTGGCTGCCGCGTTTGCCCTGTCGACAATCTCGGCGTTCTCACCTTTGCGCAGCGCTGGATCTAGTTCTTGAAGAAATTGGTCATCGAGAAAGCGAAAGTAGGCCGATGTAAACTTCTCTTCGAGCACGCCGGTATTCAGGAACAGTCCAATCGACTCGCGTTCGCTTCGATCGGGCGGAATAACCAGCACTTCTCCATCACCAACAAAAAAGACGGCATTCACGTGTCCGGCGACTTCTTCTCCGATGATGATCCAGCCATCATTCAGCGCGAAGTGCAAGTCCTCGCGATCGAAGGTGGCATCGCGCACGCGATAGACCTTCTTCAAATCGAGTCCCGATTCGCGCAGACTGCGGTACAGAGTGGCGGCCGAAGTGGCGGCGGGCACCTGCGCGCATGCTGTGCAAACTACAAAGACAGCTACAAGCGAACACAGAACGCGATTGCAGGCCATGAACTTCGGATTTGTGCGTGTTACCAAGGTCAGTTCCTTTGCAGAGGCCCAGTGCTGAACCGGGAATTCAGCTTGTTAGAATCTGCGCTGTGCGTCCCGTACTAGCCATCCTGCTTGCACTCTCGTCTGCCGCTGCGGCCGACACTATTTATCTCAAGAATGGGCGCACCATTCTGGCTGACGGGGCTAGGCAAAAAGGGGAGCGAGTCGAGTATGACATCGGCGACGACACTTACGCTATCCCCTCCTCGACGGTGGATCACATCGAAAGCGGCATTGGTGTGCCTGGAGCTTCTTCCGGTAGTGTCAACATCGCCGCGCCCAGACTCGATTCCGGGAACCTGAAGCACAGTATCGATGGACAAATCACTCCTGAACGGCTCGCCCAAATCGAGCGGAGCGGTAACAAAGATGACTTAATAGCGGCACTGATCATGCTGGGAATTCAGGAGCAGCAGCAAAGCAAATTTGACGATGCACGAGCTCATTTGCAGCGCGCTGTGAGCCTCGCTCCAGAAAATGGTGAGGCATCTGCCATCTATGCCTGGGCGCTCCTCAAGCAGGACCAGGCGACTCAGGCGCAGAGCTACGCCGAAGACGCCGTACGGAAAAATCCAGAATCCAGCTTTGCCCACAAAATTCTGGGCATGATCTACTACAAACTTGATCGTCTCCACGAATCAGTAGACGAGCTGACCAAAGCAAAACAGCTCGATCCCAACGACAAGGAAGTCGAGACCTACCTGAAGACGATCACGCGGCAAGCAAAGACTGAAGCTGACTTCCGCAGTGACGCCAGCACGCATTTCAACATGCGCTACGAAGGCGAGATGGCAACACCGAAGCTGCGCCAGGAAATCCTGCTCACGCTTGAGCGACATTTTGACGACCTCGTCTCCTCCATGGGCCTGCTGCCACGCGACCCGATCATCGTCGTTCTTTACACCAATCAAACATATTTCGACGTAACTCTCGCTCCTGCATGGACTGCTGCGCTGAACGATGGCAAGCTGCGGATTCCGGTCGAAGGACTTACCGGCGTCTCGCCAGAACTCTCGCGCGTACTCAAGCACGAGCTGGCGCACTCATTCATTCGTCAGGCGACGAACGGCCGCTGCCCCGTTTGGCTGAATGAAGGTTTCGCGCAATTGGTAGAACCACAATCTGCCGCTCGCTATCGCATGCAGCTTGCAAAGTTGTTCGAGAATGGGAAACAAGCTCCGCTGCAGGCGCTCGAAGGCAGCTTCATTGGTTACGACTCAAATCGCGCCGCCGTAGCCTACGTGGAGTCACTCGCCTATGTTGAGTACATTCGCGACACCTATGGAATGAATCGGATAAGCGACATCATGCGAGACCTAAGCGAAGGCCAGAGCACCGAAGAAGCGCTCAAGTCTGTTCTTCACGACGACTACTCGCAGCTGGAAGATGAATT
>CAYZHX010000143.1:0-2729 GCA_964476905.1 uncultured Terriglobales bacterium
GGCGAGGACACTCTCGTCATCTCTACTCGCGCGATGATCCTAAGCCGCGCCGGGTACGACGTCACTCATACCACGCATTCCTCGGAGTTGATCCCGCTGCTCGGTGGCAGCGTTTTTGACATGCTGCTGGTCGGCGATTCGCTGCGCACGCCCGAGAACGTAAAGCTGGTGAAGCGCGTGCGTGAACACTTCCCCGAGCTGTCGATTGTGATGGTGCAGGACGAAAAGGAAGACCGCGACCCATGGTCAACCGCCTTTGTCACCAGCAGCCCGGAGCAAATGCTGAACTCAATTAGTCTTGTGCTCGAAGAACACAGCCGCAAACCTGCAGCGAGCGAAGAAATTCTCCAACGCGATGCAAAGGTCATGCACACCGCGGCTGGGCGATAGACATCCCCAAAGAACAACGAAGACACGATGACGCGGCCTTGCGATGGCGCGGAGTACACGGATCAAACTATTTGTGTTCTGATCCGTGTAATCGCGCGTTCCGAAGATCCGCGTCACTTTTGGTCCGAGTACGGGCCGATTAACGGCGGAACCGTCCGATGAAGCCTGCCAGGAGCGTACCGAATCCCGTAAGCCCAAGTAGAGGCAGGACTGAAGCCGTTTGCGGGAGCTGTGCGCTGTTCGATGCAGTTCCATTCTGGCTCTGCGCTGCCGAATTGGCAGCTTCCGAACCGGCATTCGTCTGATCTGCCGTGCCGCTGCTCGTCGCGGCACCTTGATCAGTGCGCGGGCTGTTCGACGTGCCCGCCGCATTTGGATCATTCTTCGGAACAGTATCGGAATTGCTGTTCTGGTCGGTTGCAGCAGGTGTCGTTGTTGAAGAGCTCGAGCTCGAACTTGCATTAGCTCCTTGATCGCTCTGTGGTAGGGCTGAGTTGACGCTGGCGCTGTTCTTTTTCGGATTCGCCGAAACGCCTACTCCAGTAGAAGCCCCCGTAGCGTTTGACTGCGCACCCATTTGATCATTGCCATTGGTGCTGTTCTGGTCAGTCGGATACGCGTTGCTCGCGCCGCTATTGGTTGAACTTTGGTTGTTCGAGCTGGGCGAACTTGGATTCGCCGAGTTGCTGCCGACCGAACTCGTGTTGCCGGACGTTCCCGTGGCTCCGGTCTGACTCGTACTGCCTGAGTTTGCGCCTGCCGAATTTGTGCCACTCGTCGTGGTCGAGCTCTGATCGGACGGAGTCGTCGAGCTGCTGCCGGTTGATCCGGTGGCACTCGCGGGACTCTGACTCGTGCTGCTCGGACTGGCGTTGTCGCCGGTCTGGCCTGTGCTGGTAGTCGTGGCCTGCGTCGAAGAAGAGCCTGGATTAGCTGTTCCCGACGTTCCTGCTGTTTGCGCTGCGGCAAAGCTTAATGCCACCAACAGCGCTGGTGAAAGATACCATGCCTTCTGCATCGAAACTGCTCCTGTAATTCCCTGAACGGAACCTGTGCACTTTAGGTGCTTTTACGGTTCGATGCGAGGAGCAGGTCGGGGATGTCTGAAAGCGATTCGAAGGAGGCAAGCAGCCGAACTCAAAGCAAATGACACAAGTTCAGGCGCATTTCGCGATCGCGTGACTTCGCATTTTTAGTCAGGAGACCGCGAAATCTATAACCGACGAAATGAGCGCTCACTGCGTATAGCTCAACGCCGACAAGGCCTGACGAAATTTCTGACGATAGTTGCGGCTCATCGTGAGTTCTTTCCCGTCGACGAGCTTCACCAGATAGTCACCGTGAGGCAATGGGCGAAATTCCTTTAGGCACTCGATGTTGATGATTGTGCAACGATGAATGCGCACGAAGTGGCGAGGATCGAGCTTGCGCGCGAGTTCAGACATCGTCGACCGCATGCGATGGTGCTGACCTCCGCAATGCACGTCAACGTAGTTTGCTGCGGAAGTGAACGAATCCACGTTTTGAACCTTCTGAAAGAAGATGCGGTCTCCGTTACGTAATGCAAGCCGCTCCAGGTACTTCGGGCTTTCCTGTGTTGGGATATGGAAACCGTTCGTTACAGATTCAGCAGCTTTGGGCAGAATCGCACCACTCCGCTCCATGCGCACGCGGAGCTTGGCTCTTTCGACCGCCTGCAAAAGCCTATGGTCTTGAAAAGGTTTGACGACATAATCAGCAGCATCGGCATCAAACGCGCGCGCGGCAAAGCGGTCGAGAGCGCTCATGAAAACGACCGCAGGAATCTTGCCGCTGCTCGATTCAGCGATTTGGAAGCCATGAACATCAGGTAGCTGCACGTCCACAAACAACATGTCCGGCGAAAGTCGTTCGATTGCAGCCAGAGTCTCGCTGCCTGTTGAGCATTCGCTGACGATTTCGATCGAATCGTCGTCTTCGAGGACACGCGAGATCGCCTGGCGAGCAGACGGCTGATTGTCCGCGATCAGCGCACGGAATCTCGAGTGTTCGAGCGATGCGGCGGAGTGGACTGAGTTCGTTGCCATAATGTCTGTAACACCTCGTCGTTTTGTGATGTGCGTGGTTCCCGCGCGATCAGCGTTTCTGCGGGAACATGGTTGAGTTGTACTGGAGAACGCGGATCGAGTGGAGGATGTGCAGCCATCCATCTGCGTGCGTCCGACTCAGCCGCCTGAAGCTGTTCTTGCGTAAGCTCGCGGCCAATGGGTGAGAACCTGTTCTGAAACTCGTCCGGAATGGGCATTCCGGCTTTCTGCGCGCGCAAATACCAGGAGTACGCTTCCGTCGGATCGATCACT
>CAYZHX010000143.1:2829-10352 GCA_964476905.1 uncultured Terriglobales bacterium
ACTACAGTCCCATTCAAATATGCAAGCCCGACATCTACTTGCGACAGTTCCATCCCCGCAGTTGCCGCACGTAGCAGTAGCTGGAAGGCGTACGCCGGATCTCTTGCTACCCCCCACCCGTTGCTGTAGAGAATGCCCAGATCGTGAAGCGCGAGCGGATAGCTGGACGATGCGGCGCGCTGTAACCAGTGAACTGCTTCGGTGTCACTGCGCTCCACTCCGCGTCCCGTTAGATAAAGGACAGCGAGGTTCGTCTGCGAGTCGGGATCGCCCTGGTCGGCAGCCTTTCTGTACCATCTTGCCGCCTCTTCGTAATTGATGTTCCCCGTTCGGCCCAATGCGTATGCTCGTGCTACCTGAGCTTGAGCACTTAGAGAACCGTTCTCAGCCTTCTGGAGCATCCTTCCGAACTCTTCTTCGCCCACGGGCTCGGCGACACACATCAAATTCATAACCCCCGCGATCGTTGCAGCCAGGAAAAGCAACTGAAGAGGTAGCTTCTGCGTTCGGAGCCTGATACTGCTAATGCCTGTCATCTCCACCGCCTGAACAGCAAAAGAGGCTGCCCGATCCGACAAAAAGTTGCGGATCGTGACAGCCTCCGGTGATACGGTCAGCTTGTCTGCTAGCTGAACTTAATTTTTTGTCTTGACACCTCTACCAAAACGGGAATGCCATCCTGGATCTTTAACCGCTCGATCTCCCCGTGTCCCATCTGCTGGCAATAACGCACGAAAGCCTGCCAGGCTGGATGCAGAGAGGCCTCCTGCCCGGTCCTATTGGGAGTGGTTCCATTTCGGTTCAACTCATGCCTATCGTTGCGCTCACTCATCCAGACTCCGTCTGGTTGCCGTTTGTACCTTTGACGACTCGCTTCAAATTCGGTTAGCAGATCAACCAGTCCACTTTCCTCTTTTGTAGTCCAGCAATCAATACGCCAACAGATGCTGGCCGGTTCCTTTGCGGCTCAGAGTCCGGAAATTTTTTGCGGGACAGAATTGTTGATGTTTCCTGTTCGAATTCGGACAAGCTTTGTGCGAATCCGAACAGCATCAAGCACTTGCTTTCACTTGGTCCCCTAGCTAGAAACCTGTCTGTGGAATTTCCCCTTCACAGGATCCGACGGCTTCGAGTGAGTGCACGGAAAGTGATTGTGAGTACCGTGAATGCAGGGATGGTTAGCACTACGCGACTTCAGCCATGGCTTCGTTTGCAAGAGCGGACGAAAGGAGCGCGAGACCCCTCTTTGGTTAGGTACACTTCCTACGCGAGGGCATGCGCTTGGACGCCGCTTACTTCATCCATCGGCTTCATTTCGGATTTCTGATTACCTTTCACTACCTTTTTCCACAACTCACGATGGGACTCGCTCCTCTCATTGTGGTACTGAAGACGTTGGCACTCAGAACGGGAAAAGAGGGGTACAACCACGCCGCTCGCTTTTGGATGAAGATCTTCGGCATCAATTTTGTTTTAGGCGTGGTAACTGGAATCCCCATGGAGTTCCAGTTCGGGACGAACTGGTCGCGTTTTTCGCAGGCTACCGGTGGAGTGATCGGGCAGCCTCTCGTGATGGAAGGAGTATTTTCGTTTTTTCTCGAGTCGGCCTTTCTAGGATTGTTTCTTTTTGGTGAAAGGCGTTTGAGCCCGATCGCGCATTGGTGGGCTGGTTTCATGGTCTTTGTAGGCTCCTGGCTATCGGGCTTCTTCATCATCACAACCGACGCCTGGATGCAGCATCCGGTGGCATACACGCGTTTGCCTGACGGTTCCTTTCAAGTAAACAGCTTCATGGGTGTTTTGCTGAATCCATGGGCGCAGCTGCAATACGCCCACAACATGAGCGGAGCGGTAGTGACCGGCGCGTTTGTGATGGCCGCAGTAGGCGCCTTCTATCTGCTGAATCACCGATCGGAAGAATACGGACGCATCTTCCTCCGCGTCGGAGTGATCGCCGGTTTCATTTGCTCTGTTGCCCAGGTTTTTCCGACCGGCGACCTGCACGGCCGCTTCGTCGCGAAACACCAGCCGGTCACTACGGCAGCGATGGAAGGACTATTTCGTACAGAGAAGGGTGCTCCCATGGTGTTGATGGGGCAACCTGATGTTGAAAGGCAGCGCATCGACAATCCACTCGTCGTGAATAAGATCCTGAGTTTTCTCATTTATGGGACGACGGAAGCAGAAGTGAAGGGATTGAACGAGTTTCCCCGGGAAGATTGGCCAACGAATATTCCTCTCCTCTACTTTGCCTATCACATCATGGCCGGCCTCGGCACGATCTTCATTGCTGTAATGACGCTTGCAATTTTTCTCCTATGGCGCGGAAGGTTGTTCTCCATGCGCTGGCTGCTGTGGGTGATCATGCTGTGCCTGCCGTTGCCATACATCGCAAACACGGCCGGATGGCTGACCGCAGAAGTCGGAAGGCAACCGTGGGTGGTCTACGGGCTGATGCGGACCGAAGTCGGATATTCCGCTAATGTATCGGCCGGAAACGGCCTTTTCACTTTGCTGGGATTCATGGGTCTGTACGCGGCACTCGCGATCTTCTTCCTCTTCGTGGTTCATCGCATCATCGAGCACGGTCCCGGAGTTCGTCCCGATGTGGAAGCTCAGCCGATCACCGTGGCGGGAGACTGAATGATGGCAACTATCTGGTTCGTCCTCGTTGCGGGTATGTTGACCGCTTATGTGGTCCTCGACGGATTCGATCTCGGCGCCGGCATCCTTCATCTCTTTGTTGCACGAACTAACGAAGAGCGCCGCATGGTCTTGCGCGCGATCGGTCCAGTTTGGGACGGCAATGAAGTATGGCTGATCGCTGGCGGCGGAACTCTCTTCTTCGCCTTTCCGCTGCTTTACGCCTCGAGCTTCAGCGGATTCTATTTGCCCCTGACAATAGTGTTATGGCTGCTAATCCTGCGAGGAATCGGAATTGAATTCCGCATGCACCTCGAAAATCAGGTTTGGCGGGACTTCTTCGATGGACTGTTTTCCATCGGCAGTCTGCTGCTCACCATCTTCTTCGGCGCCGCTCTCGGAAATGTAATTCGCGGAGTTCCCTTCCAACCAGATCATTCGTTTTTTGAACCGCTGTGGACCAACTTTCGTCCGGGCGCGAATCCTGGTGTGCTGGACTGGTACACCGTACTCACGGGCGTCGTTTCGCTTATTGCGCTGACTGTGCATGGCGCAAACTATGTTGCGCTAAAGACGGAAGGCGATCTTGCACGACGATCACGTGCCGCCTCGCGAAGCCTGTGGCCGTTGATGGCGGCTTTGACGGTTGCGAGTTGCATTGCGACATTGTTGGTCCGGCCGCAGGTCACTGCCAACTACACATCGCATCCTGTGGGATTCGTTATTCCTGTCGTTGTCGCCTCGAGTCTTGTCGCAATGTTTCTGGCGCAGCGCTCCGGCAATGATAGGAGGGCCTTCCTCAGCTCATCTGCTTATCTCGCTTTCATGTTAATTGGAGCTGCTTTCGCCCTGTACCCATCAGTACTCCCGTCGAGCAATGCAGTCGAAGATCTCACAATCCACAACGCGGCGGCAGGCTCATATTCACTTACTTACGGCATCATTTGGTGGTCGATAGGGATGGCAATCGCCATCGGATACTTCGTCTTGATTTACCGCATGTTCCGCGGCAAGGTACCACTCCAGGGTGGCGAACACGGATATTAGCGGCGGTGGGTTCCAGGCCCTCCGTTTGCGTTCCTTAAGCTCCGGGCTTAACGACGGAGATGTAACTGAAGGCCTACGCGCGCCACTAGCGGAGAGCCAAGAGTCACGATCGGTGTGCGTGCCACCATGTAGTGCTGATTGAGAAGGTTCTCTCCCGCGACATAGAGGTCCGCATACGAGTTCAGCCGGCGCGATATAAAGGCGTCCATCTTGAGATAAGAATCGAGAGTGAGTGTGTTCTGATCGTCGTCGAACACCGAACCGCTGCTTCGTCCCTGTATCGCGAGTGTAAGGAAGTGCGGGTTGCTGTAATGGAATTGGAACGTAAACTCGTTACGCGGGACTTCGGGAATGCGCAATCCAACCAGCGTAGGGTCGGCAGGATACGAAGTAACTACTGCATCCACAAATTGGTATTGGGCAGCGATGCCCGTGAACTTCGCGAATTCTATTTCCGCCTGAGCCTCCAGCCCGCGTACGCGGGTGCTGCCGAGATTCTGACGCTGACGCGTGATCAATGTCGTTGTGACGCTCTGGGTGACATTGGCGACAGGGCGATGAACGTCAGCCCAGAAGAAGCTTTGGGAAAGATTCAATCTGCCGTTCAGTAACTTTTCCGTCGGCCCAACCTCCCATCCGGTGAGTCTTTCTGCCACGAGTTGCTGGTTGGCCTGGGTGAGAATGTTCCCTAAACGAAACGAGCGATAGAGCTCATTAAGTGTGGGTGAGCGGAAAGACCGATAGACGGAACCGCGAATCGCGAGCCGGTCGTTAAGCTGGTAGTGCGTTGCGAGCTTCGGATTCACCGCCGTTTCCGAGCGATCAGCGAATGCAGTAAGAAAACTCTGTCTCGAGGGAAGCGACGTTGTTCGATTGAATCCGGATATTGTCCGCCAATCGTCTAAACGGAGCACGCCGGTTACGATCCAGCGATGCGTCAATCGCGCAATATCTTCAATAAACACTCCAGTGCTGCGGTTGCGTCCACCGGCATTGACCAGACTGGAAGGACTTGCATTTGTGAAAATCTCGTCATCGCTCTCGCCGGTGACCTGCGCAAAATCGACTCCAGCTAGCAATGTCTGGCTGCGGCTAATTGGGCGTAGGTATTGCGAGGTGAGTCCCCACACCCGGGAGGGGACCTGCTGCACTCGGGCCAGAGTTTCGCTGTTGCGGCCAGCGGCAACCGAGGCAAATGTCTGGTGGTAATCCTCTGCTCCACCATATCCGCGGATCTGCAGAAGATCGTCAGCGGCCCCAGACCAGTCAAATCCCGCAGCGGCCTGCCAGAAGCGTGTCCGATTCACTTCAATGATCGTGCCGTTATGGCGCGAGTCATCATAGCCAAGCCCGCGAACGAAGAAGCGGGATCGCGACGAGAGTTGCCGCTGGATCTGCAATTCACCGTTGCGATGGAGCGAACTGGCCGTGTTATCGACGGCGCCGCGCTGCGAAGGCTGCACCGGGATGTAGCCATTCGTAGAGAAATACTCTCCAGCCAGCGACCCCGACCACTTCCCTGTTGCAGTTCCAAAATATGCCGAAACATTCGGCGTGGTCTGATTGCCGTAGGACAGATCAACATTGCCTTGGGTGGCTTCAGGAGTCTTGGTCAGGAGTTGCACAGCACCGCTGAGCGCTTGCCCACCGTAGAGGTCCGACGCTCCACCGCGCAGCATTTCCACACTGTCAATTGCCTCGCGCGAAATCTGGCTCCAGTTCATCCAGCCGCCGAAGGGATCGGTTGCGGGCACCCCGTCGAGCAATATCGCCGCACGGCTAGCGCCGCTTGATCCTATGCCCCGCATCGACACTCCTTGCGTTGTAGGGTTCGATGCCCGGCTGCTGTTTCGGCGAAAAAGATCGAACCCCGCGACCTGGCGAAGGACATCATCTATCTCGAGCGCTCCACTTGTGCGGATCTCGTTGCCGCTAATGACCTGCATGCTGGATGGAGTTTCCGACATCGGAAGGAGCGTGCGGGAAGCAGTTACATCCACTGCTGTACTCACGACAGCGGGCTGCAGAAGAATGAAGAGCACAACCTCGGAGCTGCCTGCGTTGAGGCTTCTGCGAGTTTCCGCGAATCCAGTCGCAGCGATGATGAGTTCTGCGGGCTCAGGGGTCGCAGACGAAAAGGAGAACGCTCCCTCGGCGTTAGTAGTCGCTGTTCGACGGATACCCCCTTGCTTGAGCAGGATATTCGCGCCCGAGATCGCAGCGTGAGACAGGTCCTCCACTGTCCCACGTATTTCCCGAGCTTTTATTTGTTGCGCAAAGCAGGTGGAGGTAAGCAACAGAAGAACCGCACTTAATATGCACTGCCCTCGTCGACGGCAGTCAATTGGGAATATGAGCCTCATCAGCAACTCACACTAGGATGCCTATTCTGGAGCCCTGAACGCAAACCAGGCACCCGCCGGGCACCAGAAGTGATCACCGGGTGACTCCTTTGTCGGCGCGTCGGCCCTGTAGAATCTCGTTGTCCTCATGAACTCAATTCTCGTAGTCGATGACGAAGCCGATATCCGCAAATCGCTGCGCGGCGTGCTTGAAGACGAAGGTTACAAAGTCGGCGCAGCGGAAAGCGGCGAGGCTTGCCTCGACGTGCTGAAGACGCGCTCTTTCGACGTGGTTCTGCTCGATATCTGGCTGCCCGGCATTGACGGCCTCGAAACGCTGGAGCAGATCAAGCAGCAAGAGGATCCGCCCGAAGTCATTATCATCTCCGGACACGGCACCATCGAAACTGCAGTGAAAGCGACAAAGCTTGGCGCCTACGACTTCCTGGAAAAACCGCTATCCCTCGAACGCACGTTGATTGTTCTGAAGAATGCGATGCAAGCACGCAAGCTGCGCGGCGAGAACCGTGAGTATCGCAAGCAGCTTGAGTCCAAAAGCGTGATCGTTGGAGAGAGTGTTCCGACGAAAGCGTTGCGGCAGCAGATTGCACTCATGGCGCCGACCAACGGCCGCGTGCTCATCTACGGCGAATCCGGAACGGGAAAGGAACTGGTTGCTCGCGCCATTCACAATCAGAGCTTACGGCGAGAGAACGTCTTTACCGAAGTTAACTGCGCGGCCATTCCAGAGGACTACATCGAAGCCGAGCTCTTCGGTTTTCGTAATTCAGCCGGTCCCGGAGGCTCGGCAGAGAAAACCGGCACTTTCGAGCGCGCGGACGGCGGCACGTTGTTTCTCGATGAAGTCGGCGACATGAGCCTGAAGACTCAATCCAAGGTTCTGCGCACACTCGATGAGCAGCGCTTTACTCCGGTCGGTGCCACCGAGCCAGTCACCGTAGATGTCCGCGTGATTGCCTCTACGAACAAGAACCTGGAAGAGGAAATTGCCGCAGGAAACTTTCGTGAAGATCTCTTTTATCGCTTAAATGTCATTCCGTTTTATGTCCCGCCATTGCGGGATCGTCTTGAAGACGTAGTCTTGCTCGTTAAGCACTTCCTGAAAGAGTTTTCCTCCCGCTACAGCCGCCGCACACGTGAGATTACCGACGAGGCTCTCGATGCGCTGATGAAGTATGCCTGGCCTGGCAATGTTCGCGAGCTGCGCAACGTGATTGAACGCATCGTGATCATGAATCCCGGAGCCGCGAAAATCGAACGTAAGCATCTGCCTCCCTTGATCTATCGCGATGGTTCCAGGCGCGGTTCCAGTCCAGAATTTTCCTCGCTGCATCAGGCGCGTGCCGCATACGAGCGCGACTACATCTTGCGCAAGCTCGAAGAGAGCAAAGGGAACATGAGCCGGGCCGCAGAAATTCTCGGGATGGAACGCAGCCATCTCTATCGCAAAATGAAGACATTGGGAATCTC
>CAYZHX010000144.1:0-10225 GCA_964476905.1 uncultured Terriglobales bacterium
CGCTGCAATTGTGGCGGCTTTCTCTACATACTTAATAGCCTTCGGCATCCATGTATCTCCTCGCCGCGGTACTGCGCTTTGGGGGCGGCGCCAGTTTGAAATCCAGATTTACAGTCCGCTGCGGTGAGCACACCACAACAGCGTCATACTAAGCGGGCCCCGTCCGTATGCCCAACAATTAAGCACTGAACGGGGGTTACAAACCAGTGAACGGCGTTTCAGCCCCTCTGAACGGAAATGGCTGTATGTGAAAGAAAATAGGGGTTTTACTCTGGATTTTAAGTTGCGAAGCCTCGACGCTTCGGGTGCCCGCCATTTCTTATGACGGTTGATAAAGCTGGATCAAGTTGCCGCAAGTGTCGGCAAAGATCGCGATGCTGACCGGACCCATCCTGGTGGGCTGTTTAGTAAATGCCACCCCCTGCGACTTCAAACGGGCATACTCCTTTTCAATATCGGCACTTTCGAACGCTGCGGCAGGGATTCCCTGGTTGAATGTAGCTTGTTGAAATGCCTGGCCCGCAGGGTTTGCGTTCGGTTCGAGCGAAAGCTCCAGTTCATCCGGACCTTCCGGCGAAACCACGGTGATCCATCTATATTCGCCCGCCGGAAACTCGTGCTTTTTCCGGAATCCAAGTATTTGCGTGTAGAACTTCAGCGCTTTATCTTGATCGTCCACCATAATGCTCGTCAGTCTAATTCTCAAAGTTGCGCCCTCCGATTTCCAATTTGAATTTTAGGAAGAGGCTGCCCGCTTACGCTTCTCGAAAATTGCGGAATGCGGAGGCAGGAAGAAAGGCCATCAGGCTCAGACAGCCGGGAAATAGCTTTTGCGGAATCTGACCGGGAACACTCACCAGCATCCTCGCATTCCGCTGATAATTCACAGGAGAAGTGCCGACACGCCGAGAGAACAAACTGCTAAAAGTGCCCACACTCGAGAACCCTATCTCCATGCAGACTTCTGTAACCGAAAGCTCACTTTTGGCCAGAAGAAGCTTGGCTCGGTCGATTCGCGATTGAAGACGGAATTGGTGCGGCGTGACTCCGCACAAGGTCTGAAACTGGCGAATGAAATAAAACTCCGACAGCCGAATTTCGCGCGCGATCTCGGCAATCGTGAGCCGCTCTTCGGGAATTTCAACCAGCATCTCCCGAGCCCGGCATAGCCGACGAAACATGTCACGCGTCAGCAGCATTGGCGGAAAGTCAGTTTAGCAGATACGTTCGTTCGCAATGGTCGTCAGGTCCAAAGGAACCAATCGCTGTTTTGCACTAGTAGTAAGAGATCTCCCGCCGAGTCTCCGTCGAAAACTGAAACGCCCCATCCTCACTATTTCGATACGAGACTGTCTGGCGTGTCCAGTTGCCATGGGTATCGTATTCATAGGAATAACGCACCTCGGAGTAAGGCTGTCTCGCAGGCGCAGTGCCATTTTCTGTATCGCCGCCCACCTGCTTGGTACGTGTAATCTCCTTGTCTTTATCCCCGTGCTCGTTGTAGGTCGCGTCGATGGTTTCCTCTTCGTTAAAGATTCGGCGAACGGTTTGCCTTACCTGCCCATCTTTGCCGTAGGTGTACTGCATTGAAGTAGGGCCGGCTTGCCCGCCCATCACTCTGGTGAGCTCCTGCCGCAGCTGTTCGATCGAGGCTCCGGATTGCTCCAGTACTTTTGTTCGCAGTTCCGTCGGAATGAGCATCTCCGGACTAGTGAGAATCTGCTTCTCGTCGACAACGTGCCCCTCCTGGTCGTAACTCCTGAGCGCGCGACTGACTAGCTCGCCGTGCGAGTCACGCGTCTGAATTTCGATCGGGCGGTCAAGGTCGTCGTAGATCGTGGTCGTGGTTCCGCCGCCCAGCAAGTTTGCAGGCGCATCGACCGCGTCAAAAGGCGAGCCGCCGACAGCTACATTGGGCCGGTAGTCTGCGGCGCGAGAGATCTGCACCTTCGTCTTCATGCCTGCCTCGTCATACCGAAATGCGATGGGGTTATCAGGGCTACTGCTCTTCGTAATGCGAACAAGCTTCCCGCGGTTGTCGTACGAATAGACGGTCTCTGCAGAAGGCGCGCCTTTATTTCCGGAAATGGTCTTCAGCAGCCGGCCCGAGTCATCATAGACATTCCGGTTTACCCACTCGGAACCGTCGGAATTGTAGGAGTGCATTTCAATCAGCCGGCCCTCGAGGTCGTACTCCGTCTTGTATGAATATTTCCGATTCGCTCCCGTAGGGCTATTTGGGCTGTCGGGATAGCTTCTTTCCTCAAGGCAGCTTTTCACCAGACCTCGGAGTCCATTACGTTCACGTTCCGAAGTTCGAGAGAGCTCCGATCGCATCGTTTTGCCTCCGGACTGCGGCTGAGTAGGAAGGGGAGCCTGAAGACTAGAGCTCTGTGTGACGAGAGCCAATGCGAAAGGCGCACATGCTAAGGCGAGCCGCATAGCGCTTGGAATTGTAATGAAGGTTCGAAGCAACCAGGATGAAATTGTCAGCTACCTTACACTGCCGTTTTGCTGCACCGCTGGGTTACTTGCCGGTCTAGCACTTCAACTCCGGATGGCGGGTGTGCCAATCCGTCTGCTGTTCATAGGACTGAGCCGCGCGCAGCACAGCGCCCTCGGCCCAGGGAGCGCCGGTGATCTGCACTCCAATCGGCAGTCCTGTTTTGGTAAAGCCGCACGGGATAGAAATCGTCGGGAGCCCAAGCGCGTTAAACGGACGCGTGTTGCGCAGCATGACGATTTCTTTGCTGCGCAGATTCTCCATTTCGCAGAGAAGCTCAGCAATTGCGTAAGGCGGCACCGGACTTGTAGGGGTAATAAGGACGTCGACCGAATCGAACAGCCGCCGGATGTTGCGGCGATGTTCCTCCATCTCGTGCCTGGTTCGAATGTAGTCGACAGCGGAAATCTGTTCGCCGGAGCGGATCCTCCGCAGCGTGTCCGGCTGATAAAGCTCGGGATTCTTCTGGATGCTTTCGAAATGGTATGTGTAAGCTTCCGCGCGCAACACCAGCGTGTCATTCGAGAGAGGTAGCTCCACGTCCTGCACATTTGCCGCAATCTTCCCGATTCGGGAGATAACAGCAGCCACAGCGGTTTCGATCTCCGGATTGAGCTGTTCGTAAAAATGCTTTCGGGGTACGCCGACCACTAGAGGTGCCGTTTCGCGCACAGCCGCGCCGTAGTTGGGTACCGGAGCATCGTTGCTTGTGGAATCCTCCGAATCGTACCCGGCAGTAGCCTGGAGCATGATCGCAGCATCCGTGACAGTGCGCGTGATCGGACCCACGTGATCGCACGACCACGAAAGCGGAATCACCCCGCGCGTGCTCACCCGGCCGTAAGTGGGTTTCAATCCCACAGTTCCGCAGTATGCAGAGGGAAGTCGGATCGATCCTCCCGTATCGGAACCGAGCGCGCCGTAGCACATTCCCGCGGCAACCGCGGCCGCCGAACCGGAAGATGAGCCGCCGGTCATGTGCTCTTGCGACCATGGATTCCTTGTCGGCCCGAAAAAGCTGATGATCCCACTTCCGCCATAGGCGAACTCGTGCATGTTCAGCTTGCCTAGCAGCACAGCTCCGGCACTCTTCAACCGTCGAACAACCTCGCAGTCTCCCTCGGGTACGCGGTCTTTCAAAACACCGCTAGCCGCCGTAGTGCGTACGCCGGCAGTGTCAAAGAGATCCTTCAGAGCGACCGGAACGCCGTGCAAGGGCCCATGCCAGCGTCCCTTCTGGATTTCCGCTTCTGCCTTACGTGCCTCGTCCAACGCTGAATCATCGGTCACCGTGATAAACGCGTTCAGTCTTGGATTGAGTCGCTCAATGCGGTGAAGACAGAGTTGCGTCAACTCAACCGGCGAAATTTTCTTCTCGCGCAGAAGGTGTGAAGCCTCGCTGATAGTCAACCAGCAGAGATCGTTGGAGGTATTCAGGCGCAAGGCGGAAATTATATTGAACGTGCTCCATATTTATGTTCCTTCTCTGGCGGCCCGCCATTTATCCGCAGTTCCGACGAAGCGCAGACCCTGGACTTCGTCGGGGGACCTTTCTGGTGGAAGTTCTCGACTTCAGTCGAGGGCGGAGGTTTAAAGCCTCGTTAGGGGGACGCCACAGGGTGGGTTGCACTTTAGCGCTGGGTTTTGCCCAGCGAGCAACCAATTTTGGCTGCGCACAATCCTATTGCTAGTGTACTAGTGATATAGTACAATAAGCAATGAACGCGACAAAATCAGACAGATGCCGACCGCCGGTGGTTTGAGCTGTCGCCTATGACCCGATTGCTTGCGCGTCAAGCGCGAGCGCAACGAAAACCAGACCGTTCCCCACGAGTTTCGAAAGGAGAAAGACAATGAAGTCCACATTGGGAATGTGTTTGATCGCTCTGCTCACAGCCTGCGCAGCGCTGGCGCAGCAAGATCCGACAAAGCCTATGCTGCGGCAGGGAATCAGTGTAAAGATGCCGGTGTCGAGCCAAGCCAAAGAAATGCGCGAGGCCGACCAGGAAGACGCAACCGTTGTCGCGATAACCGCCGAGGGTAACTTGTTCGTCGGCATTGAGCCGGTGCAGCTGAGCAGCCTGAGCCAGCTCAACGCACCAACTGTCTACGTGAAAGCCGATGCGCGCGTGCCGTATCAACGCGTGCTGACGGTGCTGGACGCACTGCGCGGCCACTCGGTAATTCTTCTAACCTCATCGCCTTCCAGCGGCCAAAGCTCCCCGATCACGTGGCCATATGGTGTGAAGGTGATACTCGGCGGTCAGTAAGCAGTCTGGGAGCGTGTGGATCCGAATACTCGAAGGGGAGCATGGCTTCGTGCCCCCCTCCTTCTTATGGGAGCCACCATATTTATGCAAAAAGTGGCTTCGCTATTGTGACGTTCCGCGATTATCTTTCCTGATCCTTGTGCGTTGGCCGGACTGCCGCCACTCTTTTTCCGATACGCCCGTTCGGTCCTACAACGAAGGGCAACGAGAGCGCGTTCCAATTCTGGTCGGCATCCGCCGACTCTCCTGTGTTTGGCTTCAGCGAAACCCACGTATGACCATCGTCGCGGGAGACGTCGGTGCCATTCGGACCGACGGCGATCCAGCTCCTACTTGCTTCCTCGAAGGCAACGGCTGAGCGAAAGCCATGTGGCGCTTTCTCTGCGGCGAACCAATGAAGACCGCCATCAAGCGTGAAGGCAGCCGTCCGGGCGCTCTCATCGGGTTTTTTGTAATCGCCACCAACGGCTACGCCGATCAGCGAAGTGCGAAACGCAAGCGAAAAAATTCCCGAAGTGGCGCTCTCGCCAGCCAGAGGTGTCGAGACGTTCTGCCAGTCACTCCACGGAATGCCACAACTGTGCGAAAAGGGATCAACATTTCCTGCACAATGGCTCGCCTCAAACGCGTGCGCCATCTGCTCCGGTGTTTGGGAGAGATCGCGCCTGAGCACGCGTCCTCCACCTCCAAGTCCGATCCACAGAGTTCCATTGCGTACCACAGCGGAGCTGTTGCTGGCCGCGAAAATGCCTTCATCCGCATGCGGCACGAGGTTCTCTCCGGGCTTTCCGAAGCTCACAATGGGAATCCATGTCTCGCCACCGTCATGCGTCACTCGGATGCGAAAAATAAAGTAGCTGCCTTCGACAGGATTGCGCATGCTCCCGTGCGCAGGATCGCCGAACACGAGTCCCATCTGGGGAGTAATAAACAGAAGACCGTCATAGAACCCTTCGGCCGGCGCATCAGGATTCGTCCACACCAGCTTCCATGATTTGCAACCGTCTGTCGTCTTGTACAGTCGCGAAAGATCTCCCGTGCCCGCAGACATCACGATCGCGGTGTTCGCGTTGAATGCCTGGACGGCGCGAAAATCCAACGCCTCCCCATTAGGCGGAACTGTGCACGTCTGCCAAGACTTACCGTTGTTGGTAGTGCGCAGAACCGTACCTGCGGTTCCGCTCGCCCACGCCACTCCGCCGCCAACATAGTCGATCCCGCGAAGACCGGCATGAGTGTGCGAGTCTTGGATTTGCCATTGTGCATGTGCGACCGATGTGGTGAAGATAAGAAGAGCAAAAAAGCGCATGACGAAGAAATTCAAGCAACAGTGGTGGGAGTATATCGCCCAGCTCGGAGGTTCGTATTCATCTGGCGCTTTTGAGCCTCGTCGTAGCCAGGTCGACAATAGTCGCAACCTGGCGTTGGGTGACCTGCGAGCTCTAGATTTTGGCCCGAGATTCTTCTTAGGAAGAAATCTCCTTTATCCCACATTGTTTGTCAGCTCACGAATTCGCAACCTCCCGCCGAACTAAATCTGCATCACAGGACAAACTGGCCGGACTGTCCGAAGGGAGAGTACAACCCATGAAGAGTTTCACCGTCGCAATTTGTTTATGCACTGCCTTGGCAGTAGGAGCCTTTGCCTATCAGGGCTCTACGCAGCAACCGGCGCAGATGCCGCAAGCACCGAGCGCGGCAAGCCAAAACCCGGAGCATCCGGGAGCTACGCCGCCGTACGTACCACCGCAGTCACAGCCTGGAACTGCGCAGACACCTGGGGCACAAAATCCGGGAGCGCAGACTCCGCAGAGTGAGCCTTCGCAGCAGCCGCCGATGCGCTCTGGAGCCTCGGCCACAGATGATCAGGTGAATGCGTTGGCTTCAGCGCTGAACCTCACGACCGACCAGCAAGCGAAGGTCAAGACCATTTTGGAAGATCAGCACCAGCAAGCAGTGAGCGTGGTGAATGATGGTTCGATGTCGCGCGATGCCAAGTTACAAAAGATCCACCAACTCCGGCAGTCGACGATCGATAAGGTTCGCGCCACTCTGACCAGTGACGAGCAAAAGAGTAAGTTCGACACCATGGTCCAGGCGCAAAACGATCGCATTCACCAGGCAGAACAACAGCAACAACAGCCGCAGCAGCCGCCACAACAGCAGCCGCAGAACAACACTCCTCCACCTAAATAAGCGGGTGATGTCTCGTCCTTGAGCTTCGGACGTTTTTTGTTCGGAATATCGACTGCGTGGTCGGGTCTCGCGAGTATCTACGCCGAGGCGCGACCACGCGAATCTTTGATCGAAGTCACGATAGCCAGACCGAAGTGGCAAATCAAAGCGCCGTCAAGCGCATCCGTCCCGCCGATTCTTCCAGAATGTAACCGCGAGGAGAAGCGTTGAGCCTCCCTTGCACACCAAGTGAAGGATCTAAAAAGCTGATCGGACGTTCCGGCCGCGTTCAATGACGCGCTATCCAGCGCGACCCCCAGTCTTCTGGTGTCCGGCAGGTGCTCTGAGGTGCAACTCGGGGCAGAGCGGTTTATTCCAACAGAGAAAGTCAGTTGGAGCACATCGAATGCCTAGCACTACTTTCCGGCGGGTCTTTTTGGTGTTAGCGAGTCTTCTTACCTGTGTGGCGCTCTTTTTTGCCGGCTGCGGCGGAACCTCTTCTGGAGGATCGTCCTCCGGAAATAACAATAGCGGAACTCCCGGAAGTCCATCTTCGGGAGGTGGGCCAAATCCGGGACCTGGCGCGCCCGTCAGTATTCTTACTCAGCACTACGATGTCGCGCGAACGGGCGCAAATCTTAGCGAAACCGTACTCACGCCGGCAAACGTTAATTCGACCCAGTTTGGAAAATTATTTTCATTTTCGGTGGACGGACAGATGTACGCTCAACCGCTGTATGTCCCCGGAGTATCGATTCCCGGAAAGGGAACACACAACGTAGTCTTTGCCGCGACTGAGCATGACACCGTTTACGCCTTAGACGCGGATGGAGCGGCGAGCCCTCTATGGCAGCGCAGTTTCATTGATCCCAGCGCAGGAGTCACCACAGTTTCGGATAATGATTTCCCAGACACTTATGAGGACATCGCTCCTGAAATCGGGATTACCGGCTCGCCAGTGATCGATCCATCCAGCGGCACGCTGTATGTGTTAGCCAAGACAAAAGAGAACGGCAACTTCTTCCAGCGACTGCATGCGCTCGACATCGCGAGTGGTGCCGAAAAGTTCGGTAGCCCTGTCACCATTCAAGCGTCTGTCAGGGGCGCGGGTGTTAGGAATGACGGAAATGGAAACGTCGTTTTCGATCCGCTCATCAATCTACAGCGCTCTGGTCTGCTCCTGACAGGAGGTACCGTGTACGCCGCTTTCGCGTCGCACGGCGATTTCGATCCTTTCAACGGGTGGATCCTCGGATATGACGCTCACAGTTTGAAGCAAGTCATCGCGTATGCTCCCGATGCTGACGGTTCGGGAGGAAGCGTTTGGCAATCTGGCGGCGGACCCGCAGCCGATGCCTCCGGCAACATCTACGTCGCAGTTGCAAATGGAGACTTCGACGCGTCAGGCGGCGGACGTGATTACGGCGACAGTGCTCTGAAGCTGCGGCCCGCAGGCAACGGGTTTTCTGTCGTCGATTACTTCACCCCCTTCGATCAGCAAACACTCGCCGATTTAGACCACGACCTCGGGTCGGGTGGAGTCGTGCTGCTGCCGGATGAGCCAGGAAGCCCGAGTCATCTGCTGCTGGCCAGCAACAAGGAGGGGAAGCTCTACGTCATTAATAGTGACAACATGGGCCACTTCAATGCTGCGAACGATAACCAAATCCCGCAAACGCTTCAATTCGCCGGCGGAATTTTCAGCACGCCGGCAGTCTGGCAAAACAAGGTTTACGTGAGCGCGGTAAGCGACAGTCTGAAGTCATATACCGTCAACGCCGGACACTTAACGCTCGCTTCCGACACGGGGCAGGTTCTGGGATATCCCGGCAGCACGCCGGTTGTTTCCGCAAATGGGAATTCGAACGCGATCGTCTGGACCTTGCAAGTAGATCACCAGCTCAGCGATGCGGCCGTACTGCACGCTTACGACGCGAACGACGTCTCCCACGAGTTCTACAACAGCATGCAGGCCGGAAACCGCGACTTGGCGGGCGCGGCAGTGAAATTCACCGTTCCGGTTGTCGCGAACGGAAAAGTGTATGTGGGCGGCGGGGACCAGCTCACCGTGTATGGATTGCTGGGAAAGTGAGCGTGCCTCTCAGCGCTTTCGGGCGGCTTCACTGTCTCAATTCGCCTGCGGCTCCAAGTTTTGCGCGTCAGTTACGTTCGAAGGCGAGTCGTTGAACGACTTTTCCGGCGCGAAGGCGAATTTTTCGTATGTCCTGCCGACTCTGCGAATTGCGTCATGCCAACCATCGTCCCAGTTTATGCGCGCTTCATTGCCGACGACAGTCCACGTGCCATGCGCGGCTCCCATGGTTTTCTTGGCGTCGCCACCAGCATCGAGCGTGATGTAGAAATATCCACCCATCCCATCGCCGACTCGCCATTTGCCTACAAAATTTCCGCGTCCGAGGGAGGCTGCGGCGTCGGGAGTTTTGAATTCGATACGCGCGATCTCAGCCATCGAAAATGCCTGTTGATGGCCATCTTTGAAGACGATCACCAAAGAATTCTGATCGGCGGCAACGAGATTGGCGGCATAGCTAAGGGGAGCTAGAAGCAGGCAAATTCTAAGAACTCGCACACACGTCTCCTGTTTGTCGGTAGCGTTCCTGGGATGTGAGGAGGATACGCTTGCTGAACGGGCATGGTTCCTGAAAAAAGAGCACTGGGTGAGAATGACGGCGCTCGCCGCCATTTGAAGGTAGCGACGGCGAAGCAGCCATAAGAGGATCGACAAAGAAGACGGAACCGCACAGTCGGCGCCAGCATTCCCTTCTGGAATGCCTGCTCCGCTTTGTGGTTCGCGGAAACCTGGTTGTAAGTCCCGCTTGTGTACACGGTTAGTGCGAAATTTCCTGCTGATTCCCTACAAGATCTCTGGTTGAGCAAATTGCCATCCTTATATGCGGGTCCGCCGATGAGAAATTTTCTTGTGGGAATCATTTCCCGGCAAAATTCCCTGCGCAGGGAATTCCTGTTGGCAATCGGCGGATGCAATCGAAACCTTTGTTATAGGGAGTTCCACTTAAAACCTGCACATGATGTGCTGCAATTTCGCGGCGGCGAGTGACGATTCGGGTTCCTTCTAAAGGTAGCGAGCACTTTAGTCATCTACATTTCGCGCGCTATCGGTGGCAAATTCAGCACTTGCACATCCAGCACATCTCGAAAGCCACCGAGGGGACAATGAAATTCCAACTTAACAAGAGATTATTACCCACAGTGTGGGCTCTCGGGGTAGTGACCCTACTCGCAGTGAGCTCGCTCT
>CAYZHX010000145.1:0-1277 GCA_964476905.1 uncultured Terriglobales bacterium
CACGAGTCGGAATGTTGCTGCGCGGGTGACCAGTCCCGAACATCAGCGCGGCAACATTCCCATTTTGGAAGGTCACGAGGTACACAAATTCTCGATCCTTGTCAGCCAAAGGCTCACGCCTGGCCGCCACGAAATCGGCGATGTCGCAGTTGGCGCGATTGGAGCTGTACGCGTAGCCGTGCTGGTAGATGCGTCAGGCAAGATCTCGCAGATCGAAGCCAATTGGCCGCCGCAGGTCAAACCAGAGCTAATCTCGAGCACGACACACCCGGTTTATCTTGCGACTCTCGGCCAAGGCATACGACAAGTTGGCGAGGCTCACTGCGAGCTCACACATGCTGCGGGGTCATGCAATGGCTGCTCAACCTTCAACTGGCTAGAGGTAACGCAATTAACAAGCGGGATAACATTGCCAAAGTGATGTGCGATTCAACCGATTAGGCCCACAGATCGTCGGCGGGAGACTGTCAAAACATCAGACCAAAATATGACATGATCGCAGGCGGATGTATCGTACCGTGCATGGATTCGGTGAGTACCGAATCCGGATCGTCCAAACATGCGATCCGTGAACAACCATCCATTTCGGTTTAGATTGGCAATTCGCGAAAGATCTTCCTGAACTCGTAGAACCCAGTTTTGCCGACGAGCCATTCGGCTGCGCGTACTGCGCCGTCGGCGAAGCCGCGGCGGTTCTTGGCATCGTGCACGAGCATCATCGTGTCGCTTGGGGAATCGAGCAGGACTACGTGAGTTCCGACGGTTTCGCCTTCGCGCACTGAAGTGATCTCAGGTTCAACGTGGGCTATGTCGGAGAAGATTCGCTGAATAGAAACGGCTGTTCCGGAGGGCGCATCTTTCTTGTGGACATGATGGCGTTCGACGATCGTCGGCACATATCCCTGAGAACAAGCCGGGGCGGCGGCAGCCGCAATCTCAAAAAAGACGTTCACCCCGACTGAGAAATTCGAGCCATAGAGCACAGCGGCGTTTTCTTTGCGGGTCTGCTCTTCAAGTCGCGAGATGTGCTGATACCAGCCCGTTGTGCCGACGACGATCGGCTTGCGAGCGTGAACGCAGGCTTCGATGTTTTCGACAACCGCTTCCGGTGTGGTGAAATCGATCAGAGCATCGACTCCATACAGATGATCAGCGCCCAACCCACTGGCGTGCGCGTTCTCCTTGGAAGTGAGCACGCGAACCGAGTGTCCGCGCTGTCGCGCAACTTCCTCGACCAACGCTCCGGTTTTTCCATGGCCCAGCAACAGGAGATTCAT
>CAYZHX010000145.1:1377-5055 GCA_964476905.1 uncultured Terriglobales bacterium
GTGCAGCGTGCGTACGGTTTCTTCCACATCGTCTTCTTCGATCACGAAGCTGATGTTAATCTCCGACGCGCCTTGCGAAATCATACGCACGTTTGTCTCCGGCAGCGCGCCAAAGACTTTGGCCGCGATACCGCGAGTACCGCGAATATTCTCGCCCACCAGACAGACGATCGCCTTGCGTCCTTCATACTTCACATCGGCAAGCTTCTCCAGGTCGGCAGCGATGGCAGGAATTGCCTCGGTGGAATCGACAGTCAGCGAGACGCTGACTTCCGAGGTGGAGACCATGTCCACTGGACAGCGATGGTGGTCGAACACTTCGAAGATGCTCTTCAAGAATCCGTGCGCCATGAGCATGCGCGTGGCGACGACGTCGACGATGGTGATGCGCCGTTTGGCGGCAATCGCCTTGAAGTAGTTGCGGCATTGCGGCGCGCGGGCAGTGATGCGCGTACCCTCGCAGGCTGGATTACGCGAATTGAGTACAAAAACGGGAATGTCTTTCTGCACAGCCGGAAGCAGCGTGGCTGGATGTAGGACTTTTGCGCCGAAGTAAGCCAGTTCGGCGGCCTCTTCGAAGCTGATGGTGCGAATACGGTGCGCGTCAGGACAGATGCGCGGGTCGGTAGTCATCATGCCATCGACGTCTGTCCAGATCTCGATCGATTCGGCGTCGAGTCCGGCGCCTACGATGGCAGCGGTGAAGTCGGAGCCTCCGCGGCCGAGAGTTGTCGTAGCGCCTTCGCGCGTACTGCCGATGAATCCTCCCATTATGGGAATCTGCTTGCGGTCAAGCAGGGGACGGACATGATGCGCGAGGCGCAAGTCGATTTCGGGAAATAAGGGAACAGCTTTGGTGTGATTGGCGTCGGTGATCACGCAGTGGCGCGAATCCACATGAGCGGCGGGCAGTTCGCGGCGCAGGAATGCCGCCGTAACCATGCGACTGGAGATGCGCTCGCCGAAGGAGGCGATTAAATCGGTAGTACGAGCCGTGAGCTCGCCGAGGACAGCCACACCGCGCAACAGTTCGTCGAGCGCATCGAAGTCACTCTCGAGTTCAGAATGGAACTGCGTAAAAACGGCAGTGCCGAGCAATTCGCCGGCGGTCGAGTAATGGCGTTCACGCAGCCCACGCGAAAGCTGCAACGCTTTTTCGCGATCGCCTTCGCCGGCCGCGCGTCCTGCGGCGAGAAGTTGGTCGGTGACCTTCGACATCGCGCTGACTACAACGAGAGGTGCGCGTTCGCGTCGCTCGGCGACGATCTTCGCTGCGCGATCAATCGCGGCGGAATCCTCGACCGAGGTCCCGCCGAATTTCATCACGATCATTGGGGAGACCCGGAGTTAACACGAAGTTCACGAAGGTTACACCACGGAGGTTGATTTTCGGTGTTGCTGTTTTCGTGCCACTTCATTCCGAGTTTTGTGATGTTCGTGTTGACGTCGGATTCAGTCGAGGTATCCATCATGCTTTAGCAGTTCGGCGTTCAGGAGGGCTGCGCCGGCCGCGCCCCGAATGGTGTTGTGCGATAGGACTGTGAATTTCCAGTCGAGCAGGCTGCACGGACGCAGGCGTCCCACCACGGCACTCATGCCATTTCCGCGATTCACGTCGAGACGAGGCTGCGGACGATCTGTTCCCGCGTTATAAATCACCGGCTGCTCTGGAGCCGTGGGCAGCGAAATTTCCTGCGGACGCGCCCGGAAACTCGACCAGGTTTCAAGGATGTCTCGGTCCACGGCCGATTTTTTCAGCTTGATCGAAACTGATTCCGTGTGTCCATCTTCCACCGCCACGCGATTGCACTGTGCGCTGATTTTGAATCCGGCGGCTTTGACCGATCCATTATGAAGATCGCCGAGCAGTTTTTTGGTTTCAGCCTCGAGCTTCTCTTCTTCTTTAGAGATGAATGGAATCACGTTGCCCAAGATATCGAGCGAGGCAACTCCCGGATATCCCGCGCCGCTGACGGCTTGCATCGTCGCTACAAATACCCCTTCAATGCCGAATTTTCGATGCAGTGGTGCCAGAGCCATGACTAACCCGATGGCAGAGCAGTTGGGATTCGTAGCGATAAAGCCGCCATTACGCTTGCGCGTTGGCTGCTTCTCGATCAGTTTGAGATGATCGCCATTGACTTCGGGAATGACCAGTGGCACGTCCTCGTGCATGCGGAAGGCGCTGGAATTAGTGATCACCGCGTGTCCGGCTTCGGCAAACTTGGGCTCAAGCTCTTTGGCAATACCTGCGTCGAGGGCAGCAAAGATCACCTTCGGTGCTCCATCCGGCGCGGCATCGGAGACCCGCATTTTTGCCACCTTTTCCGGAATGGGCGTGTTCAGTTTCCAGCGAGCGGCCTCAGCATAAGGCAGGCCTGACGAGCGCTCGGAAGCCGCTAGCCACGCCACCTCGAACCAAGGATGGTGCTCAAGCAATTGCACAAAGCGCTGACCGACCATGCCAGTCGCGCCCAAGACTCCTATAGGGATCTTTTTCTGCATTTCTGGTTAATTTTCTACAGTAGCAGAAGGAGGCCAGGTTTCACCACGGCACGAACGGTTACCGTGAAGTTGCTTTTGGTTGAGAGCTCTCGACCCGCGCTTGCCGACCGACTCTCGACATCTCCAATTCGTCAAGCTGGCGTGATTACTACGCAAGCGAATACCCCCAGGACAAATGGAGTTCGGACTGCGAGTAAGTTCTAGACTATCCAGCCTGGTCGCCTAGGTGTTTAGCATTCAGGCCGATATCGAAAACCCTCGAGCCAGCTTTCTTTGTTGCCTCGAACTGCCATCACGAATTCCCGATCGTTATGGCTCCCATCAGAATTTTCACGCGATCTATCCCGTTGCAGCTCATTTTGTCCCTGACAAGCTTTATCTGCCTATGCTAAGCTGCGCGGCCTAATACGAACTTGCGTCCCCGCTGACGCAATCGCCAGTCCGTGGCGATGGATCCCGTTTTCATAATTCGTCTGGATTCTTAATCAGCGCCTTCTTGCCGCTGACAATTCTGGAGGGACGAATGATAGGGCAAACCAGGCCGTGTCACACATCCTCTGTGTCACACGGAACTCGCATCCACACCTCGCAGCTAGTGCCCGATTGTCGTACATGGAGAGCATTGGCGATTTTCGCTCAACTCACCGCATTCATTTTCCTGCTGACATTTCTGTCAACAACGATGTTGGGGCAGGCCATTTCGGCGGGAACAATTGTCGGAACTGTGACCGATCCCCAAGGCGCGGTTGTGCCAGGTGCGGACATAACCGCTACCGACAGGAGCACAAACACTACGGTAAAGACCACGACTAACAATGCCGGGCACTTCGTGCTTCCCAATGTGGTGCCCGGAATATATGACATCAAGATCACCAAGCAGGGATTTCAAACTGCTCTGGTCTCAAATCAGATCGTTGAAGTAGGGAAGTCCCTCAATGAAGACGTCCACTTGCCCGTAGGCTCGGTTACGCAGGAGGTCACGGTAGAAACCACCGGAACTGAGCTGCAAACTATGAACTCTACGGTAGGCAATACAGTCAATGGAGTTGCACTAGACTCGCTGCCCAGTCTTGGGCGCGACGTCAATACTTTTGTGACTTTACAGCCGGGCATTAGCCCTGACGGCAGCGTAGCTGGTGCAGTGGTAGACCAGAGTACGTTCCAGCTCGATGG
>CAYZHX010000145.1:5155-8821 GCA_964476905.1 uncultured Terriglobales bacterium
AACTGGAATGCGAATACTTGGGACAATAACCTGACACATACCCCACTGCCTCCGTACCACTACAGCCGATTTGGGGGCGCCTTGGGTGGACCTCTGCTTCCCAAAGATGTGTTGGGTGGGAAGACGTATTTTTTTGTTAATTACCAGGGTTTCCGCTGGCCGAACATCCAGACTATTGAGAGAGCGGTCCCGAGTCCGGACATGCGCAATGGCTTCCTCACTTTTGGCGGCACACGGTATGACGTGAAGACCATAGATCCACGTGTACCGGCAGTCGGCATCGACCCATTGGTACAGCAAATGTGGAGCAAGTACATGCCTCTGCCAAATGATCCGAGCTGCGGATCGTTACTTGGTAGTCGGTGCGACGGAACTAATGTACAGGGCTTCAAGACGAATCTCACTACTCCGCAGAACGACAATTTTGGAGTGATCCGCCTTGACCATGATTTTGGCTCGAAGTGGCATTTAATGGGCAGCTATCGCTACTACAAGCTGATTCGCACGACGAATAATCAGATTGATATCGGAGGCTTTTTCAGTGGTGACACACTAGGCGTGGCGGCACCGGTTTCTACTCGTCCGCAAGTGCCCTGGTATTACGTGGCGGGGTTGACGACCAACATTTCGTCGAGCGTCACGAATGATTTCCACTACAGCTTCCTCCGAAATTGGTGGGCTTACCAGTCGAAGAACGATCCGCCCCAGTTCACGGGTCTCGGCGGAGCTCTCGAGCCGTTGGGAGAACAGCATTACAACGTACTCGCGCCGTACAACGTGGACAACCAGGACACGCGCGTGCGTTTCTGGGATGGGAAAGACCACTTTTTCCGCGACGATGTTTCGATGTTACATGGTAACCACTTATTCCAGTTTGGCGCCCAATATCAACATAACTTTAACTGGCACCAGCGCAGCGACAACGGCGGTACCATCAATTTCAATACTGTGTACCAACTTGGAGACTCACTCGGAGCAGGATTACTGCAAAGCAACATATCGAGCGTACTTCCCGCGGGCTTTAAGGGCAGCAAATCGAGCTTCGGTCGTGACTTGGCAGCCGTGCTTGGTATCGTCACCGATTCGCAGCTTGCCTATACGCGCGTTGGAAACAACATGCAGTTGAATCCTCCGGGGACCTTTGCAAATGCCAAAGTTAACATCCCCTATTACAACGTGTACTTCAGCGATAGTTGGCACATGAAGCCATCCTTCACCCTTACTTATGGCTTGGGTTGGGCGCTAGAGATGCCGCCTACCGACGAGAATGGAGCTCAGGTTACTCTCGTTGGCGCAAACAATCAGCAGATCGACGTTGAATCCTATCTGGCTCAGCGGCAAGCAGCCGCGTTAGCCGGACAAGTATACAATCCGACGGTTGGTTTCGCTCTGGTCGGGAACACTGCGAATAAGTTGAAATACCCCTACCAGCCGTTTTACGGTGGCTTCAGCCCCCGTGTTGCCGTGGCCTGGAATCCTCAAGGCAGCAACACTGTAATCCGGGGCGGATATGGCCGAGTATATGGTCGCCTAAACGGCGTGAACCAAGTACTCGTACCCTTGCTAGCGCCGGGACTTATCCAAACAGTGGACTGCCAAACCGGACTCTCCAACGGGACGTGCGGAAGCTCCACGCCAGGCTTCGACACTGCTTTCCGCATTGGAGTCGACGGCAATGTAGCTCCATTGGCTTCCGCGAGTAAGAACTTGCCACAACCTTATTTCCCCGGAATCAATGACGTCAGTACCGCTGCAGGGGAGTCTCTGGATCCCCATATGCGACCCAATTCGGTCGACTCATTCGATTTCACTATTCAGCGGCAGTTGTCCAATAGGGTGACGGTGGAGACAGGCTATATCGGTCGCCGGGTACGTCATGAGTTCTTGCCGATCAATATCAACGCTGTTCCGACCATGATGACCTTGGGTGGTCAAAGTTTCGCCAAGGCGTATGCGGCGGTCGAGGCTGCAATGGGCTGCACGAAGTCCGTTGCGGCATGCGATGCGAACGGCGCCCCCACGACCATGACTCCACAGCCATTTTTTGAGGCTGCTTTGAAGAACACAGGGTATTGCAACGGTTTTTCTAGTTGCACCGCCGCCGTCGTAACAAACGAGGAATCTAACTTCGCGAGTCAAAATGTCTGGAGTTTATGGTCAGATCTGGACACAGGAGGGACCTCGCCAGGTTTCAACTTCCCTGTCAGCATGTTAAACAGCCCCATTCCTGGTCCCAACGGGGCTAATGGTCAGCTAACATCGGGAGTAGGAGTCAACGCCAGCTTAGGATATGGAAACTATAATGCCGGCTTTGTCTCGATCAAAATGAACGATTGGCATGGCCTAACTACCCAGTCAAATTTCACTTGGTCTAAGGCTATGGGAACCAATGGCGTAGTGCAGGCGAGCAGCGAGCTTACTGCTGATGATCCGTTCAACATCAGCACTATGTACGGTCTGCAGCCGTTTGATCGTAAGTTCGTCTATAACATCTTTTTGGTTTACCAGCCGCCGTTCTATAAGGGACAGTCGGGATTCTTGGGACACCTTCTCGGTGGTTGGAATATCGCTCCAGTCTTTACTGCGGGCACAGGCCTTCCGCTGTATTGCAACACTTCAACCGACGCTCAGGCGTTTGGTGCAGGAGACGGTAATTCCTTCTTCGATAATGAGCAGTGCCAATTCAATGACGCTTCAACCGGCGGCAATTCGGCTCACCTGAATGTTCCTGGCGGCAAAGATGCAGTCGGTAACAAAGTCGGCACAGCCACTGCTGGCTCGGGAAATGCTGCAGTCAACATTTTTGGCGATCCCGTCGCAGTGTGGAATCAGGTACGTCCTCCAATTCTCGGCCTTGATGTGAGGGATGCTGGGTCCGGGCCTACGCGAGGATTGCCTTACTGGAACATGGATCTGAGCCTGAAAAAGAACTTCAGCATCACAGAACGTGTCAACACGGAACTGCAAGCGGTATTCACTAATGTGCTAAACCATAACCAGTTTGCCGACCCGACACTCGACATCTCAAACCCATCAAGCTGGGGCGTGATTACTACGCAAGCTAATACCCCGAGACAGATGGAGTTTGGACTGCGCGTAAGTTTCTAGAGTATCGAGCCTAGTCGGCTCGGTAAGCATTTCGAGCCGGTATCGAAAAATCCTCGATACCGGCTTCTTTATTGCGCCTCAAACCATCCTCACGAATTCCCGATTCTTATGGCTCTCATCAGAATTATCACGCGATATATCCCGATATTCTCCATTTTGTCCCTGACAACCTTTAATGCACTGTGCTAAGCTGCGCGGCCAATAATCAGCTGAGTCGCATCAGTTGCGATCTCGGCAGGGCCCTCTTTTTCATACGTCGTCTGGAGTCTTACTCGGCTTTTCACGTTGCTGAATCTTCTGGAGGGACCGATGACCACCCAAGGCCCGACTCTGCGCGAACCGCTTCCGAGAGTCGCACGAGTTTTTTACGCCCCTATGATCCAACCCAGTTCGCTCGGTACTCACACTCGCTTGTTCACATGGGCAGTTTGCCTTCTGGCAATGCTCGCACTCAGTTCAATGGTCGTTGCTCAGAGCGGTTCAACCGGAAGCATTGTCGGCACGGTGACCGATAATTCCGGCGCCGTGATCGTCGATGCCAGCGTGGTTGCTACGGAC
>CAYZHX010000145.1:8921-10165 GCA_964476905.1 uncultured Terriglobales bacterium
ATGAACGCGACCATCGGCACGACGATGAACTTTGACATGGCACAGTCATTACCTGGCTTGAGCCGTGACGTCTCCGGGCTAGCGCTTATGCAGCCGGCTACGGCTCCAATGAATGGCACTTCCGGTCAAGCAGGCTCTGTAGCCGGCTCCAATGCCGACCAAAATATGTTCGTGCTGGATGGCGGCAACAACTCAAGCGACATGGACGGAACCAACACTGTTTATCTAAGCGGCTTCGCCGGGAATCCCATAACGGGAGGCGGCAGCGCGATTCCCAATGGCGTCGTGCCGACTCCGATCGACAGCATTGAGGAGTTCAAGGTTGGCGTCGCCGGACAGACCGCCGACTTCAACGCGGCCGCCGGAAGTCAAATCACAATGGCAACCCGTCGCGGTACGAACAACTGGCATGGCGCTGGCTATGAGTACTATTACGGAACCAATTTTTCCGCCAATAGCTGGGCGAATGGCCACACACCTTCGACTGATCCCAAAACGGGAACGCTGCGCGGTTTTACTCCTCTTCCTTCGCGTCATCAGAACCGATTTGGCGCGTCGGCAGGCGGACCACTTCTTCCTTTCAACGTATTGGGTGGAAAAACATACATTTTCGGCTTCTATCAGGGTGTGCGTTTCCCGAATATCACCACGTTCGAGAGGTCGACTCCGTCGGCCCTCTTCCGAGCTGGAGTCGTCCAAGTTCAGAACCCCGCTACTGGCGCTTGGATACCCTTCAATCTGAATCCCAATCCAGTCACTGTGAACGGCGTTACCTATCAACCTGCAGCGTGCCCCGGAAGCTCTAACGGGTTGTGCGATCCACGTACTATCGGCCTCAATCCCATCGTCAATCAGATTTGGTCACAGTACATGCCGGCTGCCAACGATCTTGCTCCGCCATCGACGATCGGAGATGGCTTCAATACCTTGGGTTACAGGGGAACGATCAGGCTGCCGCAGAGCGACAACAACTGGGTCACCCGCCTCGATCACGACTTCGGACAAAACTGGCACCTCATGAGCAGCTATCGCTACTACAAGCTCAGCCAGGCAGATCTTGCGCAATCTGACGTTGGCGGCATTCTTGGAGGAACCAAGGGACAGTATTTTTCAACGCGCAATCTACCGTCGCATCCGTGGATCGGTGTGGTTGGACTGACCAGCACACTGACGCCGCATCTGACCAATGACTTTCACTACAGCTACACATACAACTGGTGGCAGTGGGGCGACGCCGGCGCGCC
>CAYZHX010000146.1:0-3264 GCA_964476905.1 uncultured Terriglobales bacterium
GCCGCGTTATATACGTCGTTGCCCTGGACGCGCTCATAGAAGATTCCAACGCCGCTGCGAATGACTGTCTTGCCATCCCCACCCACGTTGTAGGCGAACCCCAATCTGGGCTGCAGAGTGTAGAAGCTGTCCTGCACGTTGCCGCGTGGGAAGCCATTCACGCCGGCTTCACGAATCCCGTTCAGGTAGAAGTTTTGTCCGTTGAAGCTGGTCAGTGTTGCGGGATTCAGCGTACCGTCGGGATTCATCGGATTCGGTTGGCTGCGATCGTAGAGCGACGGCACGAAATTGGCGAATTGGTTGTAGCGTTCGAAGGCGTGAGGCAGACCGTCGTAGCGTAAGCCGACGTTCAAAGTTAAGCGTTGGTTCACGCGCCAATTGTCGTTTGCGTAAAAGCCGTAGTTGTTGTTGACCCAGTGCTTGCCGGCGAGATACTGCAATTGGGTGAAGCTGTCGGCATCGCCCAGCAAGAAATTGATCAATGAATCCTTAGAGAAAGAGCCGTTGCCGAAATTAGCTGTTCCCTGCGTATTGGCTTGTAGCTCCTGATTCTTCACCGCATGGAGCCAACTGAAGCCAAACTTGAACGAATGTTTGCCGTGAGTCCACGAGACGTCGTCCCGCGGTTCATAGCCAAAATAGGAATTCTTCCAAGGGTAATAACTGGAGCTCCAGCGAATGCTGTACGGAGCCCCCAGTCCAACCTCTGGCATGCGGCTGCCGAAATTATTGGCTGCCGGGAAAAACGTAGTTTGGGACCAACCGCTTGGCTGCACAAACGAGCCGCCAGGACCAGTAATGGGATCCAGGTTGATCGTATTGCCGCTCCACAGGAAGCTGGTTTCGTTGAGCAAACTGGATGAATAAGTTTGCGTCAACTTCAGAGTCGAAGACCACGAAGGATTCTTCATCGCCGAGCCGACTGTTGGGTAAGTGCTGTTGCCCCACAGCGGCGGATAGATGGTCTGGTTGACTGCATCGTGCAAGTAGTGCCCCATGGCCTGAAACTTACTACCTATGTTGTGATCGAGCCGGACCACGTCTTCGCGCACGTTGGTGACTTGCGGAATCGAAGAAATATATTGATTCGTGCCGAAGTTCGCTTTCGGGAACGTACCAGCATTCATTTCGCGCACTGCGTTCTGGTCGATCAGATTTGCCGGGATAGTGTTGTTGGGAAAAGGACTTCCTGGAGTTAGGCCGTCAGCCGCGTAGAGCGCCAGCTTGGCAGGATCGCTCGTTTGCGGAACTATCGGGGTGGTCTTGCCTGTTGGAACCGTATAAGTGAAGGGCTGGCCTAACGTTGGAAAATTGACTGCAGGAATCGCCGCTGCAACAGTCGGCGTGCTTCCCTGAATCTGCCTGCGCCACTCTTCATTCACAAAGAAGAAGGTGTTGTGGCCGATGTGTCCACCAAAGTTGCCGCCAGGTATGTTCAGCCGGAACTCCGGACGCTTCTTGCCCGCTCGGTTCAGGAGATAGTTGTTAGCCGCAAAGGCTTCGTTTCGGTTGAATTCCCAGATTGAACCGTGGAAATTCTGCGTGCCAGACTTGATGACCATCGCGATGGTGCCGCCGGAGCCGATGCCGTAGTCAGGACCGTAATTGCTGTCGAGCGTCTGGAATTCCGAAAGCGAGTCGATGGAGGGGAGGGAACTGAAGCAGCCACCGCACCCGCGATCGTTTAGCTCGCCGCCGTCCAGCAGATAGATGTTGTGCGTATTGCGCGTCCCGTTGAAGCTGATGCCGTTCGCGCTGGTCAGCGCATTCGCGCCGGAGTAGGCAGGAAGGTTGTTCGATTTCCCCATTCCGAGCGCCGCGAGTGCGGTTACGTTGCGCCCGTTCGTCGCTAATTGCGTCACCTGCTGGCCGGTGATGAGGCTGCTTACTTCATTCGTCTCCGATTGCACTTGGAGGGCGTCGGCTTCGACGTTGACTGTTTCCTGAGTATTGCCGACCTTAAAGGCGACGTTCTCTTCCAGCGTTTGAGCAACGTGAATCACAATTCCGGCTCGCGAGAACTTCTGGAAGCCTGGTGCGCTCGCCGTCATCGTGTACTGGCCTGCGCCGACATTGGCGAACAAGAAGTCGCCGCTAGTGTTCGAAACTGTGTTTCGTACCTGGCCGGTGGCGACGTTGGTGATGGTAATACTCGCATTCACTACCGCAGCTCCCGACGGGTCGGTCACTGTTCCGGTCAGCGAGGCATTGTCCTGTGCCATCGCAGTCGTGGCCAAGACCGCCAGCATCGCAATACACGCACACCACATTGCGAAGCGGTTCCACTTCGATAGTTTGGTTGTGAAGCTGGTTGTTGCAGCGTGAGTCTTGGTTTCGAAACGACTCATCATGTCCCTCCTCCTGCTTCTACAGGATTGCGTCGGATGTTTTGGTCTTGCCCAGACCTTAAACACGAATCGAATCTTTCGTAGTAATCGTTTACTGCGAAAAACTGAAACCTTTTAGACCGTTTCTCAGAGCGTTGTCAAGACTTTCTCTTTTTCAGCGGGACAGAAGGCTTGGCCGATGAGGAGCATCGCCCTTGGAATACAAGAGATTTCGAACGAGCATCGGTAAGTACGATTTACTGCTCTACCAAGGATTCTGCAATGCGAAATGGAGTACCTACTTCAAGCCGAGGTCGCGGAGGCAGTAGCGGATCTCAGTCGCCACTTCGACTACTTCCATTCCGGGCTGAACCATCAGTTTGCAGGAGAGCGCCTGGCGGGGTGCACCATCGGGAGATGCTTTGTACGACACGCGGCAGTATTGGCACTCCTCATTCCAACAAAACCTACCCATCGCAACATTCTCGGGGGAGAGATACTGCATGCCGCGCAGCAACATGTTGTCTTTGGGAACCCGGAACTCTCTTCCAAGAATTTTGATGGTCACAAGTTCATCGAAGGGCCGATAAAGCGCGCCAGGGTTGGACATGAGCGTTCTTCATTGTAAATGCGGTGCGAAAGAACCAGGGCGTGGTACGAAGCACCACAGTTACTTGGGAGCCAGATCCACTCGATACGACGCGTCCCGAGGACCGATCTCCAGGTCTCTAATTTCCGGCGAATAGCCTTCTTTCGCGAAAACGACGCGATGCGTGCCCGGAAGTATGTCGGCGATGGTGTAGGGAGTGACCCAGGTAGGATCGGATTCGCCATCAAGTCGAATGGAAGCTCCCACTGGGTTGGAAGTGAAGTAAATCGCAACTTTTTTCTGCTCGGTAGAAGTCTGCATCTTTTCGGGAAGAGCTGGAGAAGAAGA
>CAYZHX010000146.1:3364-10121 GCA_964476905.1 uncultured Terriglobales bacterium
GCCGCTCAGACTCGCGCCGCTCAGACTCGCGCGCCTTCTGAACCCCACCCTTTTCGGAGGCTTCGCTGTGGGGGGACCTCGCCGGATTTGGGGGAACGTTCACGATGATGGAAGCCCCTCCGGGTGATCGCTGATGGGAACCTCGGTGATGTCGCGGCCTAAACAGAATCCCCGCCTCTACCAAGACCAAAGCTGCCAAAAGGGCCATTACGGCTCCTGTTTTCGTTCTAAACCAAGCAGGTGATCGCGCTGGTTCGTTGCCTGACGCAGGATCACTTCTTCGGTTTGCGGCGGTAATGTGGAGGGCGCCAGTCGTGGTCGATGACTTAACCGCAACGGGAGCGGCTTGGTCGAGCGCGACTGCCTGCGTCCGCTGAAGCGGACTATTTGATGCCGCAGCGCTCATCGCCTGCTTGCCTGCGTGCAACGATGGGAAATTCTCCAGATCGGCGGCGAGTTCGGCTCCTGTCTGGTATCGATGTTCAGGTTTCTTTTCAAGACACCGCGTGATCACGGCGCTCAGTCCAGGAGGCACTCCTGTTTGAAGATCACAGGGTGAAGGCGGAGCTTCGTTGATGATTTTGTAAATCACGGTGGCCACGGTATCGCCTCCGAATGGACGCGCTCCCGTTGCCATCTCATAGAGAATTACGCCAAAACTGAAGAGATCGGATCGGCCGTCGACAACCTGCCCCATCACCTGTTCCGGCGACATGTAATAAGGAGTGCCGAAGACCTGTCCGGTGCGCGTGAGAGTGCCCACCGACTTGGAAATGCCGAAATCCATGATCTTGGCCAGCTTTTGGCGCGTGATCATGATGTTCGCCGGCTTGATATCGCGGTGCACAACGTCCATTGAGTGGGCATAATCGAGCCCGATTGCGACCTGCTTCGCGATCTCGATGATCTGCTCGGAGGGAAGTGGATGCGTCTGTGACATCAAGTACTGGAGTGTCTCGCCCTCCAGGCACTCCATCGCGATATAGAAGAGGCCGTCGCATTCGCCGGCGTCATGAATGGTGACAATGTTGGGATGGTTCATCTGACCGGCTGCGTGAGCTTCATTGCGGAAGCGACGCAGCAGTTCGTCGTGCTCGATTGCATCAACGTCGAGGCGCGTAGTCTTGAGAGCGACGGTTCGGCCAATCGTAGGATCGATTGCCCGATAGACCACGCCCATCGCTCCGCGTCCTAATTCGCCGACGATTTCGTAACGTCCAACCTTGTTCATGCGCGCTATCGCGGAAAATAGCGCACCATAGCCCTAAATGCGACGAAAATGCGCGATGTGTGGGTTACTAAGGAAGTAATACGATATGGCCGCGCAGGCGCGGTCTACGGCTGCTCTTGTAGGAGCTTCTCGACTTCGGAACGGCGCGGCATCGACGGCGCAGTCCCCGGACGTGTTACGGAAATTCCCGCCACCGCGCAGCCGAAGCGAGCCGCGCTGACGATGTCCATTCCCTCAGCGAGTGCGACCGCGAAACCGCCACTGAAGGCGTCTCCAGCGCCGGTGGTCTCGACAACCGGCCCGGCCTCGAATGAAGGAACATGCTGCACGAGCCGAGCATTCTTCACCAATGCACCCTGGGCGCCCAACGTGATTACCACATTGCGTACGCCACACCCGAGCAGAGCTTCTGCTGCACGCTCTGCGTCGGAGAGACTGGCGACACTTATTCCGGTCAGCGCTGCAGCTTCGGTCTCGTTAGGAGTTAAGTAATCGCAAAGCGGATAGATGCTGGAAGGCAGTTCATGCGCCGGAGCGGGATTGAGGATCGTCGCGACGCTCAGCTTGCGCGCGAGACGCAGTCCATGCTTGACGACTGGTATGGGCAGCTCGAGTTGAGTGAGAAAGACTGCACAGTCGGCAATCGCACTCTCAGCCCGGCTGACTTCCTCGCTGCTTAGCTGAAAGCAAGCTCCCGGAACCACCACGATCGCGTTCTCGCCTTTGAGCTCATCGATGATGATCGCCGCGCCGCCGGTGGCGTGCTCGGCAGATTGGAAGACGAACTCGGTATCGATGCTTTCTGCTTTGTATGTCCTCAGCGCGAGTTCGCCGAAAGGGTCGCGTCCTAACTTGGTAATGAAAACGACGTCCGAGCCAAGCCGCGCCGCTGCTACGGCTTGGTTCGAACCTTTGCCCCCGGGCCCAAGCGCGAACGATGCTCCCATCACCGTCTCTCCCCACCGCGGCAGGCGAGGCGTACGAAACGCGAGATCGGCAACGTAGCTTCCCATTACTGCAACTCGGCTTCGAGCCATTTCAGCAGTATCGTACGAGAAATGCTGTCAGGCGGAGTCACAGTCTTTGGAACAGGCACCGCGAGCTTTGCGGATTATTTCTTCGCGGTGGCTGCAAGCTCCGGCTGGCTCTTCGCTTCATACGCATCCATCACGCGTGCGCTGTATACCAGCGCGGCTCCGGCGTTCAGTGCGACGGCGACCCCTAACGCTTCGGCGATCTCTTCCTTGCTGGCTCCGGCCTTCATCGCCGCCGAAGTGTGAACAGTGATGCATCCATCGCAGCGCGTAGTAACGGCAACGGCCAGCGCGATCAGCTGCCGGGTTTTTTCATCGAGGTGGTTGGTCTTCTGCCCGGCGTCGCTGAGAGTTCGGTAGCCGCGCACGGTATCGGGACTTAGTTGGCCTAACTTTCCAATCGTATTCAGCAGTTCGCCAAGATAGGCGTTCCAATCCATCATCATGGGATTCGCTCCAGTTAAAGGAGTTTACCCATTAAGGCTGGAGTTCGTCTGCATGTTTCCCGGCTAGTCCCGCGATTTTGCTGACCTACGAGCCGGCGCCATTTTGTACGCTAGTGGCGTGATTGCGCTCGAAGGTGACTTTGACCGGATGGCCATTGTTGTCGTACTCGAGAGTGCGATTGCCGTACTCGCCGCCACTGCCTTGCGGAACACCTATGCCGAGCGCCATCGAAACCTGTAGCTCATTCATCCCTTGTTTTGCCTGGTGCTGGCTGATGGCGCTCCAGACGTCGGCAGGCCAGTGCTTGTAGAGCTCATGCGGATCTTCGAAGAAGAAAACGTCGTTGATGTAAAGCGTGTAGTCGCCGCCGCGATTGCTGCCTATCGGAGCAGCGTACGTCTTCTTGTCATCTGGTCGATGAAAGACGGCTAAGACCTGCTCCTCGCGGACTCGAACTCCAGGCGCAACTTCCTCGGCTTTGGCATTCGGCGATGTCGCCTGAATTACATTCGTGATCTGCAGCTTGTCGAGCGGAGGCAGCAGCCCGGCAGGATGTTTGAAGTCCACGCGTCCGGCAGCATACGGGTAGAAGTAAACCTGATTCCCTGCCTTGACCCAGACTGTCTTGCCATCGAGCGCTTCTTTTGAGGACTTCAGATCGTAAGCATGAACCTGCGTGGGAACCACGTAATTGTCGGCGCTGAAGTTTGGATTCGGCGCCGCTTGCTTCGGAGCCGGCGCGGGAGCGTTCCGCTCGCGATAGATGAGAAAAATGCGGATGCCAACCAACGCGACAAAGACGAGCAGGATGATCTGAATCCGTCTAGACATAGCGAGGCTTGAATTGTAAACCGCGGGCCGGTGGTGTTACGCGGGTGAGCTTTCTCCGAAGTTGCTTCGGAATAGTTGAATCATATCCGAGAAGGCTGAATCGGCAGAAAGAGGATCGTAGCGCGGACCCTCGTCGCGCATAAACGCGTGCTCCGCCGGATACAGCTTCACACGATACTTCACCCCGCCTTCCTGTAAGGCGGCACGAATCTTCTCGTGTCCCTCTTTGGGAACGTGCGGATCGGCTTCGCCAAAGATCATCAGCAGTTCGCCTTTGATTTCGTTGGCTCGCTGCAGCGAGCCGGCATCGTTGTCTTCACCCAGGCGGCCATCGTGAATTCCCGTTCCGTAGAAGCAGACGGTTGCCCTCACGTCTGGCTGCAGCGCAGCGCGAAAGGCGAGGTGTCCACCAATGCAGAAGCCGGCAGCGGCCAGCTTTGCGGGACTCACCATCGGATGCTGCGCCAGAAAGTCCAGCACGGCGCGGCAGTCATCGTCGAAGTCGCGAACGGAAGTCTTCGATGCGTCGGCGAGGCCGCGAGTTCTGCCGGAATCATCGAAGGGCAGGGCAGTACCCGGTGATTCAATGCGGTGATAGATTTCCGGCGCCGCGACTACGAATCCATATCCCGCCAGGCGTACGCAGGCGCGCAACATCGGCGGCGTAAGCTGAAAGATGTCGGAATAAAAGATGACGCCGGGAAACCTGCTCTTGCTCTCTGTGCGCGGCGTCGCCACAAACATGCGCAGAGGAGAGTTATCGACAGTGATATCAGTGAAAGTAGCGCTGACTTGCATTTACATTTGATTAGAACTCACGTGTGGCTGATTGAGCAAAGGTCCGAGCAATGAGAGCGATGGTTCTGCCACGTCCGGATTCGATCGCAGCTCATCCGCTCGTTGCCCGCGATCTCCCGGAGCCGCAGCCGAAACCGGACGAAGTGCTGATCGAAGTAAGTGCCTGCGGAATTTGCCGCACTGATCTTCACGTGGTGGAAGGCGAGCTTTCGCCGAAGTTGGCGAATGTTGTGCCCGGACATCAGGTAGTCGGGCGAGTAGTTCGGTCGGGTGCCGAGGCAAAGAGGTACGCGACAGGCGCTCGCGTCGGCGTGCCATGGCTGCATCGTACCTGTGGAGTTTGCGAGTTCTGCACGCGTGGCCGCGAGAATCTTTGTCCTAATGCCTTATTCACCGGATGGACCGCGAACGGCGGTTACTCTGAACTTATCGTCGCACCAGAGAAATTCGTCTATCCCATTCCGGAACAGTTCAGCGATTTGGCTGCTGCTCCGCTGCTCTGTGCCGGGATCATCGGCTTTCGCTCGTTGCGGCTCGCCGAACTTCAGCCAGCGGACACTCTGGGCATTTATGGCTTTGGAGCGGCGGGGCACGTTTGCATTCAGGTTGCGCGACATCTGGGGTATCGCGTGCTCGTGAGTACGCGCGAGGAGAAGCATCGCAAGCTGGCGGCGGAGCTTGGAGCGGAATGGGTTGGAGGAGCATACGACGATCCGCCGACACCGCTGAATGCCGCGATCATCTTTGCGCCGGCCGGCGAACTCGTACCTGCAGCGCTGAAGAATCTAAAACGCGGCGGCACCTTGGTATTAGGTGGAATTCACATGAGCGATATTCCGTCGTTCTCCTACGATCTTCTTTATTGGGAGCGGCGCATCCGCAGCGTCGCGAACAATACCCGTCAGGACGGGATCGATTTTCTGCGCATCGCCGCCGAGATTCCAATCCACACGCAATTGCAGACATTCAACTTGGAACAGGCAAACGAAGCTCTCGAGGCCTTGAAGAACGATGGAATCCGCGGTGCGGGAGTGCTGAGGGTTCGGAAAGGGAACAACTGATTGGAACGAAAAATATTCTGGGCGATTTTCATCATCCTCAGCCTGATTGCAGACTTCGCGCTTCCACTCGTCTGGGGAATCATCGCAACGATTCCGCTTCTCTTTGTGAGTTGGTGGATTGCCTACCGTAGCGGCTGGTTCTGATCTGAATCAGTTTTGCTTTCGTGCGCCCCTAATCTGCGGCGAATCTCACTGACGATTTGCTCGGGCGTGTGTGCGATGTCGACGACTAGCGCATCTTTCGGATCTTCTAGATCGGCAAACTGGCTGGATAGCATCTGCGCCTTCATGAAGTGATTTTGTCGCTGCAGAATACGGGTGTCGATCAGTTCAGAACTTCCTTTTAGATAGACGATCGTTGCAGGCACGCCGGCTGTGAGCAGATCGCGATAGCTCTGTTTCAGTGCTGAACAGGCGAGTACTGCATTCTGTCCCGATTTGGTCCAAGCCTCAATTGCTTCTCGCATTGCGAGAAGCCAGGGCTGGCGATCGGCGTCGGTGAGAGGCACGCCATGGCTCATCTTCTCGATGTTGGCGCCGGAATGGAACTGGTCCGCATCGGCGAAGACGCAATGCAACGATTCGGCAAGCATGCTGCCAATCAAAGTTTTGCCGGAACCGGCAACTCCCATGATCAGGATGAGCATTTAGTAAATGTAAGCTGCAGTCCACCTAGTCGACAAAATCCATCCAGCGTCCACTACTCCAATGCAGACACCTGAAACGCAGTATCCTGATCACAGCGGAGGATTGCACATGCCGAAGCTGCAGACGCTCGAAGACACTCCAGTTGGATCTGCTCAATCTTCATCTACTTCGCCTCGTCCTCTGTCAGACGAGCAGCTTCGCAAGATGCATGCTTACTGGCGCGCAGCAAATTATCTGACTGTCGGCCAGATTTATCTGAAAGACAATCCTCTGCTGGAGCGACCGCTCACGCGCGACGATATCAAGCCCCGTTTGCTCGGACACTGGGGCACGACTGCCGGTCTGAACTTTATCTACACGCACCTGAATCGGATCATTGTTGAGAACGACCTCAACATGATCTACGTCATCGGACCTGGTCATGGAGGTCCGGGATTAGTCGCGCACAGTTATCTCGAAGGTTCGTACACGGAAATCTATCCACATATTGAGCAAAACAAAGATGGACTGCGACGACTCTTTCGACAGTTCTCCTGGCCTTACGGCATTCCCAGCCACGTCGCTCCTGAGACTCCCGGTTCGATTCACGAAGGCGGCGAACTCGGCTACTCGTTGCTGCACGCGTATGGCGCGGCCTTCGACAATCCTGACCTGATCGTTGCGTGCATTGTCGGGGACGGTGAGGCTGAGACGGGCGCATGTGCCAC
>CAYZHX010000147.1:0-7312 GCA_964476905.1 uncultured Terriglobales bacterium
GACCACATCCTACGCCGAAGTGGTTGGATGTCAATAGGATTTTTTTAGGTTGAGGGGTTTTCCGGGCCGCTTCTATGTGGAAAACAGGCGCTGGTAGGAATCGCGGATGCCAACACTAGCGGTGGTGTTTAGGAGTGTGGTTCGCATTTACCGGGTAGGTTGCGCGCTGTAATTCAACCGGCATTTGCCTCTGGCCTTGCGGCATGGAAATAGACGTTTGCTTGCCTGCGAAAGAGGAAATACGCAAACACCGCAAGCAGCAGAGCATGAATTGCTGCTGCCAGTACTGAATGGAAGCTGCTGAGAACCACGTGGAATGTAATCCAGGCGATCGCGAGCCAGCGAGCCCAGTTGGCGCCACGCAGCATGAAGATTCCAGCAACAATTGCCAGTGCTCGAACGATCAGTGCGAGCACAGCATCGTTTGAGAACGGGTGTCGGAGATTGAACTCGGTAATGTGAGCAGCGATGCCGCCGATGCCGGCGATTATGTACACCCAGCTTACGATTGTTACCGAAATTGGACGTTTGCTCATGGTGGCAGTTGTCTGGTGCTTTTGCTCCTGGATCTCTATCGCAGTCGGCTACCGAATTTATGGATATAGAGGCACCGGCACGATCTGGGCCTGCTCTTCTCCTGCTTCTTTCATTCGACTGAGCAGCCGCTCGCGTAGATGACCGGAGATGTCGCGAGTTTCGCGACGCCCGGCTAGGTTCACGAGCTGATGCGGATCAGAGAACAGATCATAGAGTTGATATTCAACGTAAGTAGAAGCTGACTCGTGTGATTTTCCGTCGGGCTCGGCCACAACGTAGGTCCATTGCGGCGTTCGTAAAGCGCGCCCAGTCATCGACTCGCTGATCTGGATGAAGACCTCGTCGCGCCAATTTGGGTCGTGTTCATCCGCAAGCCGCAGAAAGCTCGTTCCCTGAATGGAACTCGGAGCCGGAATGCCTGCAACTTCGAGCAGCGTGGGGGCAACATCGATCTGCCCGACGAGCTGTTTTATGCTCCGCCCTTTATCGAGTCCGGGGCCGGTCAGGACTAGAGGAATATGAACCGAACTTTCATGACCGCTGCGCTTGTACTCGGCGTTGCGTGTACGGAAATGGCAGCCGTGGTCACTTAGAAACGCAAGCACTGTATGTTTCGCGAGTCCTAGCGAAACGAGCTCCTGGCGCAGACGGCCAACGTTTTCGTCAACGCGTGCTGTGCATCCGTAGTAGTCCGGTAGTTGCTCCTGCCAATCGCCAGGAAAGAAAGAGAGGTCGCGAGGAATAAAGGAATTTCGATACCGCTCTGCATAGCCTTTCGGCGCTACAAAGCAATTGCAGTCATTCTGGAAGTGCGGCTCGAGATAGGAGATAACAAGCAGAAATGGCTCTCGCGGCTTTTGTTGCAAGAAGCGCACCACGCGTTCCGTAATGAAGTCGACACGATAGGTTTCCTTAAAGGTGATCTGATTCCCTGCCGAGTCCCAGATCGTACCTTCATACGGATGCGACGTGAGTTCGAGCACATTGCACCCTTCCCAGAAATCGTCGAAGCCTCCACGGTACTGTTTTGGGACTGGTCCGAGTGTTGCTGGATTTTGAGGGTCTTCCGGCGCGAGATGCCATTTGCCAACATAGTTCGCCGAATAGCCTGCGCTGCGGAATGCTTTCGCAAAGCTTTCCGACTCCGGTGGAAGCGGCAGGCCGTTGTGCCATACACCGTTTCGCGTCGCGTACATGCCGGTGAAAAGACAGGCGCGCGAGGGCCCACACACAGGCTGATTCGTGATCGCATTTGCGAAGTTCGTACCTTCGGCGGCCATTGCGTCGAGATTGGGTGTGAGGTTCAGCGGATTGCGGCCGTTCGCACCGACACAATCCCAGCGAAACTGGTCGGAGATGATGAGAATCACGTTAGGCCGGGTCTGCCCTTGAGCTTGCGATGTAAGCAGCGGAGCGGCAGCAACGGCAGAGGAGCGGCGCAAGAACTCGCGACGACTGACTCCCGAGCTCGAAGCTTCGTATTGCAGCGGTTTCATTTCGAAATAGTCAGTACCGGTCAACTTCCGCACGAGATCGTAGTGAAGTTAAGAGGATGCGTGGCGCGAAAAACGAACTCTGCCTTTCACACGTCGCAAAGCGCGGTCGCCGCTTCCAATGATGCCAGCGGATCGGCAGTGGGCACGAACTCGTGGGCGACGTACCCGCGAAAACCGGCATCGGCAATGGCGCGCATCACAGCGTCCCACTGCACTTCCTGTGTGTGATCTAGCTCGTGACGTCCCGGCACGCCGCCGGTATGGAAGTGCCCGATCCATTGAATGTTCTGCCGGATCGTGCGAATCAGATCGCCTTCCATGATCTGCATGTGGTAGATGTCATAGAGCAGTTTCACATTGGGAGAGTTCACTTCCTGCACCACACGCGCACCCCAGGCAGTGTGATCGCACATGTAGTCGTGATGATCTATCTTGCTGTTCAGCAGCTCGATGCAGATGGTCACCCCATGATCTTCGGCGATGGGCTTCAGTCGATTCAGACCGGCGATCGTATTCTTCGCGCCTTCGTCGTCTGGCATACCGCGTCGATTTCCCGAAAAGGTAATCACGTTGGGAACGCCGGCTTTCGCAGCCTTTGGAATGTTGGTGCGAAAACCTTGTTCGATTACGGCATGGTTCTCGGTGCGATTGAGCGCGTTGGCAATTTCGCCTCCCCCGGCATAGCCCATCGTGCAGATGAGTCCGTAGCGACGCGGCACCTCGTACTCTTCGGGCTGGAGCAGATCAACGCCGCGCAGTCCGATCTTCGCAACGTACTCGCAGAGTTGATCGAGCGGAATTTTCGCGTAGCACCAGCGGCTGACAGATTGATGAATGCGTCCCTTGCGCACCGGCGCGGAGGACTGCCGATCTTGCGCAGCGAGCGGTACTCGCATGGCCGCGATTCCCGCAGCCGAACTCGTGATCAATGTGCGCCGAGTGATGCTCATGGTCGGATATCCATTTAAAACTTCAGGGTCGTACATGCTTCGTAACGCCTGTCATCCTGAAGCGCTTCCGTTGCGCGAAGGATCTCCCCGCGATGTTTCCGACTTAGTTGCTGCCAGCGTGGCCCTTCCACCAAAACAGTAAAGGAGGTCAGGCAAGGAGCCTCGCAAGTGCATATAACTCTGACGCATTCCGGGAGATCCTTCGCCCAACATAGGGCTCAGGATCACAGATCGTAGAAGGCCCAGGTAGAACTGCTTTCCTTAGCAAATATTTGTCAGAACCACACCACAGCAGGCATAACTCCGGAGCCGCTCCATTGCTTCTCGTTAACTTATCGTCTGCAGCACGCCCCGCATGTACCCAAACGACTCTGCCATTCCCGGAACGGGATCCTTTGCTTCGACCTCGTACTCAAGCTGCACTTCGCCCTTGTAGTTGGAGCGCACCAATTCGCGGAGGATGCCAATGATCGGCATGACGCCTCTGCCGACAGGGACACCTTTCGCATCGACGTGGTCCGATTCGAGATCTTTGAAATGCATGCTGTAGAGGCGATCGAAGGTCCTCTTAATGTCGTCAACCAGGTCTTCATGCATGCGGAAGGTGTGGCCGATGTCCATGCAAACGCCAACGCGCTTGTCCAGCCCCTTGATAGCGTCATACACCTGCAACGGCGACGGAAATCTTTTGTCGTTGGGGCCGTGATTGTGAATCGCGGCCTTGAGATCGTAATCGCGGATTACCTTATCTAAGGTTGGCAATTGCTCGTGAGTAACGCCGATCACCGCTATCGAAGCCCCAAGATCGCGGACGTAGTCGAAGGCCTGATGCATAGAAGCCTCATCGTCCTTCAGGTAAATCACGCCGCAGCTCGTGATTGTGAGACCCATGTCTTCTGCCTGTTGCTTCACTTGCTTGCGTTGATCGGGCGTGGAAGACAGCGGAAGATGAACCTCCTTCAACGAGAGGTAGCGAACGCCCAGGCGCTTAATGTCCTGCAGAGCTTCGGCCAATGGAAATGCCCGCAGCGAATATGAGCAGGCGCCCACGCGCAGGCCATGGAACTGCTTATCATCGTTCCCAACTGGAGTTTGAGAGAAGGAGAACATCGGCCGAATCGCGCTGCAAGCTGCGGTGAGCGCGGCAGATTTTAAAATCGAACGTCGAGTCAGGGTCATCGGGTCTCCGAATCAGGCTTGTTTTGTTCAGCACGAAAGCAGCATTCGCGATCAACTCATCTGCCGCCCAACACTCTAAACTTCACTTCCTTCTTCTCTGCTATGACAATTTGCTGCTGAAGTCAATACTTTGCGGCGACTCATTGTATGCGCAATGTGTTCTGCCCGTTTCGCACGGCACAACGTATTCTTGTTTTGCGGCACGCGGATATACTATCCGCGCTTGCGCAAGTCATATTACTGAATACAGGAACACACTTATGGATATGGATCGGCGTGACTTCTTGAAAACCGCTGGCAAGGCAGCTACTGTAGGCGCCGCGACCTTAGCGTTGGGCGGCCGAGTTTTGGGCGCGAACGATCGCGTCCGCCATGCAATCGTCGGCCTGCGCGGCCGCGGTAACGACCATCTGCGCGGATTTTCCAAAGTTCCAAATGTCGAAATCGCTGCCTTCTGTGACATCGACGATTCTGTCCTCGCGCACCGGGTGGACGAAGTACAGAAGATGGGGCTGGGAAAGCCGAAAACCTACACCGACATTCGCAAGCTGCTCGAGGACAAAGATATCGACACAATCTCGATCGCGACGCCCAACCACTGGCATTCCCTCATCGCGATTTGGGGATGCCAGGCGGGAAAAGACGTCTACGTCGAGAAGCCGTGTTCGCACAACACCTTCGAAGGCAAGCAGTTGGTAAAAGCCGTCAAGAAGTACAATCGCATCTGCCAGCACGGCAGCCAGTCGCGTTCCAATCCGGGAATGATAGAAGCCATCAAACACACGCAAGATGGCACCATCGGCGATGTCTATCTTGCCCGCGCTCTTTGCTACAAGTGGCGCAACACCATCGGACACGCCTCTCCCGAACCCGTTCCACCGGGAGTGAATTACGACCTATGGACCGGACCTGCGCCCATGAAGCCGTTCACAAAAAATCGTTTCCACTACAACTGGCACTGGATCTGGGACACGGGGAACGGTGAGATCGGCAACCAGGCAATCCATGAAATCGATATTGCGCGCTGGGGACTCGGCGTCAAGTTTCCCGTTCTGGTCTCCGCCACGGGTGGGCATTTCATGTTCGATGACGACCAAGAGACACCCAACGTCCTCAATGCGACTTACTACTTCGAAGGAGCGAACGGCAAGAAAAAGATGATGGAAGTCGAAGTTCGTCACTGGATTACTAACCACGAAGCCGAAATCGGCAGCGGCGCGTATGGAAGCTCCGCTGTTCCGGCGGCGGGACTCGCGGCGACACCTCGCACGAGACGCGCAGCAGGAGGAGCGCAAGAACCGCTCGGTCCGCAGGACGCAAAGACCAACACGATCGGCAACATCTTCTATGGATCGAATGGCTATCTCGGCATCGATGGCTACGACGCGTATAAAACCTGGCTCACGAATCAGGCTCAGCCCGGTCCATCGGGCAAAGCGTCCGGCGATCACTGGGCTAACTTCATCGATTGCGTTCGCAGCCGCAAAGCTGAAGATCTGCATTGCCCGATTGAGGAAGGACATATCTCGACCACGTTGGTGCATCTGGCGAACGCTTCATACCGTTTGGGCCGCACATTGAAGTTTGATCCCGAAACGGAACAAGTCGTTAACGACGATGAAGCGAATACGATGTTGCGCGGGACATATCGCGAGCCATACGTCGTGCGCGAGGACATGTGAAAAGAAGCTGCCAGCTACCAGCTACCAGCAAATCCTATTTCTCACGAAGCCCGTATCGCCTGGAATCGGATTTGAAGCATGAGTGATTTTCGCAACCTGATAGTTTGGCAGAAAGCGCACGCTTTGACACTCGATGTATATCGTGCCAGTGCCACATTCCCGCAATCGGAACTCTATGGATTGACATCGCAGATGCGGCGATGCTGCGTTTCCATAGGATCCAACATCGCGGAGGGCTGCGGACGCGTCGGCGAAGTTGAGAAGAACCGTTTCTTACGTATTGCCTCTGGTTCCGAAAGTGAACTCGAATATCAACTCATTCTCGCCACTGACCTCGGCTACCTCAATACGAAAACGGCGCAGGATTTAACGAATAAAGCGAGAGAGGTAGGTCGAATGCTAGCTTCTTTGATCGATAAAGTTCGAGGTGCCCATGTCTAAACTGGAAGCTGGTAGCTGGTAGCTGGCAGCTTATGTTGAACCGACGAGCATTCATTGCCGCGCTCGCGGCCGCGCCAGTTTGTCTCGCCGCGCGAGAACGGACCGCCGACATCAAAGTTGGCGTGTGCACGCGCGACTTCGCCAACGCCGCGAAATACGGCTTCGACTACATCGAGCCCGGAGCGGCCGACATTGCAGCAATGAGCGACGATGATTTTCGAGACTACTCGACTGAGCTGCTCGCATCGCCTCTTGGATGCCATGCGCTGAACAGCTTGATTCGTCGTCCCGATTTGAAAGTGGTCGGCAACGAGGTCTCGCTTTCGGCTGTGAGCGATTACCTCGAGCCGTGCCTTGCGCGTTGCAAGAAATTGGGAGCTTCAGTCGTGGTCTGGGGCAGCGCCGGATCGCGCAATGTGCCTGATGGCTTCTCTCGCGATAAAGCGTGGGAGCAGATCGCGACGTTTCTGCATATGGCCGGCGACCTGGCAAAGCCCCACGATCTGATCGTCGCCATCGAACCTCTGCGGCATCAGGAGAGCAACATCCTCAACACTGGCGCGGAGGCTCACAAGATGGTGCGCGCGGTGAAGCATCCGAATGTACGCATGATCATCGATTACTACCATATGCGCGTTGAAAACGAAGATCCACGTATCGTCGAAACGGCAAAGCACGATATCGTGCATCTCCACTTTGCCAATCCGAATGGACGTCTCTGGCCACACGATCTGAGTGAAGACGCGGAATACAAGAAGTTCTTCCGTTATCTCGGTGACGTCGGATACTCGGGCGGAATTTCGGTTGAAGGCAAAGGGTCCTTTGAGGCGGACGGCGCGGCTACCAGAGCATTCTTCCGCGAAGCGGTGAAGCCGGCGTAGGCATAGTTTCGTCGTGCCGCGGGTTGAGTTTCATTTCAGGAAGAATGACAGGCCCGAAGGGCCGCCAGAAGTGTAGCCCAGTGGCGTAAGCCCTGGGTTAAGGAAGACCGGCGCGGGGATGAGCCCTGTAAGGGCGACATGCCTTA
>CAYZHX010000147.1:7412-10094 GCA_964476905.1 uncultured Terriglobales bacterium
CAGGGCTCCACTCCTTCTGATCAGTTTACCCAGGGCTTACGCCACTGGGCTGCGCTTCTTTCGGCCTTTCAGGCCTTTGATTGTCTTGCGCTTTTGTCGAACAATGAAAATGGTCCTCTTTCGAGGACCATTTTGGGAATCGCAAAACGTAGCTTACTGCGAAACACCCACCGCCGTTGTCTCGCCTGTCTTTTCTACCGGGTTCTTGACCAGGAAAAAGCTATGGTCGTAGAGACCGCGGTACATGCGTCCGGCGATCTCGGCTGCTTTTGGACCGTAAGTCGGCCGGCCGCCTTCGAGGAAGACAACGGTGACGATATGTCCGTAGGCGGTGTTCGCGTATGAGGCGAACCAGCCATATCTCGTTCCCGAATTGGAACAGGTGCCGGTCTTGCCGAGGATCTGCTCTTCCGAGAAGTTGATGCGCAGCGGACGCGCAGTTCCATATTGGACCGCGCCGGCCATGCCGTCACTCATTTCGGGAAGATACTTTGCGATCTCCAGCGTCCGTTTCACTTTGGGCTGGAAGTTCAGAACTTCCTCAGGCGTGGTCGGATGCTGGAGGTAATAGAGGGTGCCGCCATTAGCCATCGCGGAGACCAAGGCGCCGAGTTGTAGCGGCGTCATTGAAATGCTGTCGCCGAACGAACACATACGGCCGATACCTCCCAATTTGGAATCGAGTTCCTCGTCGGGATAAACGCCAAGATGCTCGCCTTCGATGTTGTAGCCCGCAAGCTCACCCAAGCCAAATTCTGTGGCGTATCGGTGCATGCGTTCAAAACCGAGACTGCGACCGAGCGCGGCGAAGTAGGCGTTGTTCGATTTTGCCAGCGCCTCAGTGAGCGTCAGGTAATGATGCGCCGAGATTCTCACCGGCGTGGTGCGGGTCACAAGGCCTTCGCTCAGCGCGGCGAGTCCGACTGCCAGCTTGATGGTCGAGCAAGGCGTAGCGCCTTCCGAGAGCGCCAATTTCTGATTGACCATGGCAAGAATGCGTCCACTGGTCGGATCAATGGCGACGACGGTCCCATTCATGTTGCCGAGCGCATCGATCGCAGCCTGACGAACTACGGGATCTTCACCGGCAGTGATGTCGCCAGCTGTCTGGTCGGTCGTAACAAACGAGTTCGCCGTAAAGTGCTCCACGTAGCGACGGCGGCGATGCTTGCGCGAAACGCGTCGCACGGCATGACTATGGCGCAGGTGGCTCATCCTAACCGAGGCTCGGCTCGATTCGCTGACCTTACGGTTGGCCTTCTTGGTGGTGGAGGTTCCCGGAGTGGAAATTTTGGCGGCGAACGACGTACCCGCGAAGACGAAAAAAGCAATTAGTACAGGAAGATAGCGGCAGACCTGGCTCTTCTTCATCATCCCTCGAACCCGGAGCTGGTTCACTCCGGCGCCGGAAGCAGTAAGTGCGGTTTTTCCACCGCCTTTCTGCTTGGTTCTATTGGCTTTGCCGATAGTAAGTGAGCTCCTGCTCAAATTGCAAGCTCATTTGCTGACAGGTGTTTCAGAATCCATAAACCCGCTTCGGACTGAGATGCTGCTGGTTTGTGCTCAGGTTTTGCCATTCCTCACAATCGAAATTTCAGCAGTTTCAACAACTTACACTTCAGACCTCGAAATGGCCGATCTTGCCGCTTCATCCACTCCCTGCTTTTCACGACGCGACATGTCCACCAGGAAGTAGCCTGCGCAGACCCAAAGAAGGATTAAGGTGAACCATCCGATCGGCGATCCACGCAGAACAAAAGGACTGCTTGCCGCCGGAAGCGCGGAGGAAACGATGTCTTTCGAGTTGTTTATTGAGGAATGAAGCAGCATGGTCAGCAGGAGACTTTTGCCTGTGTGCATCCAAAGCCACGCAAAGGCGACCGAGATCGCAGTCACTTGCATTACGAAGAACCAGAACGATTGTCCGTAAGTATCCGCTCCTCTGACGAAGAACTGAGGGAGATGCCACACACCCCAGATGACTCCGAGAATAAGACTGGCGAGCGGCAAGCCGAATCGTTCGCCAAGCCGCGGAAGTGCGAAGCCCCGCCATCCTGCCTCTTCTCCGATTTGGAACGGAGTCGAGAAGGCGATTGCAAGAGGAATCAGGTATAAAAGTTGATTCCCAAAATGGGGCCATGCGCCTTTGCCTAGCCTGTAGATCAACGCAGCGCAAAGTTTGAGCACCGCAATATACCCCACGGCAAAGACGTACCACTTCCCTGCAACCTGCCACTTCAATGCAGGACGCAGCAGCGCGCGAACGCCACTCTCGCCCTCAGACAGCGCGGTCATTGCGACTGCAACGATCGCGGGAGCGAAGGCTCCAAGCAGCAACAGTGAATATCCGCGCGGACTACTGGCGGACATTCCCGTGAATGCCACTGCGAAGAAGCAAACCCACATGAGCAGGTAGGCGAAGACAAAGAAGACGATCAGCGATCCGGATCGACCAGCCTGTCGTCCGATGGAAGCTGAAGCCGTCATTACTTGTCCTCTGAATAGCCTTGCACTACCAAGTCACCTGTAGCAGCGCTACGGATTCGCGCGGCAGATCAAGATTGATCTCGCCCCTGCCTTCCTTGAATGAAATCCAACGTGGAGAGTCGAACTGCTGCAGTTCGCCGGCTTGTTCGAGCGCCGCGTACTGCTCTGCTGTCGGCTTCTGTGGAGAGCTCATGC
>CAYZHX010000148.1:0-3883 GCA_964476905.1 uncultured Terriglobales bacterium
GAGGGAAGAAATATGCTGAACACGGTTCCGCGCTGATTCGGGCCGGTGCTGCTTTTCAGGCGGATGAAGCCGCCATGTTTTTCGACGATACCTTGCGACACCCATAGTCCCAACCCCGTTCCCTTTTCGGCCTTGGTTGTAAAGAATGGCTCAAAAAGGCGGCGGCGATGATGGGAATCGATTCCTTCTCCGGTATCGGCGATTACGATCCGCACACCGGGTTTACGAGAGTTCGACCACTCCTGCGAGCGATAAGCGCGAACGCGGAGACAGCCGTTATTCGGTAAAGCCTCCACCGCATTGCCGACCAGGTTAGAGAAGACCTGCCGCAATTCGTTGCCGTATCCGTGAATGGTGCCGCTGAAGCTGATCTCGCTTTTTACGTCAATATTCTTATTGCGCATCGCACTGGCATACAGGAAAAGAGCGGAGTCGATCAACTCAGGAAGATTGACCTGGGATGGAGCGGTGGATTCGCGATAGAACGCCAGAGTCTGGCGCGTGATGTGTGCCACACGCGCGAGTTCTTCCTGCGCAGTATGCGCATAGTCTCGCACGACCTCGGGATTTTCTTCGCATTCGATGAGATAAATCAGATTGGTTAGGGCAGCCAATGGATTATTGATCTCATGCGCAATGGAGGCGGCTAATCGACCGGTCGCCGCCAATTTTTCCGAGCGACGCAAAGCGTTTTCGGTTCGCAAACGTTCTTCGATGTTGAATAGCGTGATCAGCATCCCAGCGCGCTCCTTGTTAGGAAGGATCAAGGGGCTCGCGCTAAGGAGAAGGTGAATGGTTTCACCGTCATGGCGAAGGCAAACTTCTGTTGCGCGAAATTCTTTTCCAGCAAGAGCCTGCGCGATTTGGAACGACTGCGCACCATTCGCGGCTTGGTCCAAGTCGCTACGCCGGACTAATTGCAGGCGAACAGCATCGTCGAAGCAACGCAGCAGCGGATTTGCAGTGCACAGTTCCTCAAAGGCGCGATTGCAATGCTGAATGATTCCATTGCTGTCGCAAACAGCCATAGGCTCGCTGGCATTGCTTAGGATCAGCCGTGCCAACTTGCCATCGGCGACAATTCGTTCGTTCCTCTTTTGTTCCGTGAGATCCGTCAGCACCATGCAGATCGCCTTGGCGCCGAACTCTACGCAACTGCGGGCCGATACAAAGACGGGAGTCTGTTCACCCGTGCTGCGCGTGAGAGTCAACTCACAGCGTCCACTGGAATCGTTGCGCGCCTCGCGAAAAACTGCATCAAATTGAGCTCGTTCCGATTCAGGAATGAAGCTGAAGATGGACGCCCCGATGATCGTAGCCAAAGGGCGCGCCAGCAGGTTTGCCAGCGCTTTGTTCGCGAACAAAATAGTTCCGGCGGAGTTTACCGTGATGGCGGCCTCGTCCATCGCCTCGACGAAGACTCGATAGGCATTATCGGCCCCTGCCTGAGTGAAAACCTGGTCGCTATCAGCCCCGGAGACGACGATGGCATCGACAGCTCCGCTGCGGATTGCAGCCAATGTGTCTTCGCACTCCTGCAACCGAGCCCGCACACTGGCGAGTTCTTCACGAAGCCGGTGCGCTTCGGCGGTGCCGCGATCAGTCTTTCTTCGTCTTGGTACTGCCATAGATCGTGATCGGGATGCCAAGCTTATGAAGTACGCGATTCGTATCGTCAGTAATTCCGATAAACGCGCGCCGCGGCAGTGGTTCAAGCTTTAGGAGCGTGGGAGCAGCTACAACGTTATCCTGCCTTGCTAACCCCGGCTCCTGATACAAATCCACCACTTCAAACTTGCACCGTCCTTCCGGAAACATTGATGCCAACCGCTTCACCATTTGGATCGCTTGCGTCGACTTGAGGCTTGAGCCAGCCACGTACAGGCGCAGCCAGTACGGGGTCATGCCTGCCGCACAAGCGAACAATTCTGACTCAGTATGTTTGGCCCGGGCAGCCCGCGGCATTTTTTGGATCGCTCCCTGCGATCATCTCCTCGCTGAAAAAGTACGCGCAGGCTTCAAATCCAGGCCGACCAACACGCGTTCCGTATTTGAGAGATCTCCAATGATCTTCTTGATGGGTGTCGGTAGTCTCCGAACCAAAGTGGGAACAGCGATGATCTGATCACCGCGTGCGAGCTGCGGGTTTTCAAATAGATCGATAATTTCGATCCGATACCGCCCGCCCATGTGTTCCTCGCAGATCTGCTGCAAATTGCTGAACGCGGCGATGGAATTCGGCGTGTTACCTGCCACGTAGAGACGCAATTCCCATTCCATTGCCTTCGGCGTCTCGCCGCGCCGAGGTGCGGGCTTGGACAAGCCGCGTCCGTTTACATTCGGGGAAGGTGACTGTCGGCTGCGCTTCGCGTTTGGCTTAGCTTTCTTCATCGCGTCCTCTTTTTAGTAAAGCCGGGGCCATTGGTCGAAACATTCTTCCCCGCCCGTCCATTCAGATTCAGCATGTAAATACCGGTGTCGCTGATCTCAAAGGGCTCCATTTTGCGGGAGTGTGCCATACCCCTCGATTTGAGCAGATGAATCGCGCGTTGACGCTCGCGGGGCGAATCCGAACCGTCCCGAATTGAACCGTCCATCTCACGTAGCAAGATCCAAGTATCCATCAGAGAAGAAATTCCCACCGACGTCTCCTCGACCATGCCTTTTATGGTCAAGTTGGTGAACATTGCAGTGATGTTGTTCATTTTGAGCAGGTCAATGAGCCGAGTGAGCATGGACTTTACCGCGACCGTCTCGCCGACCGACACCAAATTCGTGATTGGATCGACGACCACGATCGATGGCTTGAAGGCAACCACGTCGCGATGCATTCTTGCCAGATGGCCCTCTAACCCGGTGCTCGTCGGTCGCGACGCCTCGATGCGCAAAAGACCCCGGTCAAGCCATCGTTCAAGGTCGAGGCCCACGGAGCGCATGTTGCGAAGGATTTGGCTAGGCGATTCTTCAAACGCGAAGTACAGGCAACGCTCACCTCGTTCTGCGGCAGCATTGGCGAAATGCGCAGCGAAGCTGGACTTGCCCGTACCGGCTGTTCCCGAAATGAGAATGCTGCTATTGCGGAAAAAACCTTTTCCGCTGAGCATCAAATCGAGTCCCGCGATTCCGCTGGAGACCCGGTCGGTAGATGCCTCGTGCGTGAGTCCAACGGATGTAATCGGCACGACAGATAGACCGCTTTCATCGAGAAGGAAGGGATACTCGTTCGTCCCGTGAGCGGAGCCGCGATACTTTACGATCCGCAGCCGGCGTGTCGATACCTGTTCTGTAACTCGATGATCGAGCAGAATCACGCAGTCGGCCACATACTCCTCAAGACCATGACGAGTCAGCGTGCCGCGCGGGCCAGTTTCTGCCGTGATGATCGTCGTGACGCCTTGTTCTTTGAGCCAGCGGAACAATCGGCGCAGTTCAGAGCGGACGATGGCTTCGTTTGGTAGTCCGGTGAACAAAACCTCCACGGTATCCAGAACGAGGCGTTTGGCGCCGATGCTGCGAATGCCATGCTCGATACGTACAAAAAGACCAGATAGGTCGTATTCGCCTGTCTCTTCGAATTCATGCCGGGCGATCTGCACATGGTCGATCACCAGCAGCTTCTTCTTTTCGAGCGCCCCGAGGTCATAGCCAAGAGAGGCCATGTTCTGCGCCAGTTCCTCAGCATTCTCTTCAAAGGAAACACAAAGGCCTGGTTCGCCATACTCCAAGGCACCGCAAAGAAGGTACTTCATGGCAAAGAGAGTCTTTCCAGATCCGGCCCCGCCACACACCAGCGTGTTCCTGCCGGTAGGGATTCCTCCGCGGGTGACTTCGTCTAAGCCTTCAGTACCGGTTGGGGTTTTTCTAACGAATTCCTGTTGGAGCA
>CAYZHX010000148.1:3983-9830 GCA_964476905.1 uncultured Terriglobales bacterium
AAAAGAACTGAACTTCGAGACCACCGAAGTCGGCAATGTACCGCACGACCGCAAAGGTAAACACAACGCTCTGATGGGACGCATCTTGCACGATCTGCAGAAGATTGAACCTGGTGTGGCCTTGAAAGTTCCAATTTCCGCGTTAGGTTCTCAGAAGATCGAAAATATCCGCGCCGCTCTGACGAGAGAAATCAAGAAGACAAGACTGAAGATTGGCACTTCGATTGACGACGATTATTTCTACGTTTGGCGCAAGAAAGCGTAGAGATCACGCCGCTCGCGCTTCGCGAGTTCTTCCAGTGACAAAGGCTTCTCCCATATAAATCGCTCGCGTTCCGTGGCGTTCATATCTCGACCGAAAGCGGCTTTGAACAGCCGTTCGGGCGCACTTGGGATTTGCGTAGACGGACGCTTTTTCGTCGGCATGGAGATATTGTAAGCCTCTGGACGCGATCGTTGCGCCGGAGCAGTACTTCAATGTGCTAGTTTCATCGCCTTTTCCGCGAAGATGAATGGCGGTCACTAGAGAGTCGTTCTAGTTTTTCGTTCTTGTGTTGCTCGTCTGCAGGATAGGAGACAATCTCCGTCGATTCTTTTCCTTGCAGCCATTCCTTTAATGGAACAGGTTTCCTGCTGAAGAAAATCTTTGCAGGCTGACTCTCTCGGTTTGACCTCTGTTTAGACACAGCAGTGACCGGCGATCTCGCCAACTCGCGTTCGCAAGTGACCTGACTCCAGCTATTCTACCTCGCGCTACTTAAAGCGCTTCTCTAGCTAAGCCGGCTCATCGTTGATGGCGGGAAAATCAGCGAGCCGTCTCCAGCGTTGGAGATCGTCCTCGTCCAACTCGCGCGATGGCCAGTTGCAAGCATTGTGTTTTGGAGAGGAATGAGACCGCCGGCCACGAGTACCGTCGGGAGATGGAAAGGAACGCCAGACCACTACCTTGTCGTCGTCCATGGGGCCCCTACTGCGGGTATGGATGCATTGTCAAAGAGAAGCCGTTGCCAACGCGGATACAAAAGAAGACTTGATAGACGTTATCTATTTCTTATTGTCGATCCAAACGTAGAAAAAGTAGTCATCGGAGGAAGTGGCAACTCGCAAGCCCACCTTCTTCCCCGAGCGATTCAAAGCGGCTCGCACGTTTTCCATCTTTTGTTTACGGATATCGAGAAGAGGAATCTTCAACGCTTGCTGAGCCGGAATACTTAACAAATCACTAAAGATTTGCGAAACCAGCGAATGGTGCTTTCCTTTGCGCGTGTGCGGCACCTCGGAGGTCGGGATCGTTTCATAGGTAGAGGTACTGCTCGATTTTCGCGCCATATCATCTAAATATACCTCTTAACGTACGCTTATTGTAAATGCAAGAATAAGCAACTCACGCCTGCCTCCGCATCATCTTACTTTTTGCAGCAGTAATAATGCACTGTGTGCGCACGGAGAATGGATGGCAACTCCTTTTCAGCCACTGCCAAAAATGTTCGACGGCAAGAGTGAGAAGAAGAACGGTAGTGGCGGGAGCGACTCCACAGCTCCTCCGGTCTTTGATACTGCGCTGCGCAAAAAGAGAATCTTGCATGTCGAGTTTGACCGCACTCTTCTGGCTATCCGGCACACTCTTCTGGAGACTGCCGGGTTCGAAGTAGTTTCCTGCTTTAATGCGACTGGCATTCGCGAAGTCTCTACCGCTACCGCCCCCTTCGATGTTTTTCTCGTAGGCCACTCCGCGCCAGCAGATGAGCGTGAAGATCTAGTCATCTGGATGAAGACAAATTTTCCGGAGACCCGCATCGTTGTTCTCCGTAAACGTGAGACGGACAGCACGCCGTCAGGGCATTTGGCGGCTACGGTCGAGCCTGAAGACCTGATCAGAACTCTCCTGGAACTGTTTAAGCGTGCATGAACGCTCAAGCGGTGCGCTTGCACAAGCCCGCGACGCTATCAGTCCGGTTCTTACCGCCTCTCTGTCCCCCTCATATATGCGCTCAATCCTGCCAGCCCAAGTGCCAAAATGAACGGTGATTCTCGCTTTGTATCCAAGAGTCCGACCGGCATTCGCGGCCTCGATGAGATTACGCATGGAGGCTTTCCTGCCGGGCGCAACACTCTGATTTGTGGTGGGCCCGGATCGGGGAAAACGGTTCTAGCCATGAAATACCTCCTTGCGGGAGCGCTGGAGTATGACGAACATGGTTTGTGCCTCACATTCGAGGAGAGCACGCAAGAGTTAATCGACAACCTACGCTCGCTGGGTGGCGATGCTGAGGAGCTTATTGCCCGAAAGGCGTTAGCAATTGATCACGTTCAGCTCGGAGAGAGAGAATTTGAGAGCGGCGAATACGATCTCAGCGGATTGTTCATTCGCATCGATCAGGGCATCGAAAGCATCGGAGCGAATCGCGTCGTACTCGACACGATCGAGGCGCTCTTTGGAAATCTTCCGAACGAAGCAATCGTGCGCTCGGAGCTGCAGCGGCTATTTCGTTGGCTGAAGGACCGCGGAGTTACTACCGTGATCACAGCCGAAGCAGGCGAGAACAGCCTCACGAGACACGGATTAGAAGAATACGTCGCTGACTGTGTGATTCGCCTCGATCATCGCGTCGAAAACCAAATCTCAACCCGCCGCTTGCGAGTTGTGAAGTATCGCGGCTCTGCTCATGGGACCAACGAATATCCTTTTTTGCTCGACGAGAGCGGCCCAACAGTAATGCCGATTACTTCTGCAGGATTGACGCACTCCGCCAGCACAGAACGGGTTTCCAGTGGTAACTCGGGTCTGGATGAAATGCTCGAAGGAAAAGGGTTCTTCCGTGGCAGCAGCATTCTCATTTCGGGAGCGGCAGGAACAGGAAAATCGAGCTTCGCCATGCAGTTTGCGACGGCAGCCTGCAAACGCGGCGAACATGCGCTTTACTTTGCATTCGAGGAATCGCCGAGCCAGATTGGGCGGAATATGCGCAGCATTGGCATCAATGTAGAAGATTGCCCATCGGAGGCGACGCTCAAAATCCTCGCTGCACGCCCCACGAGTACCGGACTTGAATCGCATCTCGCGCGCATCCACCGCGACATCGTGGATTTCCGTCCAACTGCAGTGATTTTTGATCCCATCACAGATTTGGTCTCGGCAGGCAATAGTCGTAGTGCCAGATCGATGCTCACGCGTTTGATCGACTATCTCAAGCTTCAGGGCATTACTGCCTTGTTTACAGAGCTCACGCCAGGCCCAAGACGGACAGAAATCTCAATTGGCATATCCTCTTTGATGGATACTTGGATCTCTTTGGCGGTTGGGACCGGAGCGAAGTCTTCGAGGCTGGAACGAGGATCGGAGCGTTTGAGGAGCATCCAGGTGTTGAAGTCGCGCGGCATGGCCCACGCCAAGGACACGCGAACGTTTGAGTTCAGTTCCAGAGGGATTGACATCTTCGGAACTGCACGCTCGACGAAGAAGCGCAATGATAGAGTAGTGGCTCGGAAGTCCCGAGCATGAAAAAAAAAAGCGGTAGCTCCGCTTCGCGAAAGTCTTCAAGCCGTCGAGCGCCCACTCGAGGAAACGCGATTAACGAGAAGCGCCGACGAGCATCCAGTAATGAAGCAAAGCCGGCCGAATGGGAACTCCGCTTATACGTAGCAGGAAACACTCCCAATTCAATTTCAGCGTTCAGCAACCTCAAACAAATCTGTGAAACGCACATGGGCGGGAGATACAGAATCGAGATCATCGATTTGCTTCGCAATCCGCAACTGGCGAGCGGCGATCAAATCATCGCCATTCCCACCCTCGTTCGGCGTTTGCCTACTCCGATCAAGAAGATCATCGGTGATCTCTCGAACCGCGAGCGAGTTCTGATCGGACTCGATCTCAAGCCCGCGTGATGTTTCCTTCTACAGCAGGAGCGTGAGTTTGGCGAATGCTCATGCCTGGCGGTACTTCCACCTTCGCCACCAGCGTGCCGATCGCGTTGCTGCGATGATCGCGCATCCCCATCTTGAGCACGTAGTTGCCGAGGGAAGATTGAGCGACTGACGGTAGCGCAAGCTATGTGTCAGCACCTGCTTGTAGGTCTCAGGTTTTAGTTGCGTGGTGACGGGGTCGGCGTTTGTGGAAGCTACCGGCTTGCCACATATTCATCGGACTAAAACGAATGAAAAAAGCGAGGCCTGCGGCCTCGCTTTCTAACTATCTACGCGTACTTGATTACTGCGGCTGAGCGCTAGCTGAAGCGTTGTTCGCGGGAGCCGTTGCTTTGGCGCTGGCGCGCTCGGCGATGATGTGCTTCGCGTTATCTGCCAGCTCTTTTGCCTGGGGCAGAAGTTCCAGAGCTTTGATCACCTGCGGATCGCTCTCTGCCTGCACCTTCAGACCTTCCTGCTGTCCAAACTCAGAGACGAACAGTTCAGCTTTGATATGTGACGACACCCAGTCCTGCTCGGCCGCGAAGTCGGCTTCGGTATAAGGAATTTTTTCTTCGTCGAGGAATTTGCGGAAATCCTGAAGCACGGCTTCATTTACCTGGAAGTCTTTTGCGATATGACGACTCAACAGGTACTTCTTGGTGAAGTTAAAGAATGCGTAGTGTTGCAGGAGTTCATCGTCGAAGCGCGTCGGCTTGGGCGTGGCGATCTTCACATCGGGCGTGATTCCGCCACCGCCATACACGGTGCGGCCGCTGTCGGTCAGCTTAACTTCATGGCCCGCCGTCGAAGCCTCCTGATCGTCGTGGTTGTAGTAATAGTCGTACAGTGAAACGCCGTTGTAGTCGCGCTGGATCAGGCGCCCGCTGGGTGTGTAGTATTTCGCGGTCGTCAACGCTAAGCCTGTATTTTCCGAGAGCGGATATACCGTTTGGACGAGACCTTTACCGAAAGTATTTTCTCCAACCACCAGCCCACGATCATGGTCCTGGATCGCTCCGCTCACGATCTCTGCAGCGGAAGCGGTACCGCGATTCACGAGAACAACCAGCGGATAGTCCTTACCACCATTGCCGTGCGCAGCGCGATAAACCTTCTCGGGCGAATTACGTCCGTGATGCGAAACGATCACCTGGCCCTTGTGCAGGAACTTATCGGCAACACCAACGCCTTCACTCAGCAACCCGCCGGGGTTCTGACGAAGATCGAGAATCAGCCCTTTCACTTCGCCTTGTGACTGGAAGTTATCTAAAGCCTGCGCGACTTCATGCTCGGTGGTCTCGGTAAATCCATTCACATGCATGTAGCCGATGCCCGGACGAATCTCGAACGCGAGATCAACGCTGTAACGAGGAATTTCATCGCGCACAACGGCGAACTCCAGCGGCTTCTCGGCGCCTTCGCGAACGATCGTGATGTGAACCGTTGTTCCTTTTGCGCCTTTGAGTAGATCAGCAACTTCGCTCGTCGTCATGTTGTCGGTGGCATGGCCATCGACCGCGGCGATCACGTCGCCAGGACGAATCCCTGCTTTATACGCGGGGGTGCCAACGAACGGCGCAATGACGATGACCTTGTTATTACGCGGTCCTACCGACATCCCGACGCCGTAATACTTGCCGCGCTGATCTTCGCGCAGCAACGCGTACTGCTTCGGATCGAAGAAGTTCGAGTGCGGATCCAGCACGCGCAACATTCCCGGAATGGCGCCGTTGTAAATGGCCTTGTCCGGATTGACCGGCTCGGCGTAATTCTTCTCAACCAGGTCATAAACCTGCGTGAATTCCTTCAGGTTGTCGCGGATGTCGCCATCGCTGGAGCCTTCGACAGCAGAACTCCTCTGCCCGAAAACGGCACCCATGAAACCGCAAAGAAGAAGAACAAAGAGAACCAGGAAGAGAGACCGACGGGAGCTACGAG
>CAYZHX010000149.1:0-9796 GCA_964476905.1 uncultured Terriglobales bacterium
ACGTCTTCCCGTCGCACCAGCAATCGCAGATTCGCGCCCAGTTGTCGCTGGTGCTTGAGGGCGTCCTCTGTCAGTCGCTGCTGCCGAAGATCGGCGGTCAGGGACGAGCGTGCGCAATGGAAATCCTCGTTCCAAACGCTGCTGTGCGCAACCTGATTCGCGAAGACAAGATTCACCAGATTTATTCGGCGATGCAGTCCGGACAGGATAAGTACGGGATGCAGACCTTCAACCAGTCGCTGGCGAGCCTGTATTTCAGTAAACAGATCTCCCTGGAAACTGCGTTGATCCGCTCGTCCATGCCGGACGAGTTACAGGAAATGATCAACCGCGGCCAAGCCGCGGCGGCCAAGGCAATGCCCGCGGGGGCAAAGAAATAGTCTGCGTGAGTAAGTTGCGGCTGACGCCGCAGGGGAGAGAACGATGCCTATTTACAAGTTTTCAGGAGTCGACTCCGCCGGATCGAGAGTCGCCGGAGAGCGAGAAGCGGTCAACAAGCAGCTGCTGCAAGCGGCGTTGCGCAAGGAACGCGTCTCTAATGTCGTTATCAAAGAGAAAGGCAAAGAGTTCACTCTCCCGACGCTCGGCTCAGGCAAGGTTCCTACAAAAGACATCGCGATCTTCTTTCGTCAGTTTTCGGTGATGATCGATGCCGGCCTTCCGCTCGTCCAGTGCCTTGAGATCCTCGCCGCCAACCAAGAAAATCCGGCATTCCAGAAGTGCCTAACGGGCGTTCGAGTGACGGTAGAAGGCGGGGCCACGCTAGCCAATGCCATGCGCCAGTATCCCAAGATCTTTGACGACCTCACGACGAACATGGTGGAGGCGGGTGAAACGGGCGGTATTCTCGACGTGATCCTCCAGCGACTTGCCGCCTACGTCGAAAAAGCTGTAAAGCTGAAAGCCGCAGTCAAATCGGCGTTGATTTATCCGGTGTCCGTTATCAGTATCGCCGTGCTGGTTGTGGGTGCGTTGCTGAAATTTGTCGTTCCCATTTTTGAAAAACTATTTGCCGGTCTAGGCGTAGAGCTCCCGTTGCCCACGCGAATGGTTATTGGTCTCAGCCAATTTGTGCAGAACTTCTGGTGGGTAGCGATCGTCGGACTGGTCGCGGCATTCTTCGCGCTAAAGCAGATCCGCAAAGATAAAAGGGGCAAATACATGACTGACAGCATCCTGCTCAAAATGCCCGTCGTCGGTTTGCTGCTGCGGAAGATCGCCGTTGCGCGCTTCACACGAACGTTGGGAACCTTGATCACGTCCGGTGTTCCGATTCTGGAAGGACTCGCGATCACGGCTCGGACCTCCGGCAATGCGGTTCTCGAAGAAGCCTTGATGAAGGTACGCAAAGCTATCGAGGAGGGCCGCACGATTGTCGATCCTTTGAAGGAATGCGGTGTATTCCCCAACATGGTTACGCAGATGATCGGTGTTGGCGAAGCAACCGGTGCGATGGACAACATGTTGCAGAAAATCGCAGACTTTTACGAGGACGAAGTGGACGCAGCCACCAAAGACTTACTCACGCTGCTAGAACCGATCATGATCGCGTTTCTCGGCGTCTGCGTGGGCGGCATCGTCATCTCGCTTTACTTGCCTCTGTTCGCGATGATCGCGAAACTTGCGGGATAACGCAGACCGTGCTCCCTGGCTGTGAAACGAAGGAGCAGCAGAAATGCTGCTCCTTCGTTCTAATCGGAACCCTTCAGCACCTGCCTACTTTTGGGAAGTGGCAAAAAGAATGAGCAGAATGTCACGTTCTTTCGACGAACGATCCTGGTTAACCTGGCTGGTCAAGGTGAGGATTATCATCATCACCTTCCTTCTCGTGATCGGGCTTGGCGTCGTTCGTCTCACCCACACTAACATTCCAGAACGTTCGCTAATTGCGACGGTAGGTGTGTGGTATTGCATCGCGATCCTCTTCCTCGCGCTGGATTCGCTCGGACGGCATCTCCCGCTCCTGGGACGCATTCAAGTTCTTAGCGACCTGACGCTCACGGCAGCCTTCATCTACCTCACCGGCGGAATTGATACGTCGTTCAATTTTCTATTTCCATTGGTCATCATCGTTGCTAGCATTCTGCTGCCGCGATGGTGGGCGTACCTGACCGCTGCACTTTCGTTCATTGCATTCGGCGCAATTCTCGATCTCACGTATTACCAGCTCATTCCCTCGTTCTCAGTGTCGAATCCCGATTTGAAATCAGTGCAGTTTGTTGTCGGCATCAACTTCTTCGCTTACATGGCGATCGCATATCTGGCGAGCAGCCTGAGCGCGAAGCTGCGGCAGGCCGGAGTCGAGCTGCATGTCAAGAATGACGAACTGCAAGACCTTCAAGCAATGCAGGAAAACATCCTGCACTCGATGCGCGGCGGACTGATCACGACCGACTTGGATGGAAAGATCACATTGATTAACCAGCCTGGACTGAACTTCCTGAAACGGAAGTATGCTGATGTCCTGGGTGCGAAGGTTTCATCCTTGTTCCTGGATCCTCTTCCTCGCGCGGACTCGTTTCCAGTCCAGGACGAGCTACGTGCCAGCACTCCCGAAGGCGAAAAGATCTTTGGTCTCACAATCACGCCTCTGACGATGCACGATGGTGCGGTGCTTGGCTTCGTGTACACGTTCGCTGATCTTACCGAAGTCCGGAGGCTGGAAAACGAAATCCGCCAGAGAGAGCGGCTGTCCGCAATCGGGCGGCTTGCTTCCGGTATTGCTCACGAAATCCGCAATCCTTTGTCTTCGATCGCCGGTTCGGTCCAAATGCTGTCCAAGATGGCCACACTCAACGATGAACAGCAAGTGCTCGTCGATATTGTGCGCCGGGAGTCGGAGCGTCTCAACAGCATCATCTCCGACTTCCTCATGTATTCGCGCGAGAAGAGCTACAAATTCGTACAACACGATCTACTGCTGTTAATTGAAGAGACGTTGCGTTTGATTGAGAATCGGCCCACACGTGGAACCGCTGCATATCGTATTGTGCGCAGCTTCGAAACTCGCGAGGCGCTTGCGATGATCGATTCAGATCGCCTGAAGCAGGTGTTCTGGAACCTCTGCGACAACGCTTTTCGTGCGATGCCTGAAGGTGGCACCCTAAAGGTGACGCTCCGACCCCGGGGCAACAACTGGGTTCTTACATTCAGAGACAGCGGAGTAGGCATTTCTCCTGACCGGGCAGAGAAAATCTTTGAGCCGTTCCAATCCAGCTTCGAAGGAGGCACCGGATTGGGACTCGCCCTGGTTTACCAGATTGTTCAGGCCCATCAAGGACGCGTATACGCTGTGCCCAGTTCAAAAGAAGGGGCGGAGATCGTCGTTGAAATTCCGCAGGCGCAGGCTCCTAGAGGAGTGCGTATTGGCGAAAAGAGAGTACTCGCCGCAGTAGCTGCGGCGGAGAGAGTGCATGGCTAACGTTTTAGTGTGCGACGACGAGCGCTCGATTCGCGAGCTCCTCGATATCGCTCTGCGCAAAGAGGGACATAAAGTCGAAATCGTCAACTCCGGCGAACTGGCGGTCAAGAAAATCGAGTCCGCCCGCTACGACGTGATCGTCACGGACATCAAGATGCCGGGCATGAACGGCATCGATGTGCTGAAGCACGCACATCGAGTTTCACCGCAGTCCGCTGTCGTGTTGATCACCGCAGTCGGTGATTTTGATTCGGCTGTTCAGGCGGTCAAATCGGGCGCCTTCGACTACATCCAGAAGACCCCGAACGGACTGGTAGACGAAGTTCGAGTTTCCATCGGCCGAGCCTCGGAAGTGCTCGAATTGAAGCGGCAAAACCAAGCTTTTCGGCGCGATGCCGCTACCCGGAACTCCCTCGACAACATCATCGGTTGCAGCACGGCCATTACTCAGCTCAAAGAGACCATCAGAACTGTCGCCTCGACCGGCAGCACCATATTGATTCACGGCGAGAGTGGTACCGGAAAAGAACTGGTCGCACGCGCCGTTCACACCTGCTCGCAGCGGGACGGTCAGCCGTTTGTCTCAGTGAACTGCGGAGCATTTCCCGAAACGCTACTGGAAAGCGAGCTCTTCGGGTATGTGAAAGGTGCATTTACGGGGGCGAATCAAAATAAACAAGGACTCTTTGAAGTTGCCGATGGCGGCACAATCTTCCTCGACGAAATTGGGGAGATGAGTCTTGCCATGCAAGTAAAGCTGTTGCGCGTCCTACAGGAGCGCACTATACGTCCGGTCGGCGGAACGTCGGAGACTCCGGTCGACGTACGCGTCATAGCGGCGACTAATCGCAACTTGCAGAAAATGGTCGAGGAAAAGGCTTTCCGAGAAGATCTATATTATCGCATCAGTGTTATTCCTATCGAAGCTCCTCCGCTACGTGCGCGCCAGGAAGACATTCCGCTGCTGGCCAATAGCTTTCTTAAGCGGTACGCGCCTGCCGCACGAAAGAACATCCTGCGCATATCCCAGCAATCATTGGAGGCATTGTCCGAATACGATTGGCCAGGAAATGTTCGCCAACTCGAGAACGCAATTGAACGTGCCGTGGCCATGGAGAGCACCGACGTTCTAAATGTTAGCGTTCCAGGAGAAAGATCGAAAAACGGTGGCAACACCGCTGATGGGGGCCCCCCATCAGCTGATTCCATTTCGGTCCCCACAGAGGGACTCGATATGGAAGCTTATGTCGCCGACTTAGAGCGAGCGATTCTCGTTTCGGCGCTGCAACAATCTGGCGGAGTGCAAACTCGCGCGGCCGAACTGCTTAAGATCTCTTACCGCTCATTCCGGCACTTGGCAAAGAAGTACAACATCTGAGTTGAGTGTGTTTCTCTTTATTCGTTAGAAGAAGCTACCAAGGTTGACGGTGAGGTGTGCATCAGGGCACCGCTTTACGCAGCGGAGCCCCGACGAATCTGCTGGATGATCCGCAGCCTACACTGCAACCTTCGCCTTCTGTGACTCGGAGACTGAGGACTTGGCCTGAGTTTCAGTTTGGTCCGCACTAACAGTGACTGGGTTCACAAACGGCATCATGGCCCGAAGACGCGCCCCTACTTCTTCAATCTGATGGTTGTGATCTTTCTTGCGCGCCTGGTTAAACCACGGCCGGCCTTTGTCGTTTTCCCCGATCCACTGCCGCGCGAATTCTCCGCTGCGAACGTCGGCTAGCAGCTTGCGCAGAGCGGCGTAGGTCTCCTTCGTAACTACCTTCGGACCAGCGGTGTAATCGCCATACTCAGCGGTGTCGCTCACTGAGTAGCGCATAAAGTTCAGTCCACCGCGATACATGAGATCGACAATCAGCTTTAGCTCGTGCATGCACTCGAAGTAGGCGATCTCTGGCTGATATCCGGCTTCGACCAGAGTTTCGAATCCAGCTTTGATCAACGCACTTACGCCGCCACAGAGTACTGCCTGCTCACCGAAGAGATCGGTTTCGGTTTCTTCGGCAAACGTCGTCTCGATTACGCCGGCGCGCGTGCAGCCAATTCCTTTGGCATAGGAAAGGGCGAATGCCTTTGCCTGCCCACTCGCGTCTTGGTGAACCGCCAAAAGGCCCGGTGTTCCTCCGCCTTCGACGAATACCTCGCGCACGCGATGACCGGGAGACTTCGGCGCGATCATCACTACGTCAACATTCGATGGCACGTTGATCGTTTTGAAGTGGATGTTGAAACCGTGAGCGAAGAGCAAAGTCTTGTTGCCGCTTGAGACCGCCGGCGCGATTGCCTCGTTGTAGAGCTTGGCCTGCACTGTGTCGGGAGTCAGAATCACCAATACATCAGCCCACTTCGCGGCCTCCGCTGGACTGAGAACTTCGAAGCCGGCTTCACGCGCCTTTGCCCGCGAGCGACTAGTGGGCTCGAGCGCGATGCGTACTTCGACTCCGCTGTCGCGGAGGTTGAGAGCGTGAGCGTGCCCCTGCGAACCGTAGCCAAACACGGCCACCTTCTTCGCGCGAACCAGTGACAGATCTGCGGAATTCTCATAATAGATTTTCGCCATGTAAGTTCCTCTCTAAGAACAATTGCGCGGAAGGTCCGCGGAATGCGTTAAGTTCCAAAATGGTCCTCGCTGCTCTTCGCCTGCGGCGGCAGCAACCTGAAGCGCCGGAGTGTGGCCGCTCGTCATAGCGACCCGTCCCGTACGCGTGAGTTCAAGAATTTCGAAAAGCCTAAGCGACTCGATCAGACGATTAATAGAATCCTCCGGTCCCGTAGCCTCAGCAACCACCGACTCTTTTCCAGTCTCAAGCACCCGAGCGCCGGCGGAGGAAAGGACGCGCAACACGTCAGATTGCGTGGCAGCATCGGTGGCAACCTTCACGATCATCAGTTCGCGGTAGACAGCTGGAACTTTGGTGATGTCATCCACGCGAATCACCTCCGCGAGCTTATACAGGTTCGCCATCACTAAAGGAGCTCCGATCTCATCAATGGCAACGACTACGGTCATGCGCGAAACCCCTGGCTTGTGCGTGTGACCAACCGTGAGCGACTCGATGTTGTATCCGCGGCGGCGAAACAGTGACGAGACACGATTTAGGACGCCGGGATGATCAGCGACATAGACGACAAATGTGCGTACCATGCTCATGCCTCCGAGGTCGCCGTCTCGACCAAGGGACTTGGACGACGGATCATTTCGTTCAAAGCCGCGCCGCTTGGAACCATCGGAAACACCGAATCTTCCTGCTCAACGAGGAAGTTGATCAGCGTCGTTCCACGGTGATTGCGCGCCTCGCGAATCGCGGGGACTACCTGCTCGCGGTTCTGCACCGTCAAGCCACGCAGTCCAAAAGCCTCGGCGAGCTTGGCAAAATCGGGACTCAGCAGCGGTGTCTCAGAGTAGCGGCGATCGTAGAAGAACTCCTGCCACTGACGAACCATTCCCAAATAGCCGTTGTTGATTACAGCGATATTGAGATCGAGCTCTTCCTGAGCCGCAGTCGCTAGCTCCGGCATCGTCATTTGGAATCCGCCATCGCCGGCAACGACCCAAACGTCAGCTTCGGGACGCGCGAACTTGGCACCGATTGCAGCGGGTAGAGCAAAACCCATGGTGCCAAGTCCTCCGGAAGTGATGAGCGAACGTGGCTGCTCGTGTTTGTAGTACTGTGCCTCCCACATCTGGTGCTGACCGACGTCGGTTACGACAATGGAGTTCCCGTTGGTTTCGCGCCAGAGATCATGGATTACGTGCGCCGCGTAAAGATGTCCGCTGTCAGGCATCTTTTGAATATCGCGAACGGCGGAGTCGCCTTTGATTTCGTCGATATGGTGCAGCCATGCCTGCCTATCGATGCGCTGAACATTTGGCAACAGCTTCTGCAACGCCGAGCGAAGATCCGAAACCAGCGCAACGTCGGCGCGAACGTTTTTGTTGATCTCTGCCGGATCGATCTCGATGTGAAGCTTCTTTGCTTTAGGAGCGTAGGTCTTCAATGTGCCGGTTACGCGGTCGTCGAACCGCATGCCGAAGGCGAGGAGCAAGTCGGCTTCTTGAATCGCATGATTCACCCATGCTTCACCGTGCATGCCCATCATGCCGAGATTTAGCGGATGCGATGCTGGGAATCCGCCGATTCCGAGCAGCGTCATTGCGACAGGCATGCTCGCCCGCTCGGAGAACTCGCGCAGTTCTTCCATGGCATTCGAGAGGAGTACGCCGTGTCCGGCAAGGATCACGGGGCACTTCGAGGAGTTGATTAGCTCGAGTGCCGCAGCGTATTGCTCCGGACCAGAATGGGATTTCCCCTCTGCCACCGGCAGCGGCTTGTAACTCGCCATGTCAAACTCGCATGAGTTCTGCTGCGCGTCTTTCGTGATATCGACCAGAACCGGACCAGGCCGGCCGCTGCGTGCAACATAGAATGCTTCACGCATTGTGGGCGCAATGTCTTCTGCCCGCTTGACGAGATAATTGTGCTTGGTGACGGGGAGGGTAATCCCGGTGATGTCCGTTTCCTGGAAGGCGTCAGTGCCGAGAAATTTACTGCCTACCTGACCGGTGATGCAGACGATGGGAGACGAATCCATCGACGCCGTAGCAATGCCTGTCACCATGTTTGTCGCGCCTGGACCTGAAGTTGCCATCGCAACGCCGACACGGCCACTTGCCCGCGCGTATCCGTCGGCCATGTGCGTTGCGCCTTGCTCATGACGCACCAAGACATGGTGGATCTGCGGATATTGGCAAAGCGCGTCATAGGCCGGAAGGATCGCGCCGCCGGGATATCCGAAGACATGTTTCACATCTTCGGCGATCAAGCTCTCCCAGATGATCTGCGCACCGGTTCTCATCGCATTCTCCTTCCGTTAAATCGTCACCGCGCCGCGCGCTGCCGACGAGACTTGACTGGCATATTTGGCCATGACGCCAGTTGGATATCGCGGCTGCGGGGGCCTCCACGAGGCGAGCCGCTGTTTCATTTCAGAATCGGAGATTTCGACTCGCAGCTCGCGGTTAGCAATATCAAAGACGATCTGATCTCCTTCGCGCACGGCGGCGATCGGCCCACCGGCCATGGCTTCCGGGGCCACGTGGCCAGCCATGAATCCGTGCGTTGCCCCTGAAAATCGGCCGTCGGTCAGCAGCGCAACCGAGTCGCCCAGTCCGGCCCCGACGATTGCGGCTGTAACGGCCAGCATCTCCCGCATGCCCGGTCCGCCCTTCGGACCTTCATAGCGGATGACGACTACATCGCCTGCCTTGATCTTCCCATTTTGAACCGCAGCAAAGGCTTGTTCTTCGCTGTCGTAAACACGGGCGGGGCCTGCGTGGTGCTTGAATTCGTGGCCTGCGACCTTCACTACGCATCCCTCAGGAGCGAGGTTGCCTTTCAGAATGACAAGACCTCCGGTCGTTTTTAGCGGATTGTCTGCTGGTCTGACTACTTCCTGATCAGGAGTCTCGACTGCGCCTTTCGCTTCTTGTCCAATGGTGTTGCCTGTAACAGTGAGAGCATCGGGTTTCAGAATGCCTGCATCGAGCAAACGGCGGGCGACCAGCGGAGTTCCGCCGGCCTCGAATAGGTCGGTCGCTACGAATCGCCCGCCAGGCTTGAGATCGGCAATTAGAGGAACGCGCGAGCTGATGCGCTCGAAATCGTCAATCACGAAAGGAACGCCGGCAGTGTGCGCGATCGCAAGGAGATGAAGAACAGCGTTCGTCGAACCGCCGGTTGCGGCTACGCTGGCGACTGCATTTTCAAAGGCTGCTCGAGTGAGAATCTGCTTTGGCAAACGCGTAGCCTTTGCCAACTCCATGACAAGCTTTCCGGTCGCCTCTCCCTGGCGGAGCTTGCCCGGATGAGTCGCCGGAATGCCCCCGCTTCCCATTTCGGCGATGCCGAGGAACTCACAGACCATCGCCATGGTGTTGGCGGTGAACTGTCCACCGCAGGCGCCCGCACCGGGACACGCGCGGTCTTCTATTTCTCTGAGTTCCGAATCCGAGAGCTTCCCTCGGCTGTGTGCACCGACGGCTTCAAAAACGTCCTGGATCGTTACATTACGTCCGTGAAATTTTCCCGGGGCTATCGATCCACCATAGAGAATGACGGAAGGCAGATTCAGCCGCGCGACGGCCATAGCTGCGCCCGGAATCGTCTTGTCGCACCCGACCAGCACGACCAGCCCGTCAAAGTGATTTCCGCGTGCGACTAGTTCAATGGAATCGGCGATGACCTCCCGGCTGACAAGCGACGTCCGCATGCCTTCCGCGCCCATGGTGATGCCATCGGAGATCGAAACGGTGTTGAACTCCATCGGCGTGCCGCCGGCTTCGCGCACGCCGCGCTTTACTGCGGC
>CAYZHX010000150.1:0-9722 GCA_964476905.1 uncultured Terriglobales bacterium
GATAGCGCAGGTTTAGGAAACGGAGCAGATGCTCGTTGAAGAAGTAAAACCAGAAAAATCCGCGATACTCGCCAGGTCCGCTATGAAGGGAAAAGGCGAAGTGTGGTGGATTATGCAACGTCGCAAGGATGTGCCACGGTGCTGCGATCAACAACGCGATCGCTCCCGTGGTGAAAAAATGCAGACGCTTCCAGGCGTCGAGCGCGAATAACTGTCGCGTGCAAGCCATGTAAGCAAATCCGGCTAGTGCAGGAAAGACAACGGCAATCAATCCCTTCAGCAGTAGCCCAACACCAACGCAAGCACCCAGTCCAATCGCGTAGACTCTTCGTGGTTGTTCGTCTGGATCGAGCAACCGAAGCCAGGCCCAAATGGCTCCCGTCGTCGTCAAGGTGAGCAGCGCGTCGGGAATGAGTATGCGTGTGAAGAGAAACAGTCCGATGCAGGTGGCAAGCGCAAGTCCTGTGTAAGTCGCCGCTGTCTCCTCGAAGGCCCAAAGCGCGAACCGATAAGTGATCCAGCAAAGAAGGAGAACGCTCAGAGCGAGCGGCAGGCGCGCCGACCAATCATGTACGCCGAAAATCCGGTACGAGCCGGCCATCAACCAATAGACGAGCGGAGACTTTTCCAAATAGGGAACGCCATCGAGATGCGCGGTCACGTAATCTCCCGACGCGAGCATGTTGCGTGCAATCTGCGCCTGGACGGCGTCGACGTCGTCCATGAGCCGTGGTGGACTAATGACGCCTACGAGGAAGACAAGGCTAGCTGCGGCGAGGACGACCCAACTACCTCTAAGTCTTCGACCAGCACCTCGGATACCTGTTCGGCCGCCGGGAGTTCCACGTTCCAGCGCTTCATCCACATCAACAACACCATAAGTCCCCATAATTGATAACCTTTGTTCTCTCTCCTTTCCAGATGCCTATGAATCAGGCGCTCGACTGCAGCCCAGCGGAAAAGTCCGGTCGCCTCGACATTTTCCCGGTTCAGGGTTTCCAGTAAGAGTGGGCGCAGCACTCCTCGGAACCAGTCGTGTACTGGAATATCGAACCCCATTTTGGAACGATGTAATACGTGTGGCGGCAGCTTGTCCGCCATCAGCTTGCGCAGCACGTATTTTGACGTGCTGCCGTACAGTTTGAATTTCGACGGAAGAGCGCGGGCGAAGTCGACGATGCGTGGATCGAGGAATGGGGGACGCACTTCAAGCGAATGCGCCATACTCATTCGATCTACTTTGTAAAGGATGTCATCGGCGAGGTAGAAGCGCTGGTCGAAATCGAGAAAGTCTTGCAGTCCCGACTCACGCATTTGTCCCAGCCATGCGCCCAGCGAATCCGCCTCCATGAAAAGAAACAGAGCTTCTTTTTCTCGTTCCGAATTCGTTCCATTCCAGAAGATGTGAGCCAACTGCGGCGAGAGCAACGAGCCCTCGAGAAATCTCTTGAGCTTGTACTCGAAGCTGATGCGGCCGTCTTGGGCGGGTAATTTTTTTGCCGCAGCTAGAAGGAAGCGTCGCAGTGCACGCGGCACTAGCCGAAAGCCGGCAGCATAGCGGTCGGCTTTGTAGGTCAGATATCCCGCGAATAGCTCGTCAGATCCTTCACCGCTAAGAGCTACCGTCGCGCTCTCGCGTGTCATCTGCGAAAGGAACCAAGTCGGCAAAGCTCCGGCGTCGGCGCTCGGCTCGTCCGAGTAAAAGGCGAGGTCTTCGATCGCACCGACCATATCGACATCAGTATTTAAGTCGAATTCGGTGTGATCCGTTCCGTAATGCTGACTGACGCGGCGGATGTGGTCGCTTTCGTCGCCTGAGCTACCTTTAAACGTGACCGAGAAAGTCTTGAGTGGCCTCGTCGATTGTTCGCTACCGTAGTGCAAGATCGTCGACGAATCCAATCCGCCGCTCAGCCAGATTCCAACCGCTGTATCGGCGACGAGTTGTTCTCGCACTGCATTCGCAAGAAGGGTATCGAGTTCTTCACAGGCGTCTCCAATGCTGGCTGGTGATGATCGCTCCGCTGATCTGTTTGTGAAGTCGGTTAAGTTGGCCGATCCTCGATTCCATTCAAGCATCTGGCCTGGCATGAGCTTCACGATGCCGGCCACCAACGTGAATGGTCCCGGCACGTAGTTGACGCTCAGAAATGCGTCGAGGCCCTCGAGGCAAATGTGGCGAGGAACATTCGGGTGAGCAAAGATGCACTTCAGCTCCGATCCGAAGAAAACCTCGCCATCGTGCAACCGGTAATAAAGGGGCTTGATACCCATGCGATCGCGCGCGAGCACTAGGCGCCTACCGGATTGCGTCCACGCCGCAATGGCGAACATGCCGCGGAAGCGCGCAAAGCAAGAATCACCCCAATGCAGATAAGCGTTCAGCACTACTTCTGTGTCGCAGTGGGTTTGGAAGAGATAGCCAGCCTGCTGTAGTTCGCGGCGAAGTTCTTGGTGATTGAAAATCTCACCGTTAAAGACAACCACAACATCACCGTCAGGACTCTTGAGCGGCTGATCGCCACCATCGAGATCGATGATGCGCAGCCGCGTGGCACCGAGCGATACCTGTCCTGAGACGAATTGTCCCTGATGATCAGGACCGCGATGCGCGATCGATTCGAGCGCTGACGTCAGAACTCCGGCAGGAAGAGGTTTTCGAAGGTGGGTAAATCCCGCGATTCCGCACATTATTCCAATGTTTCTCCGGCGCGCGGGCACGGCTCGTGCTGGACTCCGGCCCGTTCGTATTGCACCGCAAACATCAAATTTACGGTTCGTTCAACTGACGGGGGAACCGCAAGGGCCAGCAAAAAATGACACATCTGGTCGTAAATGTAAAGGAATGTTAAGTAACCTTTTAGAGCGTGAAGCAAGTTACCACATTGATTTTAAAACTTTTAATAGTCGAAACACTGAACTGGAGGTCACATTAGGCCCAGTTTGTTGATTAGGTGGAGGCTAGACCTTAGAAGCAGTGACACCAATACAACTTTCGTGGAGCGACAAACATGAACACTTGCCATCATAATCCCCTGCCACTGGTCACACAACGCTGATCCCGCTGGGATGTCTTAATTTTACGCGTTGGGATTGAACGAACGAATAGTCAAAAAGAGCGCGGCTGCGACGAGAGCAGAAGCGGGTATCGTCAGAATCCACGCCCATACGATTCTTCCTGCGACGCCCCAGCGGACCGCCGAGAGTCGCTGAGTAGATCCGACTCCGACGATCGCTCCGGTAATAGTATGAGTGGTGCTAACAGGGATACCCGCGGCTGCCGTGCCGAAAAGCGTCAGAGCTCCGGCCGCTTCCGCGCAAAAGCCACCGATTGGCTTCAGTTTCGTGATCTTCGATCCCATCGTATGCACAATGCGCCAGCCGCCAAAATATGTGCCGAGCCCCATCGCGAGGTTTGCTCCGAGGATGATCGGCCAACGGAAATGGCCCCACGTTGTCGTGAAATCCTGTCTGCTGATAATGCCTCCGGCATAGAGCGCGCCGGCGATGATACCCATCGTTTTCTGCGCATCGTTGCCGCCATGGCCAATGCTGTAGGCAGCTGCGGAAACCAGTTGCAGACGCCGGAACAGCGCATCGACGTGCTGCGGGGCTGAACGGTTGAAAGTCCAAAACATCGCCGTCATGAAAATGACCCCCAACACCATTCCCATGATGGGAGCAACGACGATAAAGACCAACGTCTTCGTCCAGCCGTGAGGATTGATCACCCCGAAACCCGCACGGGCAATTGCTGCGCCAGCATAAGCGCCGATCAGAGCGTGTGAGGAGGAGGTCGGCAATCCCCACCACCACGTCAGGATGTCCCAAACAATCGCCCCCGCAAGGCCGCTAAGCACGACATACTGAGTGATGCGATTCACATCGATCATCCCCGAGCCGATCGTTTTGGCAACTGCAGTTCCGAAAATGAACGCAGCGATGAAGTTGAAGATCGCTGCCCAAACCACAGCGAGCCGTGGGGATAGCACACGCGTCGAAACCACGGTCGCAATGCTGTTCGCGGCATCATGGAAGCCATTGAAGAAGTCGAAGCAAAGAGCCAGCAGGATGGTGACAATGACCAGGATTGTCGCGTTATCCAAGCAGGAGAGTCTCCGGAACCAAGGATCGCAGCGAAGGCCGCTGCCAGGGAACTACACAACGCATACGACGGAAACGATGCAGCCGGACTTCTAAGCGCTCTTCACCACAACCGACTCGATTACGTTTGCGGCATCTTCCGCCTTATCGGTTGCGGTTTCTAGAACTTCATAAAGTTCTTTTTTCTTGATGAGAGAAATAGGGTTCGTTTCAGTTTCGAATAACTGGCCGAGCGCGACACTGGCAATGCGATCGGCTTCGTTTTCCAGCCGATTGATTTCGACGCAATATTGCAAAACGTTGTTCTTTTTTTCCAGGTGCGAGACCGCTTTGCAGAGCTGTTCGCCTTGACGAATGATCACATCAGCGAGTTGAGGAGCCGAGGGAGTGAATTCAGTGATCTTGTACATCACGAGTCGCTCGCCGGCGGCGTGAACGAAATCGAGGACGTCATCGAGTGATGAGGCGAGCTTGTGAATGTCCTCGCGATCAAAGGGCGTGATAAATGTTTGGTTCAGACGCGTAAGAATCTCGTGCGTCATCTCGTCGCCACGATGCTCGATGGTCTTGAGCTGCTCGACGCGCGATTTCACGTCCTTCATGTCCTCAAGAATAGCCTTCAGCAATTTGGCGCCATCGGTGAGATTGCTCGCCATGTCGTAGAACATGTCGAAGAACTGCGTCTGCTTAGGAATCAGCCGAACCATGCGTCTCCGATAAAGTCGGAATTGCTACGAAGTGATGACTATTTCATGGGGCAGGTTTGATGGTCAAACCTGAACGCGATGTCATAAAGCAACCGAGAGGCGGACGCCGGCAGCCCAGCCGCGACCGATCGTTGTCTGTATTCTGTTCGCCGTTTCCGAAACGCCGAATTCCCTGCGCAGGGAAATTTGCAGGGAAAAAATTCCCGCGAAAAAAAATTCAATCGCCGGACCCGCATGAACAGCGGCGATTAGCAGTTGACCAGGGAAGCTGCAGGGAATTAGCAGGGAAGTTCGTCCTAAGCGTTTAGTCAGATGAGACTTAGCCAAGACTGAGAATCCGAAAGCCGAATACCATAGCGCCGCGCAAGGATTTCAGCAGGGAATCCTGATCCCGACCGTAGAGTGGATCCCGGGTTTGGTCTTTCACGAGTTACTTCGTCTCAGAGCAGTCGCAGGTAACTAACCGTTTTGCCGGTCGCGCAAGACCACAGCAAGCTTTTCCACTGCTCGGTTCAATCCGCTCAGATCCTGGTCGGTTTCAGCGTGCACCAGATCCTCGCCAAGTTGTGTAGCCAGCTGTTCGGCGATGCGGATGCGTTCCTTCAGCAGCAACGTCTGTAGTCCTGACTCGCCGCCTTCCAGCCACTGCTGAACGCCCCAACTGATCAGACGAATGCGATTGACTGCCTCCCGGAAGCTGACGAGCACTCGCCGGTCGACCATTCCCGCCTGCAACAACTGCCCCAGTTTGTTGAGCTCTGCGGTGATTCGTTCCGTCTGGGAATTTACCTGCGCGCTGAATGCGGAGTCCGATGCGGAGGACTGGTCACCAGGCGTTGTCTTCGGGCCGAGCACAGATGGTACAGATGCCGCGTCTAAGAAGAAGGTAATCTCGCCAAAGACGCCGGATCTATGGATATAATGCCAGTAGCACCTGTCGCACCCCTACCAGATGTCACCCAGAGCAAAGCAAATCAAGCTACTTTTGATCGCGCTTTCGCTATTCGTGTTCTTGTTGGCTCTCGACGCCAAGCTCTCGCTCTATGAGCAGCCTGCGCAGGTGAACACGACCAACAGCTCCAAGCTCTGGCTGAACGGACAAAAGATGGAGGCGCAAACACCGCCTGTTTTGGTCCTCGCTGTCCTCAGCGTGACATTTGTCCTGTTGCGGCCGCGGTTCCACCACTCGCCCTGGCCGAGCAGGCAGCTGCGGGCTCCCCGACCCTCCGTGGTACCCAGTTTCGAGTTTCACCGCTTCCTCCGTCCTCCGCCTGATTCATCCGTCTACTACTCCGCTTAGTTTCAGTTCAATTGAACGCAGTCAGTTCCTGGTTTGACGTGTGACCACAGCCAGTTGAGCTGAACGCTGATCGTCCTGCCGCGTTTAGCGAGTTGCCACTTGCTAACGCGACTCGTCGTTGCGCGGAAGTACCGCGCGAAAGCAGAGCTGAATGCTCTCGCTCACAGTTTCAACCGCGAGGAATAACGTGGAAGTACGCCGCAAATATGCCATTTCGATTGCAGGCATCGCCCTGATTTGTGTCATTGCCGTACTGGTCATCTCGGCGCGAGTACGCGCCAGCACTCCGTCGGGGAGCATTGGTAGGGCGGTGCCCCGTGCTGCCGTCGCGCTTGTGCGGCGGGGAACCATCGCGAACACGCTCTCGATAGCCGGGGAGTTTCTCCCCTTTCAGGAAGTCGAGCTGCACGCCAAGGTCGCCGGATACATAAAGAAGATCAATGTCGATATCGGCGACCGCGTACATCGGGGCGAGGTATTGGCTGTTCTTGAGGTGCCCGAACTTGCCGCACAGGTCCAGGGCGCCGACGCGGGAGTACGCCACAGCCAGGACGAGATTGTCCGCGCGCAGAATGAAGTCGCGCGTGCAGAAGCCGATCATCAAGCGCTGCACGCAGCGGCGATCCGCCTGAAGCAAGCCTCGCAGGCGCGTCCCGGGTTGGTCGCCGAGCAGGAGCTTGACGACGCGCTGGCAAAAGACCGTGCAGCCGAGGCGCAAGTGGAAGCTGCGAAGTCGGCGCTCTCGGCGGCGCGGCAGCAACTCGACGTGGCGAAAGCTAGCCATCTGCAAGTGTCAGCCATGTCTGACTACTCGCGCATCATCGCTCCGTTTGACGGGGTCGTGACGTGGCGATATGCCGATACCGGCGCTCTCGTCCAGGCTGGGACATCGAGCAACAGCGCGCAACCAGTAGTGAAAATCGCGGAAGTCGACGTCCTGCGCCTGCGCATTCCCGTTCCGGAATCGCTTGCATCCAGCGTTCATGAAGGTCAGCCAGCAGAGATATCAGTGCAGTCGACCGGCGAACACTTTGCCGGTAAAGTAGCGCGGCTCACCGGAGCGCTTGATCCATCCACGAGAACTGAGCAAGTTGAAATCGATGTCCCAAATCGCGAGCGGCATCTTGCGCCAGGCATGTTTGCCGATGTCATCCTCCAGGTGGAGAGGCATGACTCGGCGCTGCTGGTTCCAGTACAGGCGGTGAACCGCACTGGTGACCAAACCTCGGCGCTCGTGGTGGGCGCTGACAATCGTGTGGAGGTCAGGCCGATCCGTACCGGACTTGAGGATGCGAATTCAGTAGAAATCGTCTCCGGACTTAAAGAAGGCGACCGCGTCATCGTCGCCAATCTGGGCTCGTACCAAAACGGGCAGACGGTCGACCCGCGTACGAGCGTTTTCAACTCCGAACAGGCGAATGGAGGCGCACAGTAGCCGATGTCTCGATTCGCTATCAAATATCCATTCTTCATCATCATGCTTTGCGTGATGATCGGGGTCGTCGGCGTCGTGACTGTCGGGCGCATGCCGGTTGATTTGTTCCCCGACATCAACATTCCCGTTGTGGTAGTCGCGACCTTTTATTCGGGAATGCCGCCGGAGCAGATTGAGTCCGATATCACCGGACGCTTCGAACGATTCTTCACTCTGGGCAGCGGCATCGATCACATGGAATCCCGCTCACTCCCAGGCGTGAGTCTGATCAAAATTTATTTCCAGCCGGGGACCGATGCGAACGCCGCCGTAAGTACCATTTCGAACCTGGCCATGGCCGACTTGCGACGCCTACCTCCCGGCACGCTGCCGCCGGTAATCCTGAAATTTGACGCGTCGAGCCTGCCGGTCTGCCTGATCACCTTGAAAGGCTCGGGTCTGACCGAAACGCAGTTGCGCGATCTAGGCCAATACAACGTTCGCAACCAGGTCGCGAATATTCCCGGCGCCTCGGTGCCGCAGCCGTTCGGGGGCAAGTACCGGCAGATCCAGGTGTACGTCGATCCGGTCAAGCTGCAGGCCCATCAGCTCAGCGTGATGGACGTCGTGCGCACCATCAACGACTCCAACATGATCCTGCCCGCAGGTGATGTACGCATTGGGCCGAAGGACTTCAACATCTACACGAACAGCCAGCTTCCATCGACAGCGGAAATCAACCAGCTCCCGCTTAAGACTGTCGGTAATGCTTCGGTGCTGGTCGGCGATGTGGGGCGCGCGATGGATGCGGCACAGATTCAGAACAGCATCGTTCGCGTCGATGGACAGAAATCCGTCTATCTGCCGGTCATGAAGCAAGGCGGCGATAGCAACACCATCGCCATCGTGAGCGGAGTCAAGTCGGCGCTTAACGATCTGTTCGACGTTCCCAAGCAACTGGTCGCGAAGGTAGTTTTCGACCAATCCATTTATGTAAAGACCGCGATCAAGAATCTCGGCAATGAAGGCGGCATTGGCCTGGTACTCACGGCTGTGATGATTCTCATCTTCCTCGGCAGCGTGCGTGCCACTGTCGCGGTTATGCTCTCGATTCCCCTTTCGGCACTGGCCGCCTTTATGGCGCTGGAAGCCGGCGGCGGCACTATCAACACCATGGTGCTTGGCGGATTGGCGCTGGCGTTCTCCCGGCTGATCGACAACTCGGTGGTGGTTTTGGAAAACATCTTTCGCCATCTGGAAATGGGCGAAACGCCGGAGGTCGCTGCCGAAAAAGGCGGACGCGAAATGGGCCTGCCGGTGCTCGCCCCCACCTTCACCACGGCGATCGTCTTCTTTCCAGTGATCTTCCTCTACGGCGTGAGCCGGTTCTTGTTCACCGCGCTCGCGCTTTCGGTTGTGCTGTCGCTGTTTGCCTCGTACGCGGTGGCGATGACGGTTGTGCCGCTCTTCTGCGCCAGGTTCATTCACAAGCTCGAAGCCGATGAAGAAGAAGGACACGACCGGCGCCGCTCTGGATTCGGCGGCTTCGTCCATTGGTTCAACCGTAGATACGAAGCGATGCTCGGCAAATACGATGTTGCCGTCGGCAAAACGCTGCTCCGTCCTGCCGCGAGCGTCATCGGAATTCTCGGCGTTTGTCTCTTCACCTTCGCGCTATACCCGCTGCTCGGAGTCGCGTTCTTTCCCAGAACGGATCCGGGGCAGTTCATGATCAACGTAAAAGCTCCCACCGGCACTCGGCTCGAAGTCACGGATCGATATGTCAAAAAGGTGGAAGACGACATTCGCGATGTTGTCTCTCCACGCGATCTCGGCGTTGTGGTCTCGAACATCGGCGTTCAGCCGGGATTTTCTTCCATGTACACCAGCAATTCCGGCCAACACACCGCGACCGTGCAGGTGAGTCTTAAAGAAGGGCACGAAGTCGGCAGCTATGAGTACATGAAGCGTGTGCGCGAGAGGCTGGCGGACGATCTGCCCGAGCTGTCGACGTATTTTCAGTCGGGCGGACTGGTCGATGCAGTCATCAACCTTGGTTTGCCCGCGCCGATCGATATCCAGGTTGGTGGAAATAATCTCGACGCCGCCTACAAAACCGCGCAAGAGCTGGCGAGCAAAATTCGCGGTCTGAAAGGCGTGAGCGACGTTCTCATACCCCAAGACCTCGACTATCCGG
>CAYZHX010000151.1:0-2353 GCA_964476905.1 uncultured Terriglobales bacterium
TGGGACATAGATTCCCCTCAGCTTTATGACGTGGTCTGCACCCTGTGGGCGGATAGCAAGCCTGTACACGACCATCGAGTACGAATTGGCCTTCGCGATGCGCGCTTCGAGCGCGATGGCCTTTTCCTGAACGGCCGGCGGCTGCAGCTCTTCGGTTTGAACCGGCACGAGTTATTTCCATACGTCGGCGGCGCGATGCCTCGACGGGTGATGCGCCGCGATGCGGAGATCCTGCGCAGAGACTTCAACTGCAATATCGTTCGCTGCTCCCACTATCCACAGTCAGAAGCGTTTCTCGATCGATGCGATGAGCTCGGCTTGATGGTCTGGGAAGAAGTTCCCGGCTGGCAATACATCGGCGACGATACCTGGAAGGATCTGTTGGTCCGAGATACCAAAGACATGATCATTCGCGATCGCAATCATCCGTCGATCGTTATCTGGGGCGTGCGCGCCAACGAATCGGCAAACGACGTCGAGCTCTATAGCCGCACAACGGCTGGGGCGAAGGCCCTCGACGATTCGCGGCCTACATCCGGCTCGATGACTCCTTCATCGCGAAAGAACTGGAAGGAAGAGTGGCACGAGGACGTGTTCGCATTCGATGACTACCATTCCGCTCCTGACGGTACGGTTGGGATTGAAGGGCCGGTAGAAGGAGTTCCCTACTTTATTGCTGAAGCTGTGGGCCAGTTCAACTATGAGCGGGGCAAAGGTTTCGACAACCGCTACCGCCGCGCGGGCGATGTGCACTTGCAGCAGCAGCAGGCGATCTGGCACGCGCAAGCTCACAGCAAAGCCGCGGCTAACCCTGGGATAGGCGGAGTAATCGCGTGGTGCGCATTCGACTACGGAAGTCTCATGAACGCTTATCGGACCGTGAAGTGTCCCGGAGTCGCAGATGTATTTCGAATTCCCAAGCTGGGCGCATCATTTTATTTGTCGCAGGCCGATCCGAAGATTCGCCCAATCATCCAGCCGAGCTTCTACTGGGATTTCGGGCCTCAGACTCCGCGCGGGCCGGGAAAGCGTGCCGCTATCTTTTCCAACTGCGATCGGCTAGAGCTATTCATCGAAGGCAAACGGCTCCCGACTCTGCATCCCGATCGAGAGAGATTTCCCAATTTGAAGTATCCTCCATTCTTTGTCGATCTCGAAATCGATGGCGTCGGGAATCCTGAATTGCGCATCGACGGCTTCGTCTCGAACCGGATATTGCTCTCGCGCAAATTTTCTTCTGACCGCTCGCACGATCGCTTGCGGTTGAGCGCCGACGATCTTGAGTTGATTGGCGACGGCATCGATGCAACCAGGCTTGCCTTCGGCGTTGCCGATCAATATGGAGCGGACCGTGCGTTTGCCGGCGGGACAGTACGATTTGAAGTTAGTGGTCCAGCTGTCGTTATCGGCGACAATCCGTTCTCGCTCGAAGACAGCGGCGGAGTTGGAGCGGTCTGGATTCGAACCCTGCCGGACACTAGTGGCACTATTCAAATAAAGGCAACGCACTCATCGTTAGGAGCGGCAAGCGTTCAGATCGCGGTTCTGAAGGAGTAGGTCGCAAGCGCCTTCAATGCAGCCACCAGAGGAAAACCAGTCCGACAAGGGCTGTCCCAAACGACAACCATGCGACATAGTCTCCGGGATGGCCGCTATGTGCTTGTCTAAGCCAAGAATTCCCCAGCTCAAGACTGCGCGTAAAGTTGACTGCGCGACCGAGCTTATGTCGAAACACAGTACTCAGCGCCAGCAAGACGGAAAGCAGCAACGCAATGCAGGAATGAACGATGGACGAGGAGAGATTCTCGGGTTGGGCGTTCTGTGTAGAAGTAATCTGCACGTTGTCGAGCACGCTCGCAGCGTAGACGCTCTGGTTCGTGAACTCGTACGCGCTCTCGGTGGCTCTGCTTTGTATTTGTGGGAGAAAAGTGAGCACAATCCCGAGCATTATCAAGGCGGCAGCAGGCACAAACATTGCCGCAGGCGTTCGCTGATGACTATGTTCCGTTTCGGGCTTTTCTTCAATGCTAGATGATTTGTCGCTTGGCGCCGGCTGACCCCATCCGAAGAAGATCCTGAAGGCAATCCTTAAAACTGCCGCGCTCGTAAGGACTTCAGCAAAAATGAAGATGTAGACGAGCCAGTGTTGATGAACGGCTTCAGCAGAATGCGAAATAAAGTGCTCTCCCAATAACGTGGCGAATGGCGGCGCGCCTGCCAATCCCCATCCCCCCAGGATGAACAGGGCAGCGGTGTACCACATGCCGCGGCCACATCCATGAAGATGATCTTCGCCGATCTTCTGAAAGCGATGCAGGACGATCCCGGCACAGAGGAACAGCCCACCTTTGAT
>CAYZHX010000151.1:2453-5203 GCA_964476905.1 uncultured Terriglobales bacterium
AGAACGCACACAGGACTTGGTGCGACAGCGTGAGCGTCGGCCAGCCAGAAATGAAAAGGAACGATGGCTGCTTTGGCCAGGTATCCGACGATGATCAGCAGAAATGCGAGCAGCACCAGCGCATCGGCATGCGTGCCCAGCGATCGTCCGACCTGCGCAAAATTCAGCGCGCCTGTCCGGGCATAAAGCAGGCCGATGCCCATCACGATCATGAATGCGCCAATGGTATTTACGATGGCGAAATTGAATGCTCCTTGCAGCGGAGCCGGTTCGAGTGTTTTGAGTCCGCAGAGCGCGAATGCCGAAACGCTCATCAGTTCGAAAAAAACGAACAGATTAAATAGGTCGCCGGTATAGCTGAACCCGCACATCGCAGCCATGAAGAGCAGCATCAGCGGTTGAAAATGATTTTCGGTATCTTCAAAGATCTTCCAGGAGAAGATCAGAGCGGCCAGAGTGAGTACGGAGACCAGCACAGCCAGAGTTGCGGCAAATGTGTCGACTACGAAATTGATGCCGAGAGCGATGCCTCCGCTGTGCGGCCACCAATTCCCAAACCAGTACACCTGTGGCTGCGACCAGGTCCCGCGCAAAACAGTTGCAGTCATCCACAAGTTAGCTGCGGCAGTTGCTATGGCGAGAAAGTCGCAAGCACGGCGTCCGATGCCTTTGCTGGCGAAAGCTAGGAATGCCGCAACGATGAGCGGGATTGCAATCGGCAGTGGAATGATCGTTGTGGTCATCAGCCCATCAGGAAGCGCAGTTCCTCAGGATCGACTGTTCCCGCCAATTCGTTCGCTTTCACAACCATCGAAAGCAGCAGGGCCATCACTGCGGCTTCTACCACAACGTCAGTGAGCATTAAGGCCTGCACCAGCGGATCAACGACGGTTGTGCCAACGGGAATGTCCGCAAATATGGGTGCAGTGCCGCCGGTTTTGTATCCGATGGCCAGCAACAACACGTAAGTTGAGGTCTGGAGAATTGCGACGCAGACGACCTGGTGCACAAGGTTCTTGCTGGTAACAATCCCATAGAGTCCCCACAGGAAAACCCAGACGGCAACGGCATAAGGTAGGTAGGCCACGATCATTCGCCCTCTTGAAGTCGTTCTCCGATGATTTCGCGCAAGTAGTTCTGCATCAACAGCACAAAGCCCCCGGCGATTTCCATCCCCACGACGACGCTGATCACAGCGATCGTGCCCGATGAGAACAAATCGCCCGTCGTGCCAAGGGGCATGATGTTCGTTAGAAAATGCGCGCCGAAGAACAGCGCGGCGATCCCAATGGCGGCATATCCGGCAGCTCCGCCACACTCGGCAAGCTTGACGAGTGGACTGGAAACAATCGCTTCAAAAGTCTTCGCATTGCCTGACAAATAGACCACCAGCGGGGCTGAAGCGAGGATTACGCCACCTTGAAATCCTCCTCCAGGCGTGAGCTGACCATGAGTCGCGATGTACACACCGAAGACGATCATGACCCCGACCATCGCCTGCATGCTCACGCGGAGCGTGTCTGAGATTGGCAATGCGTCTTCAAACTTCGTTTTGTCTTTACCGTCGTTATCCTCCTCTCCGGTGGGACGAAAGAGCAGCAGCACCCCGAGCACAGAGGCGAAAAAGATAAACTCCTCTCCCAATGTGTCGAATGCGCGATAGTCATAGTTGATTGCATTCACAACGTCGGTTGCATGCCGCTCGTATACCGCCACCTGTGTCACGACGGTTCCGTACGGTCCTCGATAATCGCCCAGCGGCGGAAGGTTGCGAACTCCGCAAGCAAAGACGAACGCCAGTCCCACCGCGGAGCATAGGAAAAACATCGTTCGCGTGCGTGAACTCATTCCTTTCCTTCGCGCTCACGTCGGAGATTTTGGCGGCGCATTTTCGTCAGCGCCAGCATGATCATCAGGGGCAGCATCACCGCTCCGATGGTGATTTGCGATAGCGCAACGTCCGGAGCTTGAAAGATAAAGAACATGAGAGCGCATATCAGCCCGTAAAAGCTCAGGGTTACAACCTGCGATTTCGGATCGCGGCTCAACACGACGGCGGGGGCGATAGCAGCCACCAGAAGCAAGATCACCCATTGCAGCAATCGCATCAGCCTTGCTCCTCTTCTACTCTTTCGTCTGCGGGGAGAATCGGCACCTCTTCTCCCTCCGCAGGGTCCCAATCTGGAGCTTCTGCGATGCGGAATGCCCGCGCAGCAGCGTGCGTCACTATCGTGTTCATGCCCACAAGCACAAACACAACGAAGAGGGCTTTGAACGATTCAGGTTTGAGGCCTCGCTGAATGAAGATTGCTATGGCGATTAGGAACGAACTCAGCGATGCCGGAGGAGAAATGTAATGCATGCGCTGATACGGGTCGCGAAGACGCATCATTCCCAAAACGGACACAATCGTTATCAGCACCGCCGTGGCGAGAAAGACATCGATGAGAACGGTCTTCATCGCAGGTGTCGCGCAAAGAAATGAGCGAAAACAATTCCGCCGCCAAACGACATCAATGCCAGCGTGATCGCGAGGTCCATCATTGGCATGCGATTGAAAGCCATCGTCAGCAGCATCATCAGCAGCGTGATCACAACACCCGCCATGTAAAACGAGACCAGACGCTGTCGCGGATCGCCTTTTCCCGCGAGCCACGCCAGGGGCACCAGAGCGAAGATCATTACCTCGGCTGCAAGCTCCCACACATTCATTGCAAGGCCCCCAATTCTTGAGTCATTTTGGGAACCGA
>CAYZHX010000151.1:5303-9687 GCA_964476905.1 uncultured Terriglobales bacterium
CCGCTTGCGCATATGAGGAATGTCATGATGGAAGCAGTCCTGCCGTTCCGCACCGCCAGCTATATAGAGAACTCCTCGGCTATCACGGTTGTATGTAGGTCTGGGCCTGTCACGTGCGACACTGCTGCACCTGAAGACTGGCGTGCCAGCTCACGCCAGACGGAGGCGACACTCACTTGATCATGGCCATCTTTGGGAAGGAAGCAGCACATCACATCTTCTGATTGCAGGAAGCTCGCGCGAACCTGAATCAGGAGGCCTTTCCAATGTCAGACGATCTTAGAATTTCCATTGACGACTTGCGAAAACGGATGAGAGCAGGGGAGGACTTCGCATTCCTGGACGTTCGCAATCCGACCGCATGGGCAGAGTCGGACGCAATGGTTCCAAATGCCCGCCGCGTTACTCTCGACGACTTTGAAGACCATCTCTACGAAATTCCCAAAAACAGACCACTGGTCGCCTATTGCACCTGACCAAACGAAGGCTCAAGCGCCAGTTTGGCGCAAAAGCTTCGCGAACGCGGTTATGAGAAAGCCTGGGCTCTCAAGGGCGGTTTCGATGCATGGAGGAATATGGGCCTGCCTGTGGAATCGAAGCTCGAAGCAGCGTGAAGACGGTTCCGAACTCGTTTCATTACCCTTGCACTACTTGCGTCCGGCTCAGCTTGTGAAGCGTTCGAAGCGGTACGCTAGTTCTGGACCGCCTTCGCCTTCGTAAGCGAGTTGGGCAACCAGCAGAGCAAACGGCTCGGTGTACCGTGCGAGTCGGAGTGGACCGCAATCTACCGGCTCAAAGCCCACGTCGTTGATCAATTTCAGGACGATATTTTTCGCGCGTTCATTGTCGCCACAGTACACCAGGGCAGGACGAGTCTTGTTGCCCTTGGCTTCGAAAACGCCGAACAGTACTTCGCTCGGAACAGTATTGAACGCGCAAACGACATTAGCCTTCGGAACTTTCTTCGCAAGTTCCTCTGCTCCCGATGAATCATTTGCGATGATCAGCTTGGTATTCGCGGCATCCATGGGCAGTGAGCAGGTCACGATCACCTTGCCGGAGAGATCTCCCGTCCGCTTCAGCACATCATCGACGCGCGACCAGTGCACCGCAAGCAGCAGCGCATCAGCATCTTTCGCTGCCTCTTCTGGCGTGCCTGCGCGTGCATTGCCTTTTGCCCCGCGTGCCAGCTTTTTAAGTTTCTCTTCCCTTCGCGCGTAGCTGAACACAACCTCGTGTCCAACTCGCGCAAAGATTGTTCCCAACTTGCCGCCCATCAGTCCCGAGCCGAGAATGCCGACTTTCATGCTGTTCTACTTTCACGTTCGCCGATGATCAGCGGCCCACCATTTTCTGTAACTCTTCAGGATACCGAGCGCCCTGAACTGGAATCTTTGCAGCGGCACTTTCCAGTTCGCGGATGTCATCGGGCGAGAGCTCGACGTTCACGGCCCCAAGATTCTCTTCCAAGCGATGCAGCTTGGTCGTGCCCGGGATGGGAACGATCCATGGCTTCTGCGCAAGGAGCCAGGCAAGGGCGATCTGGGCTGGGGTCGCGTTCTTCTGCTGCGCAAAGCGATCGATGACATCGACGAGCGCCTGATTGGCTTTCCGGTTTTCAGTTGAAAACCGAGGCACGATGTTTCGAAAATCGTTCTTGTCGAACGTCGTGTCTTCGCTGATCTTGCCAGTAAGAAAGCCCTTGCCCAGGGGACTGAAAGGAACAAAGCCGATTCCGAGTTCTTGAAGAGTGGGAATGACTTCCATCTCCGGCTCTCGCCACCAGAGCGAATACTCGCTCTGCAGGGCGGCAACCGGCTGCACTGCGTGTGCGCGACGGATAGTCTTCACGCCTGCCTCAGACAAGCCGAAGTGCTTCACCTTACCTTGCTTGATGAGATCCTTCACAGCACCCGCCACATCTTCGATCGGCACATTCGGGTCGACCCGATGCTGATAGAAGAGATCGATCACGTCAGTCTTCAAGCGTTTGAGCGAGGCATTCGCGACTTCCTTGATATGTTCCGGGCGGCTATCCAGACCAGCCTGTTTGCCATTCGCGTCGATCTTGAATCCAAACTTCGTGGCGATCACCACATTCTTGCGAAAAGGAGCCAGCGCTTCGCCCACAAGCTCTTCATTGGTGTAAGCCCCGTAAACTTCTGCTGTGTCAAAGAATGTGACGCCGCGTTCAACCGCAGCGCGAATCAACGAGACCCCCTGCTGATTATCGACCGCCGGACCCAACCCAAAGCTCAGCCCCATGCAGCCAAGTCCGATCTCCGATACTTCCAAGCCGCTTTTGCCTAGCGTGCGCTTCTGCATTGCTTCTCCTTCTTAGCATTGAAAGGTTGCGATAACTGCACTGAGTTGACCGGCTGGAACGAGTCGACAAAACCTGCCTTTTGCTCTGTCCATCCAGTCCACGCAGTCTACTAAAGTCACTCAGCCAGTCCCGATAACGAGCAACTCTGGAATTCAGCTCGGGTTCTAATAATTTAGAACTAGCAGTAGAAGTGTAATTCCGATACCTGAGATGCGACTTCTAAGGGCCTTTCTATTTCTGCTGTTTCTTGTCATTACATCTAGTCTCCATGGCAGCGTAGCCCTATTGGTGGAGGAGCCGTATGGCACTTTTGGGCATATGAATCCCACTGGCCATGCTGCCGTCTATTTTTCCGACGTTTGCGCCGAAACTCCTGTGAAGCTCCGTGCCTGCCTCCCCGGGGAATCAGGTGTGGTGATCAGCCGGTATAACGGCATAGCGGGCTACGATTGGATCGCGATTCCGCTTATTCCTTATTTATATGCGGTCGAAGAGCCGGACCAGGTGCCGACTTCTGCCGATGCTGCAACGATCGAGCGGCTACGCGACGAGTACCGGCGGGCTCATTTGCGGGCAGTCGTGCCTGACGGTCCAAATGGATCTGCTCCGAGCGGGCATTGGGAGGAGCTGATCGGAGCGGCGTTTATCCGCCGCGTCTACGTGTTTCAAATTGAAGTTCCTCCAGGAAAGGACGCTGAGATGATCGAACGACTCAACTCGCGCCCGAATCGAAGCCAGTTCAACCTGCTGTTTCACAATTGTGCTGACTTCTCGCGCAACATCATCAACTTGTATTACCCGAAGGCACTGCATCGAAACTTGATCGCTGATGTCGGTATCAGCACGCCCAAACAGATGGCAAAGACGCTGGTAGGTTACAGCCGGCGACATCCACAACTTGAGATGTCGAAGTTCATCATTCCTCAGGTACCAGGAGCCATGCCACGCAGCGAAGCAGTGCACGGCGTGCTCGAGTCCGTCGTACGTTCAAAAAAATATGCGGTGCCCTTGCTTCTACTTCATCCGTTTGTGGCAAGCAGCGTTGCCGTAGGATATGTGGCGAATGGCCGCTTCAATCCTGCTCGGGACGCCACGCCTATGGCCAGTCCTCTTGAATTGGAGAAGTCGCTGTCAGCTGACTCACGGAGTGAAGAGCAGCTGAATCCCAGTTCGGGAAGTCAGGATGGGGCACTACTACCATTCGACGATGGCTGGACCACTGGATTCCTGTACTGATCGCTATTTCGGCTGGTCGAGCGCTATCAATGTTTCCAGAAGATAATACTGCCCGTAAATCAGCAGCCCGTCGGCGGGACGCGTGCCGCTGCCGTGCCGCAGAATTCCTGGCGGGGAATTGTCGCCCTGGTATGTCGGGGTCAGATAGCGATTGATCAGTGAATTTGTAATTCGCTCCGCTTCGGTGCGGTAAGCTTGCGCCTTCTCCTGATCCTGCACGAGCGTGGATAGCTGCAGGAAGCCGTTAGCCGCGATCGCGGCGGCGGAACTATCTCGATTTCGATAGATCACGCCTTCATCATGGAAGTCGTACCAGGGCACGTAGTCATCAGGCAGATTTGCTGTGATGAAATCTCCGATTTTTTGTGCTGTTTCCAACAGCTTCGGATCATGCGTTTCGCGGTATGCGGCTGCAAATCCATATAGTGCCCAGGCAGTTCCGCGCGACCAGCTTGTTTCCCATGAGAATCCCTGGTGCGTGTGATAGAAGACGCGCTCGCCTGGTTTTGCATGATTCGGAAATGAGAAGCCCTCATCGCCGCGAGGTGCGCCGCCGTGAAGACGAAACTCCTGTCGATTGTCGCCAGGATTGTAGTGAACGGATTGAATCAAGGATCCGTCATTGCGCACGAACCACTCCGCTGTTCGCAAGGCGTGCTTGAGCGCGGCATCGCGATACTTTGAATCTCCCGTTTCTCGGCTTGCCCACCACAGCAGTTGCAGGTTCATCATCGTATCGATGATGGTGTCGTCACCATTCTTCTCCCACGCGGGAATGAGTTGGGTGACAGGGTTGTACATGCTCAGCAGATGATCGGCGGC
>CAYZHX010000152.1:0-9611 GCA_964476905.1 uncultured Terriglobales bacterium
TTGTCGATACGGCCCTGCCGCTCGAAAGCAGCAACACGCTGAATGGCTCGTGGGGCTTCAACATCGGCGATGGCAAATACAAGAGCGCCGACGCAGTGGAAGAGATGCTCGTGCGCGCCGCAGGCAATAACTCCAACCTGCTGCTCAACATCGGTCCAATGCCGAACGGAGAGATCCAGCAAGAGTTCGTTGACCGCTTACATGCAGTAGGAGAATGGCTTTCCCGCTATGGCGATTCGATCTACGGTACGCGCGGTGGGCCGACCGCGCCGGCAGACTGGGGAATCACTACCCAGAAGGGAGACAAGATCTTCGTCCACGTCCTCAATTGGAACGCGCCGCTTTTGGCTCTGCCACCGATCGCGTCGAAGGTGAGCAGCGCTCAACTCCTGCTCGATGGAGCGCGCGTTCCCTATACGCAAAATGACAAGGGACTCGTTCTCACATTGCCTGCTGCGACAAAGAACGAAGTAGATCGAGTTGTAGTGCTGTCCGTGAACAAGAACCGATAGGACCTGCTGCCGCCCTAAAGCGTATAGCCGGCAAATTCGCGCTCAGGCAGCTTGCTTCACCAACCGCCTGCGTTTTGAACGCAGCTTGCGGACTTTCTTCCCGATTCGGTTCGAGATCGTGAATAGCTGGCCCGCGGTAACACCAAACGCCACGTGATGGTGTCCAACGGCGGCCATGCCCATCGAAGCCACGCATCCGCATTGAGAACAGTCTGGTTTGCCCCCGAGCTGGCAAGGAACGATGTGCGTTTTTAAGTCGGCTGAGATGGTCGTTGTCGTCAGAGCAAATATGCAGTCCGCCGGCGACTCTGGAGGGTTTGCGAACTCCTGGATCTGGGCGTCGTACATATCAAGCTTTGGATACAGCGTTCGCAGTCGGCGCAGTTCAGCGATGCACTGCGCGCGCTGTGACGGTGACAGTATCTCCTCAGCTTGCTCGCCGATCTGCGGAGTAAAAATACTCATCCAGACCTTCCGCACTTCGGGCCTCTCCGTCCAAAATTGGAGAAAGCGCTCAAGATAAGTCGGATCACGCATCATCTGCGAGGTGATCGTGCAATGCACGGTTACGCGATGCCCGGAAATATTTTTCAAAATTCGCTCGTACGTCGCCGGCTTGCGTCGAGCATCGTGCTCCGGCTGCAAGCCGTCAATGGAAACAACAATTCCCAATTTGGGATATCGCGACCACTCTGCCGGGATCACTCGAAAGGCGCTGGTAACGATCTGGAGAAAAACGCCTCGTTTTTGCAATTCAGGGACGATGAGGCTGAGTTCCCGAAATCGGACCAGAGGATCACCGCCGACGATCGATACGTGTAATGGCCGGTGAGCATCTACGAGCTTGATGACCTTATCTACCAGCTCATCGGTTTTGTAATCGCTCAGGTCGCGCAAATTGGCACCGTCTCCGACGTGACCGTCCGCAAAGGCGTAACATCCGGGACAGCGCAGCGGGCATTCCTTCGTAATCTCGATCGAGAGTGACGGCTTCTCGCCTGCAAGAATCTTCCCCCAGGCTTGCAAAACCTCTTTCGTCTGCATAACGCTCCTTATTTTCAGAGACGCGCAACTATCACGCGTGCTGAACAGCTTGCATTTCCGTGTGTCTCGAGCTTGGAGAACGAGGAGAGGGAAAGGGCGCTAGCAAAGCCTGGTGCAGAGAAGAGATCGATCAAGGAAAGATCCACTCTCTAGTTGTTTGCCGAATAGAAACGGTGCAAACGGAGCAATGGCAAAAGCGAAGAGCGGAAACAACCACAGAACGAAACAGAAGGAGGGTTGATTTGAACTGGTCGCCGCCATTTCCGGCAACGGAGAAATAAGAACGTACAAAATAGCGAGTGCAATAATAAGAACTACAATCGCCTTGGCCCGAGACAACACTAGACTTACCATACGCTTGAAACCCTCCAGTTGTCATCGGCTCCGCGTAATGCCCAGAGCTGAAAGGAGTTGTGAGGGATTTGGCGCTGAATATGAATATTGGGTTACAAACTAGCCTCTAATTTCCCGGTTGCCCTCCGTGGGTTACACTTTTCTGAGCCAATCTGGCGTTTCTCTCCGCTTCCAGGCCGATCATGCCGCCTCTTTCGACTGACAAACCTGAGTACTTCCTCAATCGGGAACTCTCATGGCTCAAGTTCAACGAGCGCGTGCTCGAGGAGGCCGAAGACGACTCGAATCCACTGCTGGAAAGAGTGAAGTTCCTAAGCATCACCGCGTCGAACCTCGATGAGTTCTTCGAAGTCCGCCTCGCCGGCCTGCTGCAGCGCATTGAAGACGGCTACATCATTCCTGGGCCTGACGGCATGGCTCCTGAGCAGGAGCTCGAACGCGTCACTCAAGATGTGACGCGATTTGTCGAGGCACAATATTCGCTCTGGAATGACCGCCTACGTCCGGCCCTGGCCGAGAATGGTATTCGTATTCTTGGAATGAGCGATCTGGATACGAACGCCGCCGATTTTCTCGAAGAGTACTGCGAACGCGAAGTCGACCCGCTCCTCACCCCGATCACGATCGATCCCGCCCATCCCTTCCCTCGCGTCGTGAACAAGGCTCTGTGTCTTGCATTCCTCCTGCGCCGGCGCCGGCGGTCGTCGGCAGTGTATATGGGCGTCATCACAGTGCCGCGATCTTTGCCACGAATTCTGCGTGTTCCATCGGATGAAGGCACGCACGATTACGTCTTCCTTGCCGATCTCGTTGCCGCGCACGCGGCGAAGATGTATCGCGGATACGAGATCATCTCGGCCGCCGCATTTCGCGTCACCCGCAACAGCAATCTGTATCTTCAGGAAGAAGAGTCACGCAATCTGCTGGAGTCCGTGCGCACGGAGCTCCACAATCGGCGCAAAGGTGATGCGGTAAGGCTGGAGATCGACGACGGAGCTGCGCCAGAGATCGTCGAGCGCCTGCGAGGTAACTTTGGACTCGAAGAATGGCAGGTGTTTCGCACTCCTGGACCAGTGAACCTTTCGCGCGTAATGAGCATCCACGAGCAGACGCCGCGTCCCGATTTGAAATTTCGCCCATTTGTTCCCCGCGAGTTGCACCTCACCGGCAAGGCACGCGACATATTCGAAGAGATTCGCAAACACGACATCCTGCTCCATCACCCTTTCGACTCGTTCAACGCCGTCGTCGGGTTTATCGAGACTGCAGCTAAGGATCCGAACGTGATCTCTGTTCGCCAGACGCTGTATCGCACCGGCGAAGAATCGCGGATCGTGCAGGCCATGATCGAAGCTGCCGCCACAAAAGAAGTCACGGTCGTGGTCGAGTTGAAGGCGCGCTTTGACGAGGCTTCGAATATCCGTTGGGCTAGGAGTCTGGAAGATGCGGGCGTCCAGGTGTTTCACGGGCTCGTCGGACTGAAAACCCATTGTAAGCTGACTCTGCTCGTGCGTCGTGATCCCGACGGGGTGATTCGTCGCTATGCCCATCTTGGGACAGGCAACTACAACGCGGTAACTGCGCGTTTCTACACGGATTTAAGCCTGTTAACTGCAAATGAAGAGATCACGGAAGCGGTCCAGGAAGTATTCAACTTCCTCACGGCCTACGCTGATCACCCGCACTACGATCCATTGCTGGTCTCACCGGTCGATTGCGCTGAGCGCACGATTGCTCTCATTCAGCGCGAGGCAGATCACGCCCGCGCACGTCGCCCAGCGCGAATTATTGCGAAGATGAATGCTCTGCTGGACAAGCCGGTGATTCAGGCGCTTTATCGCGCGTCACAGGCTGGAGTCGAAATTGATCTGATCGTGCGCGGCATGTGTGCACTGCGTCCCGGAGTTCGCGGAGTGAGTGATCGCATTCGCGTCCGCAGCATCGTCGGCCGGCTGCTTGAGCACAGCCGAATTTATTCGTTCGCCAACGCCGGCGAGGAGGAGCTCTACCTCGGCAGCGCCGACTGGATGCCGCGCAATCTTTACGAACGCGTCGAAGTAGTGTTTCCTATTTTCGACCCACTGCTGAAACAGAGAGTACGGCAGGAGATCCTCGAATCTTATCTCGCGGATACCGCCAAAGCGCGCGTTCTGCAGTCATCAGGCGACTACCTCCGTGCCAGCGAACTCGCGCGCGGAGGCCGTCGCCGCACTCCGCGCGCGCTCTTCAACGCCCAGGAGTTCCTGATAGCATTAGTGGAGGGCAGCGCGTCACTGGCATCGATTCCTCCCATTCCGGTGCGTTCGCAGCGACCGCGCCCACGTCAGCGAGTTGAGCAGGCATGATCATCTACTTCGTCCGCCACGCCAGCGCAGGTCAGAAAAAACTCAGCGGGAAAAAAGACGAGAAGCGTCCGCTGGATTCCGACGGCGTGCAGCAGTGTACGCAGATGGGGCGCGTTCTTTCGTCTATGGAAGTCGGCGTCGATGCCATTATTTCCAGCCCCTTGAAGCGCGCCACTCAAACTGCCGCGCTCATTGCCAACGAGATTGGCTATGAAGCCAAGCTGCATATCGAAAATGCGTTGCGTCCCGAGGCCAAGTACGACCACTTCCGCGAAATGTTGCGCAACTACTCCAAGCACGAATCCGTGATGGTAGTAGGCCACAATCCCAACTTCAGCGACTTTCTCGGGCGTACGATTGCCGGAAGCGGCGAGCGTGCGCACGTCGAAATGAGGAAAGGCGCGGTGGCTAAGGTTGAGAGCAAGCAGAAGAAATACGTGCTCGACTGGTTGCTCACACCGCGGCTGGCGAAGGCAGCGTCCGATACGCGCTCCGGCGAGAGCGTCTCTGCTGCGGCTCAAAATGGGAATGGCGAGCTTCAGATTCCAGACGAATATCTCAGTGTTAAACCGAAAAGTATGTCCGGCAATAGTCAGGAACCCGCGCGGACCAGCAAATCGCGTCCAAAGACATCACGGAAATAACCTCGCTCTTTTTCCGCAGCCCAAACCTCCAGGTCCATTCCTGACTTGCCGCGCAATTCCAGCAGCACAACCGCCCCGCTCTGTTTTGCACGCACCTGCTGCACAATCCCGCGCCTACCCTGGTTCAAAGCGCGGCCGATTCGCAGAAGGATCACCGCCCGATCAAGCAGAGCTCGGACGGAAGGCCGCAGGTTCTTCAACTCGCGATCTCGTTCGCTTGGCCGGGATTTGCCCATGTAGCGTGCGATGGCGGCAATCAGGTACCGCTGCTCAGGCGCGAATCCAAAGAGTTCTGAATTGGAAATTAAGTAATAGGTGTGTCGGTGACGCCCGTTGCGATTCACGTACGAGCCAATCTCATGCAGCATTGCGGCGGCGCCGATCCACTGCGCATACTGTGCAGGAAGGCCATGCAACTTCTCCAGAGCCTTGAACAACTGCAGAACTAGCTCGCGGACATTTTGCGCGTGACGAGCGTCAGCTCCGTAGCGTTTGCCCAGCGCGATCAAAGCATCTTCCTGCTCGGCCTCGAGCTGACGATGGGCGCGAGTTGCAATGCCTGCGTCTGCCGACATTTGCGCGAGCAGACCATCGCGTAATCCCAAAGGCGAGTATTGAAACGAAGGCAGCTCGTACGCGCTCATTAACTCGGAAAATACAAATGCACCTGCTACGATAATTTCCGCGCGTCTCGGGCCGATGCCCGGATAACGCTCTCGCTGGCTGCGTGAGTGGACAGCGAGTTCGCGGGCCAGGCCACCGGTCATGGTGCGCGAAACTTTATGCGCGTACTTGGATCGTCTCTGAATGGATCGCGCTGCCTGTGCCAATGCAGCGGCCGTTCCCGAAGTGGCAATTGCGAGATCGAAGCGGTGTTTGCGGATTGCCGGGGCGATGCGGTTCACTTGCTCGGCGATGTACTCCCTCATCCGCTCGACTTCTTTGGACTTGGGCGGATCATGGAGCAAAAACTCCTGCGTGAGCCGCACCGCTCCGAGAGGCAGGCTGAACATTTCGCGAATGTGGCCGCGCTCGGAAATGGTGACCTCGCAGCTGCCCCCGCCGAGATCGAAGAGGAGCACGTCTTTGTTCTCGATGCGCAGGTTGGAAAGAATGCCAAGATGAATGAGTCGCCCTTCTTCGAGTCCCGAAATGATCTCGACCTTCCAGCCGGTCGCGGATTTCACCCATTCGAGGAAAGCACGCGCATTCTTCGAATCGCGCAGCGGACTCGTAGCAACCACTCGCACGAGCTCTACGTGAAACTTCTGCGTGGCGCGGTAGAAGCGCGTGAGTACTTTGACTGTGTGCGCCATCGCTTCGGGCGCAAGCGCATTATTCCGAAAGACGGATTCTCCCAACCGGGTAACTTCGCGGTCCTCATGGATCACCTTCAGTCTGCCGCGACCGACCTCAGCGACTTTCAGCCGGACCGAATTGGCGCCGATGTCAACCGCAGCAAAGACAGGCATAAGCGAGTGATTCCTGTAGAGGGATCAAGCGGCTGATGAACCACGATGATTCTTGCGCACGGCCGTGGGCCGCTTCTTCGCGGCCTCAGGAGTGTTGAGAAGCTGGCGCTCTGCCTTCTCAACCGCCGCCACCGACTCGTCGTATTTCTTATCGCGCAGTCCGACCAGCAGCGAATGCAAGGTGCAGTCTCCGCAGACTTCCTCAGTGAGCTCGGAGAGCGTGAGGTAGTCGTGCCAATCACCACTTAGATCCTGGACAGACTTCCATGCATCGACCAGCGATCGAGCTTCTCGAGTATCGCCCGCCAGTTCGGCTTTATAGCGAAATCCTTTGCAGGCGAGTCGATAGGAATGCAGGTTATCGGGCGACAAAGGAGCGCGGCTTGAGACGAAGGCCCTATATTCGTCCAACGCAAGCTGATCGGCTGCTGGCAAGGGATTCTCGCTCGCTTGATGGCTGGCGAGCGGCGGCTCTCCGATAAGTCGCAGGTTGGTCAGATGCGTCTTCAGATCGGCATCGCCGAGCAGCGATTCGAGCTTCTCGCGTGCAGCTTTGCGCCGAATTTTTAACGCCTTTTCGACCTTCTTCTTCTCCTTGCCGGTGGCTCCGTCGAGACCATCGAGCAGATCCAGATGTACCTCGCTGTCTCGCAATTTGCCGGTTGCTTTCCGCAGTTTGTTGAGAAACTTCATTGCGGACTTCTTGTCCGAATCCAGCTTGGGATGAATGACCTCCTCCCAAGCCTGGAAACGGCGCAGACTGGTGCGGAAAAAATGAGCGCTCTTCGAGCCGTTACGCTTACGTAAGCGGTCGATCGATATAAGCAGCCGCTCAACCGGTGACCCTTCTTCGTTGTGACGCTTTTGTGCAGTCATTGCAGAAATTCTGCTTTCGTTCGGTCAGATAATCGCCAGACGATTACCGACTCTTTTCAAGATCTCTAGCGCCTGATCGAGTTGGTCGCGGGTGTGAGTCGCAGTCATGATCGTTCGGATGCGCGCTTTGCCTTCCGGGACAGTTGGAAATGCAATTCCAGTTGCCATTACGCCCTCATTGAACAGCTCGCTGGAGAACTGCATCGCCAGCCTGCCTTCGCCCACAATGATTGGCGTAATCGGCGTCTCGCTCGCTGGCGTATTCCTGCCGCCGATATTGAAGCCGAGATTACCAAGTTCTTTTTTGAAATAGCGCGTGTTCTCCCACAACTTTTGCATGAGCTGCGGCTCTTGTTCAAGAACATCAAATGCGGCGATGCAGGTTGCGGCGACCGATGGTGGATGGGAGGTCGAGAAGAGAAACGGGCGCGCCCGATGATACAGGAAATCAATCATATCGCGCGAACCGCAGACGTATCCGCCCAGTGCGCCGATGGCCTTTGAGAGCGTTCCGACCTGAATATCGACTCGACCATGGACTTTGAAATGATCGATCGTGCCGCGCCCATTACGACCGAGAACGCCAGACGCGTGCGCGTCGTCGACCATCATGATCGCTTCGTATTTCTCGGCCAAGTCGCACAGGGCAGGAAGTGGACCGATATCGCCGTCCATAGAGAAGACGCCGTCACTGATTAGCAACTTGTGCCCGGGCTGATCTTTCACTGACGCGAGCTGCTCCTCCGCATGAGCAACATCTTTGTGGCGGAAGACGAGGATCTTCGCGCGCGAGAGCCGGGCGCCGTCGATAATCGAAGCATGATTCAGCTCGTCGGAGATGATGAAATCTTCTTTGCCCAGAATGGCGGAAACGGTGCCCGCATTCGCTGTGAATCCAGACTGGAAAACTACGCAAGCCTCGACATTCTTGAAGCGTGCAATCTTCTCCTCAAGTTCCATGTGAATACGCATGGTGCCTGCGATCGTGCGCACGGCTCCTGAACCAACTCCGTATTTCCTGGTGGCTTCAAGCGCCGCCTCTCGCAGTTTGGGATGGGTGGTCAGCCCAAGGTAATTATTCGAGGCAAGGTTGATGACCTTCTTGCCATCAAACGTACACACTGGCTCCTGCTCGCTTTCGAGAACGCGCAGCCGGAAATGCGTGCCTTTCTCTTTCAGTTGGTTTATTTGATCGCCGAGATAGGAAAGAGGGTCGATGCGGGTTGCGGTAGGCATGACGGGATAGTGTAACTCTGGGTCTTAAACAATCTCGATCGGCTTCTCAGCCTTCGGCAGGACTCCACCAACACGAACGGCGGGTACTCCCGCCACCTCCATAGCTGCGACCACCCCTTTCGCCATCTCGCTCGGAACTGAGAGGAGCAGACCCCCTGCAGTCTGAGGATCGTAAAGCAAGGTTTTGACTTCCTCATGAACGTCAGACTGGTAAATGACACAACATTCTGCAAACTCGCGATTGGTCTTGAGTCCTCCAGGAATAAAGTCTGCCTGCACGCATTCCAAAGCGCCCCGCAGAAGCTCGATGCGTTCTGCCTCAATGCGGATTGTCGTCTTGCTTCCATTCGCCATCTCGCGCGCATGGCCGATGATCCCGAAGCCTGTTATGTCAGTCGCCGCATGAACAGGGAATCCACCTTGATGAATCACTTCGACCGCGCGACGATTAAGCTTCGTCATCGAGGCCACAGCGCCGTCAATCCATTCCTGCTTAGCTTTGCCTTTCTTAATTGCCGTGGAAATAACGCCGGTGCCAATGGGTTTAGTGAGAACGAGCGCATCGCCGACCTTGGCTCTCGAATTAGCCCAGAACTTCTTCGGATGCACGCGGCCCGTTACCGAATATCCGAGTTTCATTTCGGGATCGCGTACGCTGTGTCCGCCAGCCACGATACACCCAGCTTCCTGCATCTTGGAAAGTCCTCCGGCAAGCATCTGGCCGAGTATTTCGAGGTCAGCACCGTCGGGGAAGCACGAGATAGCGAGAGCTGTCATCGGCTCGCCGCCCATCGCATACACATCGCTGAGGGAGTTCACGGCGGCGATCTGCCCGAAGATGTAGGGATCATCGACGATCGGGGTAAAGAAATCGACGGTCTGCACTAAAGCCAGATCGTCGGATAGACGATACACTGCGGCGTCGTCGGCAGTATCGAAGCCGACTAGCAGGTTTTCATCGTGCTGCCGGGCTAATTTCCCAAGCACCGTGTCCAGCGCCGCCGGACTCAGCTTCGACGCTCAACCCGCAGCTTTCACCTGCTCCGTCAGCCGCAATGGACGGCGATCTTCCATGGAACCGATTGTAGGGGCTAGGCAGGGAAACTGCCACGATCGAACGTTGTGCGG
>CAYZHX010000153.1:0-6139 GCA_964476905.1 uncultured Terriglobales bacterium
CGGAAGCCCTCCATCCGGACCAGGATGTTGTGCTCGCCTTCGGCGACCGGAATCTGCGCTGGTGTGATGCGAGTCGTATCGTGGCCGTCGATCTCTATCTCGGCTCCCGGCGGATCACTCGTAATCGCGACGGCTGTAGTCACTCGCACTAGGTTGACCCTGTAAGAAGAACTCTTCGGCCCGATCTCAAACGTCCGCGTCGCTGTGGAATAGCCGACCTTAGTAAATACCAGCTCATGCGGACCAGGAGCGATATCGGAGGTTGTGAATGGCGTCACCCACGCTTCACTGGATTTCCCATCAATCTGTATGAACGCACCTTCAGGATTCGATCGGAATCTGACTTCCAGCTTCCCAGTTTGGGCCTTCGCCTTTCGCGGCTCTGTTTCCTCGGCGCGGGGTTGATCGCTCTTTGGGCCCTTCTCTGGAGCACTCGCGCTTGCTTTCGGCTCTTCCTGAACTCCCGCCTTTGCACCCTCGGCAGCAGCTTCGGGAGTTGTTTTTGCGGGCTGGTTAGCGGAGACCGTTGTCGTTGCCGGTGTTGGAACACTCAGTTGCGCGACCATCGCCGGCAGCGCCGTAGCGGGAGCGCGATGTTTCACGCGATATAAGCCAGCCATGACTATGACAATGGCGACGGCAAATACGGTGAGAGCCAGCACATTCTTATCGCGGAAACGAACGGGACGCACGCCCGCGCGCTTCATCATCCCTGTCGTCTGCTTAATCGTTTGCCGACGAAGCGTTCCGGAACTCGCCGGTCCTGCTCCGTTGCCATTTGATGAAGCCGCGGACTTCCATGTTCCCGTCGGTGGACCAACTGGCTGTGTCGCCTGCACGAGCACGGAATTTGGAATAACGGAAGTATCGTCGCCATCGGCCCCGATTGAACGGTAGCTTGCAAGATCGCGGGCCAGGTCCGCGGCACTCGTATAGCGCTGAGTTGGATCCTTTGACAGGCAGCGCGCAATCACTGCGCTCAGTCCCGGATGAACGCTGGCTTCCTTATCGCTCGCCGCAACCGGATTTTCGTTGACGATCTTGTAAATGATCGTCGTTACGTTCTGTCCGGCAAATGGACGCTCGCCGGTCGCCATCTCATACAGCACAACGCCGAAGCTAAAGAGGTCGGCGCGACCGTCGAGATCGAGTCCCTTCACCTGCTCGGGCGCCATGTAATTCGGTGTGCCCAGCACCTGGCTGGTATTGGTCATTGTGCCGGCGGCTTTGGAGATGCCGAAGTCCATGATCTTGGCCACGTTTTGGCGCGTGATCATGATGTTCGCCGGCTTGATGTCGCGATGAATCACCTTCATCTGGTGTGCGTATTCAAGCCCGGCGCAAACTTGAACGCCGATTTCGACGATCTGCTCTGCCGGCAGAACGCGTTTTTCCATCATCAGCGACTGGACTGTCTCTCCCTCGAGGTACTCCATGGCGATGTAGAACAGACCATCGACTTCGCCCGCGTCGTAGATCGTGACGATATTCGGGTGATTCATCAGACCGGCAGCGCGAGCTTCATTTTTGAAGCGGCGGAGCATCTCCTCGTGCTCCATGCCATGCACATCGACGCGCATCGTCTTGAGCGCGACCGTGCGGCCGATATTGGGATCCACAGCGCGGTACACGAGCCCCATCGCGCCGCGACCCAACTCACTCACGATTTCGTAACGTCCGATCTTCTCTACCGTAGGCACCATACGTTTATTGACGGACGAATGCGCCGACCTGGGCGGCGCTTCCAGCCTGATGCAAGTTACTGATATTTCATGGGCTTCGAGCCGTCTTCTGCTCAAAAAGGGGAGTCCCGACCCGCAACTTACAGCAGCAACTGTTGAAATTCAATGGAATCAGCAGCCTGGCAGGTTACCAATGTGTAGGAAGTCACGACGGCTCAGTCGAGTCGCAGCGAAAAGCGCTGCACAAGCCGGTGCAGCGATTCAGCAGCAACTTTTGACCCTCACTGTGGGAAATTGAATTTTGCACGCTACTCGCAAAATATTCGATTCACAACCTGTGTATCCATGTGGCCTCACCGCGTGACCCCGGTTGTGACACTCGTCTGCCCAGCATTGCTGAGACTCGCCTTTCGCACCTGCTGGAAGTGCTCGACCACGACTGCCGGTGTTTCGGGCAATTTCTTCTCTTCAGCGGCGACGGCGAGGCGCACGAACTGCGCACACGTCCAATTCAGAGGCGTAGCCGACCCGGTCCCTTCGCCGATCTGGAACCGGATTGGATCCGGCGAGTCCTTGCGATCCCAAACCTGTTCTCCGAGCATATGGCCGGAATTCGCCATCTTCTGCATGGCGTCGAGGTAGGGCGTAGGATCCTGCCCGGAGGCGACGGCATACTCGCCGCGTTCGCCTACGAGCAACACCCAAAGTCGTCCAACGCCGACCTCGTTGTACCCATGCCCATCAACCTGCTCCCCGTAGCCATCGTGGTTATACCGATACCAAACGGGACCATTTGGCGTATCGACTTTGATCACGGTATCGACCACTCCAAGCGATTTCTCGATCAACGGATCGCGCGGGGGGCGAATGCCCAAGCGCACCAGCTCCAGAAATCCCGCATCCACAATCTCGCGCTCATCCCACCGGCCGCCTTTGTTGGCGATGTCGATTATCTCGCCTGCGTTCGGCTGGCCGTGCTGTGTAAGGCGAAGGTAGTAGCGATCTGCGTACTTGCCATTCGTCGTCACCGTCCAGCCTTCGAGTTTGTTCGCCCAGTCGTCCGCGATGTTCAACCACTGCGTGCGCGAAGCCTCGTCATGGTTCATCTGGGCGATCTTTGCCGCGCAGATGAGTCCCGCGATTTCAGCCGCCATAGTTGAGGGCGAGTATCCCGATTGTTCTTCCCAGCGTTCCTGCGGCGATGCTGGACCGTTCTTAGCGATAAAGTTGGCCGCGGGCTTTACATGCTTGTCGTAGGTCTGCGAATCGGTACGCCCGAGCTGCCAAGCGAGAATCAGCGGATACGAAACTTCATCCATCTGCAGCGAGCCCCAGAACGGACGCCCATCGAGCCATGAGTTCTGCGGAAAAGATCCATCCGGCTTCTGCTGCACATTGAAGAGATAATTCAGCGCGCGGTCTGCGGCTTCTTTATCCCCCATCGCATAGAACGCAGTAGCAACTTCATACAAGTCCCTGGACCACACCAGATGATAGCCACCGACCGAGGGTTGATCCGCATCAGTTTCATCGCCCCATGGAATCGTTAGCGAGGCTGCTCCTGCGCCACGATAGGTTTTGTCTTCGTGTGCCTTCATCACCATCGCAGCGATCTGATATTGATCGCGGTATTTCGGATCGACTTGCTTGAGCGTCTCAATCCAGTCCCGCCATCCCTTGGCATATTCCGTATACGCATGCTCGTAGCCTTTTTGCAGCGACTTGCGCGCGGTCTCGATTGCGACTTCTCCTTCAGAGCCGAAGGACAAGGCGATAGTGAAATTCACGTCCTTTGTCGCTGCTTGCGGAAACTCGGCCACCTGTACGACATTTCCATCCTGCGCACGAGCGTAGGGAACCTTTAGTGCGAAGTCTTTCTTGAGTTCGGTCAAGCCATCGCTGGTTCCAAGATAGCCGCTGCTGGTCTTCACAAAAGGCAGGCTGCTCGCGAGGGCGGAAGAAACACCATTGTCGGAAGCCACGAGCACGTCATCGACGCTGTAGCCGGTGTCATGCATGCCGCTGTTGTTGATTGAGGGATCGTAGTAGAGATAAAGCTGCACCGGTCCGGACTTAAGCCGCTGAAATCTGACTTGAATCAGAAGGGTGTCCCGTTCCGGATCCGTGATGTAGGTCTTAGTGATGCGATAGTGTCCGGCCTTCGAGGTATTCACTTGGCGGAAGCTGAGCACCTCCGTGTCCGGCACCTCGATCTGATGCGTCGTATCCACTGACTCGCGATCAACCCAGCTCTTGCCGTCGGTAACGACGAACTCAAGCAAACGCGTGTTCGCCTTGTCCACGGTTGGGTAATAAACCTCATTGAGCGCGCCATCGCTTCCTAACGTAAACCACACGTGGGATGAAAGGGAATTCGACGTACCAACTCCTTGTTTGTTCCCGTTCGTCCAGTGTGCCATCTGGCCCGGAGCACCGGGAGCGACTTGAGCATTGAGAGTGGTTATGAAAAGAAGTGAAACCAGGAAAGAGAGACAACTACCACGCATGAACCAGATTGTGGCATAGCGACGAGAACAGGAGCAATTAAAAGCCCCGGGCTCTTAGCCCGGGGTTCAAAAACAACAGCAAAACTAAAGAAATGTCGCGCTCCAAAAATCAGGCCGCTAGAACGTGATTCTTCCCGACAACTGCAAAATGCGGGGACCTCGATCATCCGTAACTTGGCCGAATGTTGAGGCCGATATCAGCCCACCTGTTCCGGTTGCGGTGGTACCTGTATCAAACTTGGCAGTGGTGTCTACTGCCGTGAACGAGACATGGTTAAACACGTTGTAAGCTTCGCCACGAAGCGTGAACTGGACGTGCTCCGTAATGGGAATGTTCTTTTGTAGGGCCATGTCCCAGTTGTTAGTCCCTGGGCCGCGAAATACGTTGTTGCGAGTGATGCCTGGCATGCCCGGGGTCGGGATCACGCCAACGGGAGGCAGCTGAAACGCTGAGGCATTGGCAAATTGCAAGGTGCTGTGCACCTGATCGCTGGGGGCCAGCGGATCACCTGTGAGCAGTACACGAGCGCCATCTCCGCCTCCAGTGATGTTCAGGCCTGAGCTGGTGCTGATCGAGACCGACTGCGGCGCTCCGCTCACGAACTGGGCAATACCCGACCATTCCCAGTTATCCGCCACGGCTTTGAGAACCGCGTTGTTCCAGAGGCTGCTTGCTTTGGGCAAGCTGTACACCCAATGGAAAACGAAGTTGTGCGTGCGGTCGAAGCTGGCTTCACTGTAATTCCACCAGCGTCGATCCTGGTAGACGGCGACCGCGCCGTCAACGGTGTCCTGATCCGTCATTGCCTTCGACCATGTATATGACAACCCGAACTGGAGCCCCCTACTGAAGCGGCGGTTCACGGACGTTTGCAACGAGTGATAGTTCGACGTGCCTCCGTACGAACGTACTTTCAGGCTGGAATATCCCGGAATGGGTCGAAAGAAGTCGTCGCTCAATGCGGGTTGCTCGGTTGTATGGAGAGGCGAAGTGGACGAGAAGAACGTCTTTGGGCTTTGGGTTGGATCGGCATTTGCCGGATTGAACTGCGAAAGGTAGGGAACTTCATTGAGGTCGATCTCTTCGTTCAAGTGCCGTCCGAAAGTTCCAACGTAAGCAACATCGACGACGGTGTCGAAGCCGACCTTGCGCTGGATTCCGAAGTTGGTACTCACTATCGTTTCGATCTTGCGATTCGGTTGCAGGATTCGAGTGGCTTGTGGTGCGTTCAGGGATCCGAGACCGGTGCAGCCATTTGGATCAGTTCCGCAGCCTGAAGTGAATGTCGTCACATTGCCAAAGTTGACGGTTGGGTTCTGCACCAGGGGAGCAATCAGAGAGTAATCGCCGACAGTGCCGGCGCCCTCGCGATCGTTATAAAAGACCCCGCCGCCGAGCCGCACGGCTGTTTTGCCATCGCCAAATGGATCCCAGGCGACGCCAAGACGCGGAGCGAACAAGAGGCCGTTGCTGAAGCGCAGCGACTGCGGATAGGTCGGATCTGTGTTGACGACAGTGCCGGTGTAGTCAAATGGCGAGACGAACGAACGCTGAGCCAGGATCGGCTTCACATCATTCGGATTGGTTGGATTAATCGCGCAGCTTTTCGGCGTCGTCGGAGCGCCGTTCTTGCAGAGCGCCTTTTGTGCCGTGTTCAGAGTGGAGTAGAGCACTGGACGGTACAGGGCCGGCACTTGGCTGGCATCGTAACGACTTGGCACGAAGCTCGCGCCGAAACCGGGCGCAAGGACCGTCGGCAGGTCGTACGTAAAACGCATTCCGTAATCGAGCGTGACATTTGAGCGAACCTTCCAGTTGTCCTGCAGGTACCACTCGAGCACCTTCCAGTGCGGAGCATAGTCGACCGGGTTGGAACCTTCTGAGTACGAGTAGTAGTTACCGAGAAGCATGTTCGCGAAGGCATATTGAGAATCGAGCGGGTTCACAAC
>CAYZHX010000153.1:6239-9455 GCA_964476905.1 uncultured Terriglobales bacterium
GTTCGGCTGAATCTGGAAGTTATATGGCGCGCCGCTCTTGATCTGATTCAAGGCTTTGCATTCCGCAAGGCTCGCGCAAGGACTGTTGGGCAGCGGAAAGACACTCATCAATTTCTGCGTTTGCGGATTGATCCGGTTTGCAGGAATGATGTTATTGGGGAAGCATCCGCTTTGGTCCTTAGCGCTGCATGCTTTACCTTGAGCCAATAGCAAGGGATCGCCAACATATACTTTGTTTCCGCTCTTATCGAAACTTTGAGAGAAGTCACCGTTTCGCTCCGCCTGCGTCGGCATCATGAACTGCTGCAACCCGCCCGGCGCCTGCGTCGGCCAGCGCTCCTGCGAAAAGAAGAAGAAGAGCTTGTCTTTGCCGCGATTGAAGTGTCCGGGAATGTATACGGGGCCGCCGACGTTGTAGCCGTAGGTGTTGTAGCGATACTGCGGACGAGGTTGATTGTGATAGTTGTCAAACCAGTCGTTGGCGTTGAAGGCTTCATTTCGGCCGTAATAGTACGCCGAGCCGTGGAACTGCTGCGTTCCCGATTTGGTACTTAGTTCGACGACAGATCCGCCGCTCTGTCCATATTCCGCTTGATAGCTGTTCAGCAGGACCTTTACTTCGCCGACTGCATCCATGTTGAGCGGCGTATCCAGTTTATTGCCGTCGCCGCGAGGATTTCCGAGTGTGCCATCGACGCTTACTGAGTTGTAGTTCTGGCGGACACCGTCGATTGTTCCTGCCCCTTCCGTTCCAAGCTGACTCGCTCCCTCACCGTCGTTGACGACCCCGGGGAGCACGCGGACGAGCGCGAGCACGTCGCGCCCCGGCGCCATCAGGGTTGCGATTTCTTTACTGCCCAGCTCGGCCGAACGTTCTGCGCTCTGCGTCTGGACTGGTGTAGCTTCAGCATTGACGGTCACCGTTTGCGTGGCGGCGCCGACCTCGAGCTTCAATGTTCCCGCCGATAGGCGCTCAGAGGCGGTGAGCTGCAGATCTTTCTTGTCGAACTGCTTGAACCCCGCCGATCGCACCGTCACGGAGAACGTTCCCGGCTGAATGGAGGCAAAGACAAAATTCCCTGACTTGTCAGTTGTGGTGGTGAGCTGCTGCGAGGTGAGCTGGTTCGTCAACGTGACTTCCGCGTTGGGAATTGCGGCGTCGCTCTGGTCAACAACTCTTCCCGAGATGTTGCCGCTGGTGGTCTGTGCTGAAATGGAAGTCGTAGTGAACAATACGACCGCAAACATCGCGGTCAGCAAATAGACAAGGCGCTTCATGGAACCTCTCTCCATTCAAATTTTTCGGAATCCCTCGTGTCATTTCCGTTCCGAGCCTGAAATCGATCTCTTGTAGGGCGGCTCCTGGGCTAAAGCTCGCGAAAGTGGAGAAGAGATGCCTCCCTCTCGGCGCAGCAGAGCGGGCCGCAAAAGCCGGGCTATGTTCTATAACAAAGCTGTTCACGTGATTTCAAGCCTGCAAACCTAAATTTCAAATGTTAAATCTTGCTATGCGCAGGAATTCTGAACCTCCCTCCTTTTAAGACTCGTTTTTCTCTCCACCAAGGCCGACGCTGATGGCTCCGCTGCTTTCAGCCCCTTCGGGCTTTTACGTGGACGCAGTTGATTGATCTACGAATGTTTGCGCAAGAGCCAACGTTACAATCCCAAACGATTGACCTTCATTCCTCCCATGATTCCTCCGTCCACTGCCTGGAAGCTCATGCGCGACGTAGGCGCGAGTTGGGCGCTGCGCCGGTTACGAATCGAGGCTGAGTTGAGGTCGGGAATTGTCGAGCGGCGGCTGCCCGTTTCAGATTGGAACTTTGCTGCTGACGTTCAGGCTGAGAATTCCGCCAGCGGCGATCGTTTTAAATCCCCACTGATGCGGTCGAAATTCTTCTTCTGCCCGCAACAACTCCCGAAGCCTGTTTGCTCGGCGCAGGTTTGCCGCGATGCAGATCGGGTTTTGTCAGGTGAGTGGCCCTACTTTTCGCATTCCTGGTTTCAAGTTGGCTTCCCTCCCGACTGGCATTTCAATGTGCTCGATGGAAGTCGTGCTGATGCTACGGAACATTGGAGCTTGAGCGAACGGTACAGGGGACAAGGAACAAGGAACAGAAACGGCAGCGATATCAAATTTGTTTGGGACCCTAGCCGATTTGCGGTGGTGTACTTGCTGGTTCGCGCTTATGCGGCCAGCGCGGACGAAAGACATGCACAAGCCTTTTGGACTCTAGTTGAAGATTGGGCGGAGAAGAATCCGCCGAATCGAGGCGAGAACTGGGCGAGCGGACAGGAAGCTGCATTTCGCGTGATGGCGTGGTGCTTCGGGCTGTTTGGGTTCCTGAAGGCGTCCTGTTCCACCTCGGAACGGGTCTTCCGCCTGCTGCGCATGATTGAAGTTCATGGAGCCCGGATCGCGGGATTCATCGAGTACGCGCTTTCGCAGCGAAACAATCACGGGATCAGCGAAGCGGTGGGCCTGTTCACAATCGGCGTTTTGTTTCCTCAGCTATCGCGCGCAGCTGAGTGGACCAGATTGGGACAGCGGCTAATCGTCTCTCAACTGCGCGAGCAAGTGTATGAAGACGGCAGCTACATTCAGCATTCGTTTAATTACGAACGCGTGTTGATCGATCTGCTGGTCTGGTCTCTCCGCCTCGGCGAGATTCATGATCTGCGCTTTCCAGAGGAATGCTATGAAACTCTTGATCGCTGCGTTGGGTTCATGGTTCCGTTTTGCGACCTGCGTAGCGGACGAATGCCGAATTACGGCGCAAATGATGGCACTCTTGTCCTGCCGTTGACGAACTGCGATTACACGGATTTTCGACCTTCGCTCGATGTTGCACATCAGTTGCTTCACGGCAAGCCATTCGTGAGCGAAGGTCCGTGGAGTGAGTCCTCGACCTGGCTTTTCGGACGTTCTCTGTCGGACCGAGCAGTCGCGGATTGTTCTATTCCGGTACTGCGTTACGCGCGAATGAGTCAGCCGGCGTTTTCCTTCGGTGCCGAGAAGAAACTACCTCCTTCTGGATATCTGAAGCTGATTGGCGCAGAAAGTGAGGCGATGCTGCGAGCAGCGCGATACAAAGATCGTCCCTCACACGCTGATCAGTTGCACTTTGATCTGTGGTGGCGAGGGCAGAACGTCGCCTGTGATGCCGGATCGTATCTCTACAACGGGGCTCCGCCATGGACAAACGGGCTTGCCGG
>CAYZHX010000154.1:0-4589 GCA_964476905.1 uncultured Terriglobales bacterium
CACACTCGTCCGGCAGAGTGCAAAGCGTGAGCGCATTCCAGATGTGCTCGACGTAGAGGAGCTAAAGAGACTGCTTTCTGAGTTGCACGATCCTTATCGCGTGATGGTCTTTACAGCAGCCGTCACAGGGCTGCGCCGATCTGAACTGCTGGCGTTGAAATGGCAAGACATCAATACAGAGGCTTTGGAGATCACCCTCGTCCGTGGAATCTTCCATCAGGTCGTTGGCGACGTGAAAACCGAAGCGTCACGAAAGCCGATTGCTCTTGATGTCGGACTGGCGGAAGTGTTGATGGATTGGCGTGGTGGCACTGCCTACAATCAGCCGCATGACTGGGTTTTCGCTTCTCCCGAAACGGGAGGGAAGCAACCTTATTGGCCGGACAGCGCACTGCGGAAGGTGATTCGTCCCGCTGCTGTTCGTGCTGGCATAGCGAAGCGCATCGGCTTTCACACATTCCGCCATTCGTTTGGCACGATCTTGAAAGCGAACGGTGAAGATGTGAAGACGATTCAGGAGTCAATGCGACATGCAAACAGTCGCGTGACCCTGGACACCTATGTGCAGGCAGTCACTCCTGTGAAGCGTGCGGCTCAGGCGAAGGTGGTGCAGATGATCCAATCCCCCAAGAGCACGGAGAACAGGGAAGAAACCGCTAATGTTCCCATCTGTTCCCAAATGCCCTTGAAGGATTCGTTGCAACTTACTGAAGAATATGGCGGGGACGACGGGACTCGAACCCGCGGCCTCTGCCGTGACAGGGCAGCGTTCTAACCAACTGAACTACGTCCCCAGCGGTGCATCGGGGTGGCGGAACCCTCGACTGGAAGTCGCACGAGAGGTGGTCGCGACTGGAGCATCTGTCCATGCTCTGAGTCAATTGTAACAAACTTTGCTGTTGGCACGATTGCTGGCGTTGTGAAGTTCACACCCTGAACAATGCTAATGAGTGTCTATCAGCAAAAAGCGGCCGCAATTCTTGCCACCGCTGACGAACCAGCCACTTCCTGTTACAAAGCAAACCATTCGGCTTGTCTAGTTCTCTGACGAAAGGTATTCGCGATTTTGAGTGTTCGAGCTGCAAGTGCCTGGGCAGGATCACGGGGAAAAATGTGCGGTTGCCATAATCCTAACGTTTGCCGCTGGCTGTGTAGATATCGTCGGATATCTCTCCGCGTACCACGTCTTCACGGCGCACATGACCGGCAACCCCGATACCGTTCGCAAAGCGTCATTTATTTTGTCGATTTGGTGCGCATACGCTCTGGGCGCCATCGCAGGCACGGGCCTCGAGTCGAAATGGCACGTGAGAACTCTCCAGGTTCCCTTTGCGCTGCTCTGCGTGGCCATCATGGCCGATCAGATTCTTCCGCTATCTGTAGAAGAAGAAAAAGACCAATTTGAATGGTGACGTTAAGTCCTGCGCTGCAGCTTTCGGCCAGAACTACACTGTCCGAGACGGCATCTCATTCTGGTAACTTTGAAAGAATCTCGAATTCCAAATGCCGCTGCAATTTCCCGGTACCAAAGCTGAAGATTGTCCGCCCGATGACGTACGGTGCACTCATCTGGCAGGACTGCGCGCTGTGGCGTCTCTCGAAGCATTGAAGGGAATTCTCGCCATAATTGCCGGAATTGGACTCTTTACTCTGCTTCACAAAGATCTGGGAGACGTTGCTGAAAAAATTGTAGAGGCTCTGCATCTTAACCCAGCACATCGCATCGCTCATGCATTTATCAACGCAGCGGATCGCGTGAGTGACAATCGCATTGTCACGATCGCATGCATTGCCTTTGGCTATGCGGTTATCCGGTTCATCGAGGCGTATGGCTTGTGGCACGCGCGGACGTGGGCGGAGTGGTTCGCAATCATCTCAGGAGCTGCTTATCTGCCGTGGGAGATTCTTGAAGTCGTGAAGCATCCGAATCATCTGATTCGGTGGCTCGTGCTGGTAATCAACATCGTCGTCGTGCTTTACATGATCTATGTCCGGTGGGACACCTTGAAGGAAGGAAAGAGGGAGCCAGTGACACCAAACGCTGAGAGACACGGCGCTCTCGGGTGAGCCGCGTTTCTTCTTACCCCGTCCTCTTGCCCGGCTATGGCACCGGCGTATTCCGATCTACGCGCAATCGCAGCCCGCAATCAGCCGGCAAATTCACCTGCTTACCGTTCATAGCGAGAACGTATCCTCCTCCGGCGAGATTCCCAACCGCTAAGCCTTTCAAAGGTCGACCGAACACTCCCGCGATGCCGGCGTTTGCGCCGATCGCCGGTGCTGTATTTGTGTTCTCGGCCCGCGCGCTTGGTTTGGTGTTGTGTACCGAGATTAGAGTCGCGTCGATGGGAATATCACTGCCATTCGGCAGCTGAATGTCGGTGAAACGGAGGTTCAGATGACCCATGTCCTTAATCGCGTCTGCGAGTTTTGCATTGTCGGAGTCGCTGACTTGTCCATTCAGCTTTGAGCCTGTCGGGATAATCACGTTTCCGATGGCACTACGGACGGGAACGCTGACTGTGGCGGTGAAGCGATCTCCTACTCTGGATGTTTTTGTCGAGAGGGGCGTATCCAGAGTTGCGCGTATCTCTGTGCCCGACTTCAGCAACTGAGGCTGAGAGCTTTCGGTCGTGGAGGTCGGAATCGAATCCGACTGTGGCTTCGCTGAAGGAGTGGGAGCCGGAGCTTTCGTATCCGGTGGCAATTCTTTCTGTGGCTGTTCGGGAGATTCTGAAGCGGCGGCAGGAGCCGGCGTCGTAGTTGCTGTCCCCTGATTGGGAGCTGTCCCCTGATTCGGAGCAGTTTGGGGAAAGCCCAGAGTAGAAGAGAAGAATACGACTGTGGCTATAAAGTAAGCACGACGTAAGAACATCAGATTGGCCTCAGCAACTTAGAACGGAATTGCTGAAGCGCAGGTTGGCTTGCTTAGGCCCGCTGCTACCGACCGAGATTGGATGTTTGCTGAACCGCCGGTAGGAGCCTTACGGCGCCGCGATTTGCATAATCCAACACATTGCCCGGCTTTACTCCGAGCCAAACCGTAACGATCGCGGTGACCACGAGAGCGGTGGCCAAACCAGGTGCTGCTTTCAATTGGAGCGTTTCCTCGCCCGCCTGCGGTTCGTACATATACATGACAACCACAAGCCGCAAGTAGTAGTACGCGGCGATCGCGCTATTTACTAATCCGATAATCGTGAGCCAGACCAGATCGCTCTTCAGAGCAGCATTGAACACGTAGAACTTGGCGAAAAAGCCTCCCGTCGCGGGAATTCCGATCAGGGATAGAAGGAAGACGGTCAATGTGATCGCGAGGACCGGGGAGCGCTTTCCTAGTCCAGCATAGTCTTCAATGTTCACATATCGCTCGCCTCGACGCGCGAAGTGAGAGACAACTGCGAAGGCTCCAACGTTCATCGCCGCGTACGACGCTGCGTAGAAAATTGCAGCCGTAATTCCAGTATCGCGTGCATTGGGAGCAATTACGGCAGCGAATGCCACCAGTAAATATCCGGCGTGGGCAATGGACGAATAAGCGAGCATGCGCTTGACATTGGTTTGCAGCAATGCGCCGAGATTGCCGAGCGTCATCGAGAGCGCGGCTGAGATCCAGACGAGCCAGAACCATGCGTTCCCTGTGCCAATGGCAGCTCCGAACAAAATGCGGAGCAGCACTGCAAACGCCGCGGCTTTCGGCCCGGTAGACATTAGGGCCACAACCGGAGCAGGAGCCCCTTCGTAGACGTCAGGCGTCCAGATATGGAAGGGGGCCGAGGCGACTTTAAATCCGATACCGACGAACATTAGCGCCACGGCTACATAAGCAAGGCCGTGGCTCACAGGAACGTTTACGCCCGGCGCGGTTGAAACTCCGGAAGACTGCAACGCTGAGGCTATGGCATAGATGCTGGTCGATCCCGTTGCCCCAAACATCAGAGCCACGCCATAAAGGAAGAACGCTGTCGCGAAGGATCCCAGAAGGAAATATTTAAGTGATGATTCGGTGCTGGTCGCGTAGCGCCGCCGGAATCCAGCGAGCACATAGGTTGCAATCGAAGAGATTTCGAGCGCGATGAAGATCAGCACCAGCTCAACCGCAGACGACATCAGCACCATGCCGACAGTCCCAAAGAGGATCAGCGCGTAGTACTCTGCTCCGCGAATCTGCTGAGTTTCGAGATATTCAAAGGAGGCGAGAATAACGACTGCGGAGATCGCGCAGATCAGCACGTGGAAGAAAACGCTGAATTCATCTACGCGAATCATCCCGAACCATCCCGATCCGGGATAGTTTGCCTGATAGAGCGACGCCCCCATTGCTACAAGTGTGCCAATAAACGAGAAGATGCCGAGGCTTTTGTGACTCGACCGCTCCGGCAGGAGCGGCTCGATGAACATGACAACAATGCCCCAGACAGTCAACACGATCTCGGGAAGAATGCGGACGTAATTCAGATCAGGATTGGGCGTCATTTATGTGCCTTGCTCACCGGGAGCAGGTGCGCGAGTAATGTAGAGTGCTTTGGGGCAGATGCTGCGCTCACCGAAGTCGGCCGCAGTGACTGCTGCACCGAGGGATCAATCAT
>CAYZHX010000154.1:4689-9455 GCA_964476905.1 uncultured Terriglobales bacterium
CGCTCATAGAGCATGCCCAGCAGCATGAACAGCGCACCGGTCGAGATACCGTGATTCAGCATCTGGTAGACGGCGCCATCCACGCCAATCTGTGTGAAGGTGAAGACGCCGAGCACACAAAATCCAAGGTGGCTCACAGACGAGTACGCCACCACCTTCTTCATGTTTGGCTGAACGAGCGCGACCAATGCGCCATAAACAATGCCAATCAGCGCGAGCGCATTGATCCACGGAGCATGCTCGTGGGCCTGAGCAGGAAAGAGCGTTGCGTTGAATCGCAGCAATCCATAAACACCCATCTTCAGCAGCACGCCAGCGAGCAGAACGGAACCAGCGGTCGGAGCTTCCACGTGAGCGTCAGGTAACCACGTGTGGAACGGGAATAACGGGACCTTTACTGCAAACGCTATGAAGAAGCCGAAGAACAGAAGTTCAGCCGCGTGATTGAATCCCGGAATCGATCCACTTTGGATCGCGCTCTGAATCTTTACGTAATCAAAGCTGCCGAGCTGAACGTAGAACCAGATGATTGCTGCCAGCATGAAGACCGACGCGACCATTGTGTAGAGGAAGAACTTTACTGCTGCATAGACGCGGCGCTCGTGTCCGTACATGCCGATCATCAGCGCCATCGGAATCAGCGTCGCTTCCCAGAAGACATAGAAGAGGAAGAGATCGAGCGAGACGAAAACGCCGATCATGGATGTCTCGAGGATCAGCATGATGACGAAGAATTCCTTCACCGCACCATGAACTGACTTCCACGAGATCAGCACGCAGAACGGCGTAAGGAACGTCGTCAGCAGCACCAGCCAGACAGAGATCCCGTCTACTCCGAGGTGGTAGCGAATATTAGGGTGCGCAATCCACTGCGTATCGACGACGAACTGGAATCCCGGTGCGCCGCTCGACCAATGCACCGGAAGGTGCAGCGAGAAAATGAACGCAACAACGGAAACGATGAGCGCGGACCACTTGATCACGCGGTCGTTGCGCGGCATGAGCGCAATCAGGATCGCTCCCGCCAGGGGCACAAATGTGATGAGCGTGAGAATCCAGTTGTTCATGCGTGCAGCCCCATCCAGATCATGAAGCCAACAACGCAGGCCGCGCCGAGCGCTACCCATCCGGCGTAGGAGCGAATGCTCCCGGACTGCATGCGGCGCGTCACACTTCCTAATCCCTTCGAGGCAGTACCTGCGCCGTTCACGATTGCATCGATCACGCCGACATCAATTCCGCGCCAGAGCACGCTACGCGAGCCGTTCACGATTGGATTGATCAGAGTGGCGTAGTAGGCTTCATCGACCCAGTACTTGTTCCACAGCGTGCGATATGCGCCGCGCAGGCTGATGGCGATTCGGCCTGGCAGTGCCGGACGTCGATAGTAGAAGAACCACGCAAGAATAAATCCAAGAACCCCTACGCCAACCGAAGCTCCCGCCAGTCCAAGCTCGAGCCCTTTTTCCGATTCGGGATTTTCAGATTGTTGCGGTTCGTTGGGAAAATTTTCTGCGGAGCGCGCCGGTTCTGAGCTGGTGTGAAAGACCGGAGTCAGGAATTGATCGAACCTGTTGTGTCCGCCAAGCGATTCAGGAATTCCTACCCACCCCATCACGAAAGAACCGATCGCGAGAACAACCAGGGGGCCAAGCATGATCCACGGGCTCTCATGCACGTGTCCACCATGTCCATTGTGTCCACCATGTCCACCACCATGCGCCGCAGTTTGCACCCCAGAATGGCGGCCAATGTCAGCAGGCGCTGAGGTGGGCGCATGCACAGCTCCGGTTGGCTCCTGGTGCTCGTTATGAACCGGTTGCCGACGCTCACCGAAGAACGTCATGAACCAGAGGCGGAACATGTAGAACGAGGTCATCCCAGCGGTGATCCAGCCGATGAGCCAGAAGATCCAACTGCCATGCGTCTGGTCTGAGAAGGCCTTCCAGAGAATTTCGTCTTTGGAGAAGAAGCCGCTGAGTGGCGGGAACCCGGCGATCGCGAATGTTGCAATCGTCATGGTCCAGAAGGTCCACGGAATCAGCTTCCGCAATCCGCCCATGTGACGCATATCCTGCTCCCCGCTGAGCGCATGAATTACGGATCCGGCAGCGAGGAAAAGCAGCGCCTTGAAGAAAGCGTGCGTCATCAGGTGGAAAATTCCCGCGGAGAATGCTGCCACGCCGCAGGCCATGAACATGTATCCGAGTTGCGAGACCGTGGAGTACGCGAGCACGCGCTTAATGTCGGTCTGGACCAGCCCGATGCTGGCGGCGAAGATCGCGGTGAGCGCTCCGATGATCGCGACGACGCGCAGAGCGATCGGCGCGTGCAGGAAAAGAACGTTCGAGCGGGCAATCATGTAAATGCCCGCCGTGACCATCGTTGCCGCGTGGATCAGTGCCGAAACGGGAGTTGGACCTTCCATGGCGTCCGGCAACCAAACATAGAGAGGAATCTGCGCCGATTTACCGGTTGCGCCGACCATCATCAGCAGTGCAGTCGCGGTGAGGAATCCAACACCGGCTTCAACCGGAAGCGGCGAAATCGCTTTGAAGACTTTGTCGTAGTCGAGCGTGCCGAAGTGCTGGATGAGCACGAACATTCCCAGAAGGAACGCAAAGTCGCCGACACGGTTCGTGATAAACGCTTTCTTGCCCGCCTGTGCCGCCGAGTCCTTAAGGAAGAAGAAACCGATCAGCAGATACGACGCGAGGCCCACGCCTTCCCATCCGACGAACATCAGCAGGTAACTATTCGCCAGCACCAGCGTGAGCATGAAAAACATGAACAGATTCAGATAGGAGAAGAAGCGGTAGTAACCGCCTTCTTCCGCCATGTATCCGACCGAGTAAATGTGAATCAGGAAGCCGATGCCGGTGACAACCAGCAGCATCGTTACCGAGAGCTGGTCGAGATAAAAGCCGAAGTCAACGCGGAAGGTCTGGCCGATTTCGATCCAGGGAAACGCGAACCGCTCGATGTGAGGAAGCTGCGCCTGCGGAATCGCCGAGAATTGCGTGACCACCCAGATTGCCCATCCGAGCGCGGCGCCAGGGAAGATCAGCGCGACGGCGGCCACCAGGCTGCGGGGAAAGCGCTTGCCGAAGATGCCATTGATGGCCGAGCCGATCAGGGGCAGAATCGGGATGAGCCACAGGTTCAAATTGGGACTCGAGGTCATAGTTTGAGCAGGTTCACCTGATCCACGTTGAGAGTTTCACGGGTGCGGAAGACGGCGAGCACAATCGCTAGACCCACGGCAGCTTCGGCCGCGGCGACGACCATCACGAAGAAGACGAACACCTGTCCGCTTACCTCATGCCAGCCACTGGCGAACGCGATAAACGTAAGGTTCACGGCATTCAGCATCAGCTCGATCGACATGAAGATGGTTATGATGTTGCGCTTAATCAGAAACGATGCGACACCGATCGCGAACAGAATCGCGCCGAGGATTACGTACCACGAGAGCGGAATCATTGTCGCTCCCTTCGAGCGAGGACAACTGCACCCATAATGGCAATCAACACCAGAACTGAAGTGACTTCAAACGGCAGCAGGAACTCGCGGAAGAGCGCGATGCCTAGTTCCTGCGTCGGAACATAGAAGTCTCCGATATGCACTGGTCCCAGCTGCGCACGTGCGTTCAACTCAGTCCAGGAGATCAGGATCAGGAGCGCGATTAGTCCGGGCACGCCCAGCGCAACCGCGACCTTGCTCCCACGCGTCCTTTCCTCTTCGCCCGCATTGAGCAGCATGATGACAAAGACGAACAGCACCATTACCGCACCCGCATAGACGATGACCTGAACGGCTGCGACGAACTCCGCACCTAGGAGTAGAAAGAGAACCGCCAGCGCTCCCATGACGACGATCAGCGACAGGGCGCTGTTCACGGGATGGCGCTGCAGCAGGAAATTCAGTGCTCCTGCTACACAAATCGCGCCGAAGATGAAGAACAAGATCGTGTGAAGCATTTCGTTTCAGGAAACCAGACGCGGCGGAGGCCACGTCACTCGACTGCTAAGACTTCAACGCCAACACCAAACTGGTAACAACGATATTCGCAATCGCCACCGGAAGTAAGAACTTCCAGCCAAACGCCATCAGTTGATCGTAGCGGAAACGCGGCAGCGTGCCGCGAACCCAGATGTACACAAAGATAAAAAAGAATACCTTGATAAAAAACCAGAACAACGGCGAAATCATCAGCCAAATTCCGGGAGCTGGAATGTTCAGGCCTTCAAACGGACTGTGCCATCCGCCAAAGAAGAGCAGCGTCGCCAGGCAGGCAACGGTCACCATATTGCAGTACTCGGCCATGAAGAACATTGCGAACTTCATGGCGCTGTACTCGGTGTGGTAGCCCGCAACGAGTTCCGTTTCCGCTTCCGGAAGATCGAACGGAATGCGGTTCGTCTCGGCGTAGGCGGCCATGATGTAAACAAAGAACGCGATGAATTGAAATCCGCCAAAGAAGTGCCAGTTAAGGATTGAACCAGCCTGGGAATCGACGATATGCCGCAGACTAAGGCTTCCGGAAAGTATCAGAACTCCGATGAGCGATAAGCCCAGCGCCAGCTCATAACTGATCAACTGCGCACTCGCGCGTAGTGATCCCAGAAGGGAATACTTCGAATTCGACGACCATCCTGAGAGGGCCACACCATAGACGCCGATCGAAGTGATGCCAAGGATGATCAAGAGGCCGATGTTGATGTCCTGAATGGCCGCTCCGTTCCAGAACGCGGTGGTTTGGAGCG
>CAYZHX010000155.1:0-9350 GCA_964476905.1 uncultured Terriglobales bacterium
AGTTTTCATTTTTCAAATTTGTAATTTCTCCGGCTTGCCAAACTGACGAGATTCATGTGGCCATTTCAATAGCACCTGCGTCTCACGCCCTACGAAGATTAGAGATTCTAATAATCGCGGATTGGCCAGCCAACGAACGTCCGCAGGACCGACACGGCTTCGGAGGTTCCGGCATTTCTCGCAATATCTTGACAGCCCAATCGACTCTATGGACCATGTCGAGCCAGTCCACATCATCGTATGATTCTCGCAGCACATCTTGCTCTCCAGTCATTACGCTGATCTGTAAAATTCTCGCCACTCGATCTTCCGTTCCGCACTCAGCACAACGCGAGGCGGGATCACTGTTCCGGACCTGCCGAATCCAGGAAATGGCGGATTCGAGCCGGTCAACGATGTCCGAGTAACGAGCAGCGCTTCGCATCTCTCGGAACGTGAAGTTACCCTTCCAAATGAAAATGTCATAAACGTGTGGGTGGTGGTCGAAATCGAAGAAGTTCCGCAGGTCGAAGTTACGCAAATCGTCGTGTTTCATAGCACGGCGCTGTAACCACTGACACCAGAATCTGTTTCTGCGTTTCGATCCCAGGACAGGCTGTCATAGCAACCATGCGACGATCAGCGATTTGGTTTCGCGATGGAGAGACTAACGTTCACTTTTCCCGAAACCCTGTTTTTTCACGAAAACCGCACAACCGCGTTACCTAAATTGACTGTTTTCAATACGTGCTAGAGCAGCGACGGTTGACGAACAGAAGTTGTGCGGATTACAGGACAAAAATTAGAGAATTCGGGACGTGCTGCCAACTCGTCTTTGTTCTGAGGAAATTCTTGACTTCGGCGAAATTCCCATTATGATTCCGCTCCAAACCCCAACATCAATCAATGGAGCCACGAATGGGCCGATTTGGAACCACGGGCCTCATGCTCTTGCTTGTAGCCACTTCCTGGTCTCAGGATGCGACACTCAAGCGCGGTAGCAATCTCCGCAAAGCTCCCAACACCAGCAGCGACATCGTTGAGAACCTCAACACCGGCGATTCGGTCTCACTTACATCAAATCGGAAGCGACTGGGCTACTACCACGTTCGCGCAGCGGACGGCAGCGTTGGTTGGGTTTGGGCCAGAAATGTGAACGTGGCCGGAACCGGGGGGACACCGGCAGCGTTGTCCTTGACCGTTCCTGATAGCTTGCTTGCTCAGCTCGCGACCGCGATCGTCGCGCCCGTACCTCAGCCGCTAGTGATCAACGGCCAGACCGTATGCGGTGCAAAGGGCGATGCCACCCAACAGAAGTTTCAAGCTTTGGACAGCGAGAAGAACCGAACTGATATTCCGGATTCGTACATCACGTTGGGTTGGGATCAGCTTAAAGGCCTTCCGACGACTGATCACGCGAAGTACGAAGGTTCGCCTGTTCAGGTCGAGGGCTTCCTCTCTAGCCAAATCAAACAGGAGACGGGCGCTCCCGGTGAATCGACCAACTGCCACCTTCTTCAGCCTGATGAGACTGACTGGCACATGTATCTGACTAACCAGCCAAACCAAACGATCGATAAGGCGATCATTGTCGAAACGACGCCAAGAACGCGTCCCTTGCATCATTGGCAAAAGTCGCAGCTTGATAATTTGGTGAACAAGTCAACCAAGGTGCGGATCAGCGGCTGGCTCATGTATGACTTCCAGCATGTTGGGGAGATTGGTGCCCACCGAGCCACAGTCTGGGAGGTGCATCCGATCACTCGCATTGAAGTGGCAGACGGAAGCGGGTGGAAGGACATAGAACAGTAAAGGTGTGCAGCTATGTCTGATCGTGAGGATTTACTCTCATCTCAAATTAGCGAGGGACCACTTCCGAAGTCTCGTCGCAGCGGTGTCGGGCTGAGCCTTTCAGGAGGAGGCTTTCGCGCAGCCCTGTTCCATTTGGGAGCCTTACGACGGCTCAACGAGCTTGGGGTTCTGCAACAACTCGACAGCATCTCGTCGGTATCCGGCGGCAGCATCATCAGCGCTTTTCTTGCGTGCAATCTCCAGTTTCCTTTGACGGGACCAGTTCCGGATTGGGAGGAACGAATCTCAAAGCCATTTCGCACATTCTGTGCACAGAACCTCAGGCGAAAACCAATTCTTGAGGGACTGCTGCCCTGGAAGCAGAACAGCGAAGTCTTGGCTGAGCAATACGACTCAAACCTCACCAAAGGTAAGAAGCTCTCCGAATTACCCAGCCCAAAACCTCTGTTCATTTTCTGCGGCACAGACCTTCTGTACGGCGTCAATTGGATATTCACTCAGCCGAAGAGTGGTGATTACCAAGCGGGATATGTAAGTCCTACTCCAGCCGAGTGGAAACTTTCCACGGCTGTTGCCGTTTCATCTTGTTTTCCTCCAGTATTCAAACCGATGTCGCTCCATCTTGATGCGAAGACACTGAAAGGCGGAGCAGCAAGCAGTTCCGATCGTCAGAAGAACACCGACAACATGACGTTTAGCGACGGAGGCGTGTACGACAACCTCGGTCTTGAGCCGATCTGGAAAACCCACAAAACCGTGCTCTGCTCTGATGGTGGAGCGTTGTTTGACCGAAATGCTGGAGACGGCTTGATCTGGGACGTGAACCGTTGGCTCGCTATTCCCGAAAACCAAGCGCTTGCAGTTCGAAAGCGCTGGTTGATTTCCAGCTTCAAGAGTCAAGCAGATGATGGTTTAAGCGGAACGTTCTGGGGCATTGGAAGTGCGAGGGAGAGTTACAAAAGATCAGATGGTTCAAAGCTGACCGATGGATACTCAAAGAAACTCGCAACGGAAGTGATCGGATGCATCAGAACCGACCTAGACGCATTTTCCGATGCTGAAGCGGCGATTCTTGAGAATCACGGCTATTGGTTGGCGGATGCCGGAGTATCAGCTCATTTGCAGAGACCGTTACACCCTGATCTCTTTCCTGACCTAGTCGTACCGCATCAGGAATGGGTTGACGAAGGAAGAGTGAGAGAGGCGCTACAAGATAGCTGGAAAAGAACTCCTTGGGGACGAGGCTGAAATGATTTAGACGGAGGTTCGCTATGAATCCAGATGTAATTGCGGCGGTGGCCGGATCTTTAATAGCGCTGGGCAGTTTGGCACTCCTTTGGCAGCAAAAAATCTACATCGATACCCAAACTCGGCAAGTCACCAAGATCGAGTTGCCGATGGGAATCAAACTCCAAACCAACATGCCAGTGATCGCTTTGGTGTTTCTTGCCGTGGCGCTCATTATGGTTCCCGTTGTGAAATATCGGGAGACAAATGAAGTCGCTATAAAGGGACATGTCCATGCAACGCAGCCTCTAAAGATATATGCGATAGCAGCTCAACAGGATACCAATGGCGATGTACTCCTGAATGTTCCAGGGAACACTACATATACAGTCATATTTGTGGCGGGTAATGGACCTAGCATGATTGATACTCAGACTGTTGATCTAGTGAAAAACAGGTCCCGAGAAGTCTCGCTTCAAACTTTGGACGCAACAATTCAGGCCAGTGCCAGCCCACTTCCTGCAACGCCATTGCACGTTGAACCGGCAAGCGTCGTTGCACAGTTCAAGTAAGAGGAGGCTGCAATGCTCACCGTGCGAAGACTATTGCTGAATTCGCTGATTGTTTTGTTTTGTATCTGCCCAGGTACGGCGCAGACTGCAGGACCGGTTCGCATCGACGGTCGAGTGCAATTGGCAAGCCCGGTTTCGGAATTGAACGCTAAACTCTATGCACCGAAGGCGATGCTCGCACACGGATCGCCCTCCGAGACTCGCAGCGTGAAGTTTGCCTTCATTGCTCCTGATGGACATTTTCAATTTTTGGACCTCAGGCAGGGCTCATATCTCCTTGAGATATACAGCGGGGAGCGCCTCCTTTATCAAAAAGTGGTGTCGACCCAAGATCCGCAGCCACTGAACATTTCTTTGGGCTCTATTTCCGCGGTCCCAATCCCCTCTCCTCAGTCATTCAAACAGGCTGATTGGTTCCCAGGCGACTTGACAAGCAATCCGAGCGCTGGAGTCTTTGCGTTGGACAGAAACAGCACTGTGTCACAACTGTTGATGAAAAGCGGTAAACCAAATATTGCGCCCGTATTTGCGATACCAGGGGCCTACACCGGGTACTCAGTTGCTGCCACACCCGAAGCTGTATTCGTGAGTGCAAATTCTCAACTCGGCTGCACCGTTTTCAGGCGCTCCCTCTCTAGGGATTCGACTAGTCAGAAGGTAATGGGTATACCAGCAGAATTGTGTAGTGGCATCGCTACCGATGGGACAGCAATTTATGTCGCCCTACCTAAGCAAAGGGCCGTTCGGTATCTGAGCAATTGGGATTCTTCATCTCTGAAAAGCTGGGATCTCAGCGAGACTTATGAGCCAAGGTCTCTGGTGTTTGACCAAGTTGGACAACGACTACTTGTCGGTGATCAAGCGGGACATCTCTATGGCATATCGATGAGTGGAGCGAAACAACTACTTGCTTCAAACATGGGATCAGTCAACTCCATCGCGGTTTCCCAGCAGCACGTTTTTGTTGCCTCTGGACGCAGAATAATATCGTTGTCCCGCGCGGATAATCATAAGGAAGAAGCGCCTTCGACTTTGCGGTCTTTGACTGGTGGTTCTATCATCGGTGTGGCTGTGGACGGAAACGATCGACTGTGGTTTGCGGACGCCACCAAAGGCGTGGTGCGAGGGCCTATTGCTATTGACTAGTGTGGCGATTGTGCCCATTTTGGGCAACTAGCAAGCGATTCACAAAGGGCTGCGCAGGGTGACTACCTTAAGAAAACTACTGCAAGGAAGGAACGCTGCTCGGAAAGAGCAGCGAAAGCCCCCACTGCACATCGGCTGATGTTGCTCTGGCCTGTAGAGTCACGATGATGCCGCGTAGCTGTCGAGCCTTTTCTTCAGCAGCCTTCACGCTCGAATCGATAACTACGACATTGATGTTCTCGTGCTCTTGCAGGTAAAGCACTTCTGAAATGGCGAGCGCTTCGAACACCCGATAACCAGCAAGCGTCAATTCGTCTCCGAGCTTCGACGGTAGCGGGTTGTGAGATATGCGACGGAAATCATCGATGTTTGTCAATGCGAAAGAAATGGAAGTTTCTTGATACTCGATGTTCGTCGTTGAAATGGCTGCGTTCATGCTCTTCAAGATCACGCAGTGTCTTGGTCCAAAGATCATGAATCCGCATTCCTCGTCTCGCGACTTCATCCGGCGTCACTCCCATTCGATCAGAGACGTCGAGGTAACGCTGCCTTATGTCGTTGTGAACCGCGCGTAGGCGATCGCATTGAGTGCAGATCCCGCGCCTACGCTCTAACCATGTTGCAAGCCGAGCGATAGTCGGGAACCAGACGATCCCGATGAACACGGCAGCAATCAGCCACCAACTTCTTGTCATCTTCTCGATGAACGTTTCCATTGGTGTCGTTAGTGCGTCAGCCAGCTACTAACTCCACCATGATGGCTGCAGGTTCCACTGTGATGTTCGCTGAAGCTGTACGTGCCGTCAGTGCATCGAGCTGTAGCACCGGCGGGAGTAGAACGCGCGTGAACCGGCGTGTGGACACGATGGCCTGAACTGTTTGTGTAGTAGCTATGGTGTGTCCGCGTTGTGGAGGATGAATGATATGTGTGTGTGGCACTGCTGTGATGACTTGACGTATGGCTTCTGCCAGCAAAAGCCGACACTGACACGGCCAAGCAAGCCACGGCTGTGAGAGCTAGTTTCTTCATTGGAGTGCTCACCTCTACGGGGCAAGCATCATAGCGTGAACAGCTGTACTGTCAACCAAATTTCGAAGTTCGGCTGGATCGCCCTAGCTGCTCAATTGTGGAAACAGGTTGAGCCGTCTCATACGAATTCGGGATTCCGCGTACAAGAAGTGTCATCTTGACAGCTACGGTACACGCCCACAGACTCGGCGTGTGCTGATTCTCATCGTCAGTCAAAACGAAGATCGACTCCAGCGGCTGCAAGCGGCAGTTCAGGCTGCTGGGTTCCATACGATCTCGGCTCGCTGCCTTGATCAGGCTTGGACAAGAACCGACTTTTTTGATTTCGGTGGAGTCGTGATCGACTACGACCTTAAAGAACACATCGCGGCGTCAGCTTTTCGGCAACGGTTCATCACCTTAAATCTGGAGGAGCACGCTGAGCCTGAAGATGTGGCAGTTGAGATTAGTAACGTTTTCGGCAGTCGTTCCGAATTGGTGCAGTAGATAGCCCCTAAAAATCAGTTAGGCTTCTCTTTTTTTGGCTCGTTCACAATCTGCGATTCTGGTTCGGGACGGAGAAACAGAGATGCATTGAGAAACTTCACGTTCAGAAGTTTCAGTGTTCGCAGGATTTCCACTTGAGTGCGCCAGATTGCGTACAGGCCAATGCAGATCAATACGACAGCCGCGAATATCAGACCCTGCATCATTTCTTTTTCTGACCTGCTTTTACTCTCGCCCATCTCGCACGTTGAGCGGCTGCAATCCGTGCTCTAGCTTCGGCACTCATCCGGCGAGGTCCTCGACGCTTACGTTCTCTGCTGGTAGTTGCAAAAGATAATCTTTCGCCTTCTGAACCTGTCAGGTGTTTACGTGCCTGTTGTAGTCGCTCAATCTGTTGGTCTAGTTGCTGAATGATGTCTTGCAGGCTCATAGGCGGGACATCATAACAGGCAGGGAAAGAAAGTAGCTGATCGCGCTTGCTCCAGCGTGCAACCCCAAAATTCCCCAACCACAAAAACGTTCGAGTTTCGGAGTTCGTAGGGGTCCCCATGTGCTTCTTGAACAGGCTGAGACCATCAGCAATCGAAAGCTGGGCTAGCCATGCAAAGCGCAGTAGCAGTGAAAGTGAGTCAGCAGCCAGAAGTGCTGCGAAGCCGAGATCGAATAGCGGATCGTGTCCTGCTGCCACAGTCTCCCTTTTTCTCCCATCCCATGCACAACCAACGTAGCGAGCCATTGACGGAAGAGAAAAACAAGTGAAACAGGACAGCGCAAAAACTATGGCCGGTTTTTTTGAGCGAGTCAATATGCATCGCGGAGGAACACGGTGGAAGAGTTTGAAAAAGGGGTATTTATTAGGTGAGGGAGGTTTGTTGGATTTAGGGCTTTCGGGCTGTTCCTAACTCACGAGTCGTCTAAATTCCGCATGTCGCAATCGTCCGCCTTTGGTACGTTCCACAAATTCCACTTCACATCGGCGCTCCGGTTTTACCCACACGCATTCGCGCATCTTCTCCGCTGTGAGCGCGTGAGGACTCTTGCGTGTTTCCGGTAGATTAGAGAAGGGGCATTTCTTCGTTTTCAATCCTTTAATGGCTTCGAAAATCTCGGCTCGCGTATGCGGTACGAATCCGGCAATCAGGCGTTTTATGAATACCAACTCTTTAGCGCGCTCCTCACCAATCAGCAGCTCCGAGAAGTTCTGTCCGCCTGCGATGTATCCGCCGATCACGAATTCATCTTCTTGATTGAAGCGATGCTTGCGCCATGCGTCAGACTCGCGGCCTGGAATGTAGATCGAATCAGAACGCTTTGCGACGATGCCCTCAAGCCCGAGCTTTTGCACGCTGGTGGTGAAGTCTGCGAGAGAGACTTGGAAGGATGGATTGAGCCGCAGCGGATCACGGAACGCGGTCGCGATCTCCTCCAAGCTCTTGCGCCGTTCCATTAAGGGAACGTCCAACAGATCGCGGCCCCGCAGATGCAGCAGATCGAAAACGTAGTAGATGATCGGGAGCTTAGTCAGCCGAGCGTTTTGCAACTCCTGAAAGCTCGGCCTGCCGGAGGGATCGAGGGCAACGACGACAGCCATATCGACATCGATCCCAATTCTGCCGACGCAGGGGGTGGCATCAACCCGAAAGCTCTCCCTCCTTCATTAGCTCTCTCCAACGCTCAAGAACAATGATGATGGCATCTTCACCTTAAATTTCCCTTAAGACGCAAGACATGGCTCCAAAACAATCCAGATATGCGCCTCATGGGCTCGGCGGAAGGCAGTGCAACCCTGACTAGCGATCATCTATTTCCTGCGAAGTTCCGCCCTTTTACTCCTTTTTAAGCTCGTGATCACGTGCTCTTCTGCGCTTAAAACCCAGCGAAAAAGACAGGTCCCGTGAATTGCCAGCCTCTGCTAAGGCAGTTCTCGTCACCCAGAACAATTCAAATAAATAGCCCAAGGCGTCGCGTCACAGCTCGGCTGCTCAGCAACCCTGAGGAGAGTCGCACTTCGTGTACCATGCGTTGGGATGATCCAGGTACGTTTGTGTTCTACGCGATTTACAAATTGCAGGCTGCGCAGGATCTTTAATCTGCAACATGTTCCCTCGCCTTTGTGTGCGTGCCTCAAGATTCATCTCACTTGTTTTATTCGTAAACGCTCAATCTGATCGTTAGGACATTACCGTGGCCAAAGATATATGTCATTTGAGCTAGGTGAATGAATCCACGCGCGAGGGCGAAAAGCGCTGGAGGCTTATCGATGAATTTTGCGCGTCCAATCTCGCGGAACAGGACTGAAGATTGCCAGGGCGCTCGTCTTTGCATGCATTGGCCGATTCAACCCTGAGCAAGTGCGGTCGGGCGAGGGCGAATGAACGTCTTACTCCTCCGCCTGCAACTTCTTAGCATCGAGTACGTCCTGTTCCCGTCCACTCGCAACCTTATTTCGGATCAGATCTTTTCTCGATATGACGATCACAGGGAGGTCTCCGATAGAACCTTCGAGGCGGTTCTTCCACGCCTCATCGAAGCTAATGCCGTCAATCCGTTGCAAGAGATCGATCCTCGCCGGAGGCTGCCCGATCTGGAACGTAGAGCCGTCGGTGAAGTCCACGGGGCTGAGCCCACTCAGAGGAGCCCCGAAATCCAAAAGCGCACGGAAGACAGCTTTGCTGTTGGCTTCCTCTGAAGCAATGAAGATGTCGAGATCCTTTGTGGCCCGTGGTTCTGCGTAAACTCCATACGCATAGCCGCCGACAATCAGATACTTAACTCCGTGGGCGTTGAATGCGCGTAATAGCTCTTTGAGGTCGTTCGGCATCATTGCTGAGATTTCTCTGGAAGGCAGTTCGAAATGAGTAAGCGGCTTCGCTGACATCCCAAACCGCTGACAGACGTTCTCCAATGGACAGATTGCGCCAGTAGCGGTCGGCTTCTGTTTGCTGCTTCGCGGGGTCCGTGACCCTGGATATCTTCTTGTCGAGACTCATGATTTCAGCTCATCCCGACTGTGAGCAGGGAATCGTCGGTGTTCCCGAAATGGCGTGATCAATTATAGTGCCTAGCGTCGAATGTGCCTTCGTTTCCATTCCCATTCC
>CAYZHX010000156.1:0-9234 GCA_964476905.1 uncultured Terriglobales bacterium
GTGAGATAGTCGGTCGTTGCGGACGTTTCAGCCAGTCGATACTTCAGCGCGTTCTCGATGGAGAGGCCGAGCTTGGAAGCGATCGCCAGCAGAATGCGTAGGTGATCGTTTGTAAACGCATCCTTCTCGGAGTGATAGAGAGCGAGCACGCCGAGAACGCCTTGCAGGCCTTCGAGCGGAACGGCCAAGGCCGAACGCAGTGTGCTGAACTTGGTGTCGTCGGCCAAGTATCCGGGCTCGACTGATGGATTGCCATTCACGATGGCTTTGCGATTCTGCGCAACCCATCCGGAGAGGCCTTGTCCCATCGGAATTTGCAGTGACGAGAACAAGCGGAAGTTGTCACCGGTGACGAACTCGGGCACGAGGCGATCGTCCTTCTTGCAGTAGATGGCGATCGAGTCGTATGGAATGAGGCGCTTCAAACGCACTGACAGAACTGAGAGTGTTTCGTCGAGCGACAGCGAGTTGCCGATGGTCTGGCTGAGCTCGAACAGCATCTGCGCTTCTTGACGTGCACTCGCGATGGAGGACAAGAATTCGACCTGATGCGACTTCGCGACTACGGCCTGTTCGTCCGCATCGGCTTCGTTTCTCTCGAGTCCGGCAGCAGGTGCGCCCTTTTCGACGCGAACGTTGGTTGAGAGTTTCACCAGCGGATGATCTTGATCCTGGGCTTTGCGCTCGAGTTCCGAGTAATACTTCTTGAGGACCGCGACTACAGCAGGGTCGAAACTTGCGCCGGCTTCCCTCTCGACGTGACGCATAGCGTCTTCGAGCGGCAACGCGCGGCGATATTGACGGTCAGAGGCTAACGCATCGAGGCAATCGACAGCAGCGAGAATGCGCGCGCCGATCGGAATCTCTTCACCGCGAAGGCCGAAGGGATATCCGCTGCCATCCCACTTCTCGTGGTGATAGCGGACGATGGGCACGACCGGATATGGGAATTGCACGCGCTCGAGAATTTCGGCGCCGACGATTGGGTGAATCTTCATCTTCTCGAACTCTTCCGGAGTGAGTTTGCCCGGCTTCGAGATGATATGTTCAGGAACTGCGAGTTTGCCGATGTCGTGCAGCAATGACGCTGCACGCAGGGCTTCGAGTTCCTCTTCTGAAACTTTCATCGCCTTCGCGACTTCAACTGCGTAGACGCGAACGCGCTTTAAGTGCTCGTGCGTGGTATGGTCTTTGGCTTCGATAGCGAGCGCCAGAGCTTCAATAGTTCGGAGGTGCAGCGACGCCATGTCCTCGACGTGGTTCTTTTCATGCTCGAGTCGTTCGAGGTAAAGGCGGTAAGAACGATAGATCCAGTAAACGGCCGGGAAGGCGAGCAGCGACGTCTCCCATCCCGCATGTTGATTGATCAAGTGCGCCAAACCAGTGAGCGCCGCGCCGAACAGATAGTACGGGAAGCACCAGAAGTAGCATTCTTTCCAGATCTTCTGTACGGACTTGTGCTCGGTGAGCGCGATGACGCCAGCGATCGGAACTGTGTTGGCCAGGAAATAGGTTGATGCCGCCGCGACCAGCGACAGTGACAGTCCCTGGGTCGACATGTTCGAGAACCAGCGATTGTTTACGTACTCGTACGCAAAGTACGACGCGCCGATTGCCGCAGCATTTCCGCCCAGATTGAAGATTAAGTGGACGGGAGTTATTTTGCGTGATTTCCAGAGGCTCTGAGTGATGATCCCCGTGAGGCCGATCAGCAACGTTTCTGGAAGATTGAGTTCAACGATTCCAAGCAGCACGAAGAGGAAGTTCACTGACATCGTGCCGTTCACGCCTGGCAGACTCACCTTCAGGCCCGAAGCTATGGCGGCAATGATGAGATACACCGCTAGTCGCAGCAACTGCTCGGAGTGCCAGTTAAGCATTCCGTAGGCGAAGACTGAGGCGCCCAGGAGTGCTACAAATGTGATGAATGCACCAGCCTTAAATCGGTCTGTTTGCATTGTGTTACCCTCGCACCCGGTCTTTGTGCATTTTGGATTCCAAGCAGTTGTTGGAATCCGGTACGCAAGTTTTTCTATTGTTTTCTGCTGCTTACATGGCCTTCCAAATCTGACAGAGAGGACGAGGCGACAGCTTGGCGCACTGCGTCAGTCGGATTGAGACAAGTTGTCCTATCAATTGCGACACTCGGCGCAAATGGCTTTTGCCCCGGATTTCTGCAGGCTCACACCAGCAGAAATTAAGGCGTAAACCGGGGGATTATCAGGCTAAGTACCGCTATTTATTTGGGTTGCGAGCATCTACTCTGCTGGCCTACACTTCCGGCCCAGAGCGTCCCGAAAGGCGTCACCATCGGTGAGTAATGAACCCGTCATTCTCGATTTGCCAGGCGCCCAGGCAATCTTTCGCAGCGAATCGATGAAGCGGCTCATGATGATGGTGGAGCGCGTCGCCCGCCATAATGCTGCGGTTCTAATTATTGGCGAAACGGGCACTGGGAAGGAACTCATCGCACGCGCGCTGCACTTTCATTCTTTGCGCGGGGATCAACCCTGGATCGACGTCAATTGTGGCGCACTCCCTGAACACCTGGTGGAGAGCGAGCTGTTCGGATATGAGAAAGGCGCCTTTAGCGGCGCAGATTCTGGCAAGCCGGGATTTTTCGAGCTCGCAAATAAAGGCACGCTTTTCTTGGATGAGGTTGGCGAGCTTGAGCCGAAGCTGCAGGTGAAGCTGCTGCGCGTGCTCGACGGCGTTCCTTATTACCGGCTCGGCGGAACCAAGAAAGTTGCCGTTGATGTGCGGCTGATTGCTGCGACCAATCGTGAGCTCGATCAAGCCGTACGCGAAGGACGCTTCCGCGGTGATCTCTATCATCGCCTATCTCAATTCCAACTGCGCGTGCCTCCCCTACGTGAGAGGAAAGAAGATATCGTCCCCCTTGCCGAACATTTCCTGAAGGTCAACTATGCCGATGCGCGTCTGTCTCCGGCCGCGACGGCGATGCTCGAGTCCTATCGTTGGCCGGGAAACGTGCGGGAACTGCGGAATCTGATGATGCGCGCCGGAGCTCTTTGCACAAATGGGATCGTTGAACCTTCGGATCTCCCTGCGGAGGTCGAACATGGGGAAGTGCAGTTGAGCGTTGCCGCCGCGGCTAGCGTTCCACAGAAAATCGGTTCCGTGCCGCAGCGAGTCACCACTTCAGTGAGCAGCACCAGTGGCGGCGGGCTTCGCGACATCAAGCGTCAGCGCATTCTTGAGGCGCTTGCTCGACACAAAGGACATCAAGGCCTTGCGTCAGAGGAGTTGGGAATTTCACGTCGTACCCTGAGTCGGCAACTGAAGCAGATGCGCGAACAAGCGCAACAGCAGAATCCCGAGCTGGGAATCCTCAGCCAGCGTCAGCAGAACTACTTCCGGAGCACGTTGGACGTCCCGGTCAAGATCAAGACCGAAGATGGTAAGGAGTTTACGGCGTCGTGTGCCAACGTAAGCCTTGGAGGTATGGCTATCCATGGTTTGCCCCTCGAAGCCCAGAACGCGATGAACCTGAATCTCAGCTTCGCAGTTCCTGGTGTTCAGCGGCCGATTGAAGCGGAAGCCGAGATCGCATGGTGTTCACGTGACGGACACGCGGGCATCAAGTTTCTAAAGCTGGATGACACCTCCAATGGCGAGCTCAAGCGCTGGATTCTGCAGAAGCAGCTCGAAGAAGGCTGGACTGCACTAAAGTAATCTCGACCACTGACCTAACGTAACTGCCTAAGGTCTCAGCACTAATGGATTTCCCATCGACTGAAAGCTATTTTGTAAGCCGCACTGTAGCGTCACAGTTGCGCGCCCTTTGTCTGCCATTCCCAAACCGGAAAATGTTGGCGGTGTCTCGGCCATTGTGCATAGCCGCGCGATGGTGCGCCTGCTTGAAACGGCGCAGCGGATTGCGAAATCGAATGCCTCGGTACTGATCACGGGAGAGACCGGAAGCGGGAAGGAAGTAATTGCCCGCGCAATTCATCATTATTCCTTGCGCTGCCACCAGCCATGGATTGATGTAAATTGCGCCGCGCTACCCGAACATCTTGTAGAGAGTGAATTGTTCGGATATGAAAAAGGAGCCTTCAGCGGAGCCGACTCGCAAAAGCCTGGATTTTTCGAGATGGCCCATAATGGCACCTTATTTCTCGACGAAGTCGGAGAGTTGGAGTCACGCACACAGGTAAAGCTGTTGCGTGTACTCGATGGCACTCCCTACTACCGAGTTGGCGGATTGAAAAAGGTATCTGCGGATGTGCGCATCATTGCCGCAACGAATCGCGATCTGGAAGCCCAGGCGCTGCGCGGTGAATTTCGTAATGACCTGTTCCATCGTTTAAATCAGATTCATTTGCGCGTCCCGCCGCTCCGCGAGAGAAAAGAAGATATCGTGCCGCTGGCAACTCATTTTTTGCATGAGGTGTATCCACATTTGACTTTTTCTGCGGAAGCGAAAGAGACGCTCGAGAACTATCCATGGAGCGGAAACGTCCGAGAGCTTCGCAATGTGGTGATGACGGCTGGCGTCTTTGCAACGAGCGAGGTCATCCCAGTCCATGAACTTCCAGCGCATGTTCAGGGATCCCGCCCCCGGCTACAGATCGCCAGCACCTCTGCGCCGCTCGAAAAAATGGAGAAGGACCTCATCTTCGAGACGCTCCGCGGCACGTCTGGTCATCAGCAGAAGGCGGCGCGTGTGCTGGGCATTTCCCGTCGCACTCTCAGCCGCAGACTGAGGTCGTATTCCCTGCAAAAGGCTTGATTCCTGACAGTACTCGCGATGTTCCCCACACCCATAAACACTGGACGGTCACGGATCGGACTGTCATATTGCGGATTTAGATACCCACACGGGACTTCCCCTTCATGAGAACGGTGCGCATAATTGGGCGGCATCTGCTGATCATCATCATCACGGCGCTTATCGGCGGCCTGCTCGGCGCGACATTGGTGCGCCTGGCTCCTGGTTTCGGGATTCAGGAAAGCGATCTCAATGCGCAGCTCAGCGCTGGGACAAGAAAAGCTCTGCATAAGGATGATGCAGGCGAGCGGAATCTCCTCTCCTATTATCGACACTATGTTGGCAGCCTCATCCATGGAGATCTTGGGTACTCTCGCTCGATGGATCGTCCGGTTTCAGAACTATTCCGGGATCGTTTTCCGGAAACCGCTGAATCCGTGGTGATTGGAGTCGCAGGGGGATGGCTCTTTGGACTGGCGCTCGCAATTCCTGCAAGTTGGAAGCGCGCTCCGCTTTACAGCGCGAGCGCAACACTGGTCAGCGGGATTTTCCTTTGCATTCCTTCGGCGGTCTTGGGGCTGATTTTTCTGCTAATGGGGTCGCCGGGTAGGCTCGCCATCGCTCTTGTCGTTTTCCCGAAAGTGTTTCGCTTCTCCCGCAATCTGCTGGTGAAGACCTACACCATGCCGCATGTGCTCACTGCCCGAGCGCGCGGACTCAATTCGGTTCGCATCTTTGGCTGGCACGTGCTTCCGAACATCGCCGCTCCGATGCTCGCGTTAGCCGGCGTGACCGTAAGCATTGCCTTTGCAGCCGCCATTCCAGTTGAAGTCGTATGTGACTCTCCCGGATTGGGACAGTTGGCTTGGAAAGCAGCTCTTTCGCGCGACCTGCCGCTGCTGGTCAATCTCACGCTGATGATTGCCATCGTAACAGTTGCCGCGAACTCGTTCTCTGAACTGCTGTCTCCCGCCGCGACAAGGGATGTGATATGACGAGTGCGCGATGGATCGCTATAGGACTCCTTACAGCGATCCTTGTGCTCGCTTTGTGTGCGAGTGCCTTCGCGCCGGCTCCGTATGCGAAGCAGTTCCGGAATGATACCGATCATCCGCCGTCAAAGCGGTTCCCATTGGGAACAGACGAACTCGGACGCGATCGACTCTCTCGGCTGCTATACGGAATGCGGATTTCGCTGCTGCTTGCTCCGGCTGCTGCGCTGATTTCAACTGCACTGGCTGCGATCATCGGAGGTGCGGGTGCATATATGGGCGGCGCTTGGGATCGCGCGACGAACATGTTTATCGATCTGTTTTTGAGTGTGCCGTGGCTCTTTCTATTGCTGACTCTTCGTGCATTGCTTCCGCTCGATATCCCGGCAGTTACGTCTGTTGTTGTGACATTTGCCCTGCTCGGGATACTCGGATGGGCGGCGTCCGCGCGCATCGTTGCCGCTTCCGTGCGCTCCATCCGTACCTCTGAGTTTCTGCTGCAGGCACGCGCCGCGGGATGCAAGCCTTCTCGGCTTTTGCTTCGCCATGTGCTTCCCAATGTGAAACCTATTCTTCTAGCTCAATTCTGGCTTTCTGTCCCCTTATTTATTCTTACCGAAGCCAATCTGGGAATGCTCGGATTGGGCGTCACCGAGCCGCTGCCTTCATGGGGCAATCTGTTACGCGAGCTGGAGAACTACACAGCGTTGCGCCACAGTCCATGGCTTTGGGTTCCGCTGCTCTCGCTGGTGTTGGTCGTCAGCTTGTTCCAATTTGCACTCGGAACCGAGGAGCGTGCATGAAAGCATCGGGTCATCGGGTGATCGGGTCATCGGGTGAAATCAAACGAGCGACATTGCTTCGCTTGCTTATCGTCGTGGTGATCGCCGTTGGTTTTTGCGCTTGCAGCCGACGGACTGCGGAGAACGGCGGTGAGCTTCACGTGACAATCAAGACCGATCCCAAAACTCTGAACCCGCTGATGGCCGAAGAGGATGCTTCTGATCGCATTCGTTATCTCACGGGTGGAGTGTTGATTCGTGTGAATCGGAAGGAGCAGGATAACCAGGGCGAGTTAGCGGAGAGCTGGAACGTTGATGAGGGTGGAAGGCGCATTACCTTCAATTTGCGTCCTGGAGTGAAGTTCTCAGATGGCAGCGATTTTTCTGCGGATGACGTCGTTGCTACCATCAACGCTGCGCTCGATCCGGCGCTGCATTCCCCCAAGGGAGATCCTCTTCGCTCCGGTGGGAAAGCAGACGTCCGCGCCCTCGATCGCAATAAGGTCCTGGTTGAATTTGAGCAGCCAATCGCGGGCCTTGAACGACTTTTTGATGAAATCGCGATTTCGCCTGCGCGTATGGCGGGCAAAGCGGATTCGAGTGTCGTTTTGGGACCTTTCAGCGTGGCAGAGCAGCGGGCGGGCGAATATGTTCTGCTGAAACGCAATCCGTACTACTGGAAGAGGGACAGCGCCGGTCATGATCTTCCGTACCTGAACGCGATTCGCATGTATGTGTTGTCGAATCGCGACACCGAGCTCCTTCGCTTCCGCCAAGGCGACATTCATCTCATTGATAGCCTTCCGCCCGATTTATACGAACAGCTTCACAGTGATGACTCCGTCGCCGCGCGTGACCTGGGACCTTCCATTGAATCAGAACAACTGTGGTTCAACGAAGTCGCCAAAGCTCCGATTCCGGCGTACAAGAAGGCATGGTTTCGCTCGCGCACTTTTCGACGCGCGATCTCGCTGGCAATCAATCGCAGCGATCTGGCCCGCGTAGCTTTCCGGGGACACGCAATTCCTTCCGTTGGTTTGCTCAGTCCGGCAAACAAGTTTTGGTTCGACAAGAACCTCAAGCCGATTCCCTACGACACGAATGCCGCACTGGATTCACTAAAGCAGGATGGCTTTACCAAAACGGCAGATACGTTAAAGGACCGGAATGGGAATCCTGTGAGATTTTCACTAATTACCAACGCAGGCAACAAGTCACGCGAACGTATGGGAAGTCTCATCCAGCAGGACTTGCAGCAGATCGGGATCACCGTCAATTTCGTGCCCCTCGACTTTCCTTCCATTGCAGAACGCATCATGAAGACGTATGACTATGACGCCTGCATGCTAGGCCTGACGAATGTCGACCTCGATCCGAATGGCCAGGTAAATGTTTGGATGAGTTCCGCCGATCTGCATCAGTGGAATCCCGCGCAAAAGACGCCTGAGACCACTTGGGAAGCAGAGATCGATAAATATCTTCGCGCGCAGGCATCCACACTGGATCGTGCTGAGCGAAAGGCTGATTTCGACAAAATCCAGGAGATTGCCGCCGACGCAGACCCTATGCTTTATCTGGTAGACAAGAGCGCCCTGGTAGCGGTATCGCCGAAGGTAAAGAGCGCTGATCCGGTTGTGTTGACACCGCAGACTTATTGGAACGCGGAGTATCTGTCGCTGGAGAAATAGAAAGTCTCTTAGAAATGCCGAGCCACAACACCACTGAGGAAGTAGTTGCGCCTGCCGCCGATTCGTCGGAGACGAGGGCGCCGCTCCTGTCGCTAACAATGTCAGTCGATTACGCCGGCAAGCCTGGAGTGCTGCGCGATCTTCGTTTGGAAATGCAAGCGGGCGAAATTCTTGGACTTGTGGGCGAGAGCGGTTCAGGGAAGAGCACGCTGGCGTTGAGCATTTTGCGCCTGCTGGAACTCAAAGGCGGGAAGAGCACGGGCAGCGTCCGACTAAATGGACGAGAACTCATGACCCTTTCGGAAAAGCAGATGCGTGAGATTCGCGGGCGCGATATAGGCCTGGTGTTGCAGAGCCCGATGTCATCTCTGAATCCGGCGCTGAAGATTGGAACGCAAATGTATGAGACATGGGCAGCCCATAAGCCAGGCACTCGCAAGGAATGCACTCCGCGGTTTCTCGAACTATTGCGCAGCCTCAATCTCGAGGTTGATGCCAAGTTCCTTGAGAGACGCGCGGCGCAGCTCAGCGTTGGTCAAGCGCAACGTGTGATGATCGCGATGTCTATGATGCATCATCCGCCGCTGCTGATCGCCGATGAATGCACCAGCGCGCTCGATCTGATCACGCAAAAGGAAGTACTAAACATCTTCCGCAAGCTAAGCCAGGGCCTAGGAACGGGCATTCTGTTTATTTCACATGATCTGCTGACAGTCTCGGCTCTCTGCCAGCGCATGGCGATTCTCTATAAAGGCGAGCTGGTTGAGATCGGAGCCACGAAGCATGTTCTTCGCTCACCCCAACATCCATACGCACAGCAACTCATAAATGCTCTTCCCATTCCGAAACAATCGCTTTGATCCGGCGGCTCTGGCCGGGCGCTAATTGGCATTTTTCGACCGCAATCCTCGCGCAACCTTTACCTCTAAGTCACTGTAGGAGGGTCATCCATGCGAAATCTGTTATGCATAGCGGTGCTGCTTTTGAGCGCATCTGAATTTGTTGCTCTGTCGCTAATTACTGCCCTTCATCTTGTC
>CAYZHX010000157.1:0-2977 GCA_964476905.1 uncultured Terriglobales bacterium
CTTTGTTGACTGCGGTGAAAACTAAGCAGTAAATGTTTTTTGCGTTCGGCGGTTTGTCTCGAATAAACTCGTATAGATCCGACTGTTGCGGAGGGACTGCCTGTCCTGTCTGTCCCAGAATCGGTCAATGTACTACCGGACATGTACTTCCGTAACTTGTCGAGCCAGTATCTCTGCCATACTTTGTGCGGCTACGGTAAAGAGGTTTTACCGTTAGTTGGTTGTGAACGAGCTTGCAACTTAGTCTTAAGTTTGAATTCGCCCTTGCAAGGACCGGCCATGGAGCCGATCGCAAGAATACAGTCCTTTTCTTCGGGTTCTTCAGGCATAACGAGGGATTCGCGCAGTGGCTGCTACCCTGGATCCAGCGTCGGTCATGTCTGAGGTCGAGCGAATTGCAGAAAGCGTGCAGTTTGTCAGATCGAAGCGACTTGTTCGGTTCTTGCGGTTTAGTGTGTCAGAAACACTCGCTGGACGTGGTGAATCTCTTTCCGAACACCTGATTGCCGCTCAGGCGTACGAACGTCCTTCCAGTTTTGATCCGCAACTCGACCCTATCGTTCGCAGCGAGGCGCGGCGTCTTCGATCAAAGCTCAAGCGCTACTACCGTACGGACGGCGCGCGCGATCCAATCATCATTAAGTACAACCCCGGATCGTATGCGCCTGTATTTCACCGTCGAGACGAAGGAGCACCTCTAGATTTTCTCGCCCGCGCGGGAGACATGGGCATGCTGATCGCGACCTGCGATTGGCGAAACACGGGCATTGGCCCGATCGCAAATTGGCCGAGAAATCTGAGGTTTTTGCTCGATATTTGCCTGCGCTCAAAGTTTCCCATGGCGATTCACTGGGGACCGGACCTGCTGCTGTTCTACAACGACGCCATGGCCGCTGTTCTGGGCAAAACCTTGCATCCCGCGGCTCTCGGCGGGCAGAGCTCCGTCGGATTATCGGCTATCTGGAAGCAAATCGGTCCAATTTTGCTGAAGGTTCTCCGAACTGGTGAATCCGTTGAGATGGAGGACGAACGCTTTACGTTGAACCGTTCCGGATACGAAGAAGAATGCTATTTCACCTGTTGCTACAGCCCGATCCGTGGTGAATATGGAGAAGCAGAAGGCGTACTTGCGGTAATCAACGAAACTACCTCCGGGGTTTTAGCAGGGCGGCGGCGAGCGACCTTGCGAGAGCTGTCAGTCACCGCACTCGAGGCTCAGAGCGTTGAGGAAGCCTGTCGCCTGGCAGTAAGTTCCGTGAGTACAAATCCGCTGGACATTCCATTGTGCGCGATTTATCGAATGCAAGATCCGTCACACCTTCGACTAGAGGCATTGAACGGAGATCCTAGCGTTCCCTCGCCATGTCCCTTTTTTGTGGATCTGGAATCGAACACTTCCTTTGCGAACGCGGCGCGAAAGGTGTTGACGGGAACGAACCCCAGGACCTTTGAACCGGAAGTTCTGAATATGCGAGCTCACATTGCATACTCTGTACCCTACACGGATGTGGCAAACGGAGCCCAAGTGCTGCTGATACTTCGACTCCATGGACGCGGGAAGTCCATCTTCGGATTGCTAGTGGTTGGCATAAACCCACAACGGTATCTCGACAACGCCTACAAGACGTTCCTGGGATTGATTGCATCACATATCTCCAGCTCCATTAGCAATGCGGAATCGCACGAACAAGAAAGGCGGCGTACTGCTTCCTTCGCGGAAGCAGACGAAGCAAAAACAGAATTTCTCGGCCGCTTCAGCGAAGAACTTCGAAGAATCTCCGTCGCTCTCGGCTCCAATTTGGGAATCAAGAATCGCAGCACCCCGGAACTCGACAAACCAAAACTGCTGGAGACCGCCCATACAAACGCGTTAGTGCTCTTCAAAGTAGCCCATGCTCTGCACCTGCTGACCTCCATCGACCAGTTCTCTAGAGAACTCGTCTGCGAACCCCTGGATATCGCCGAAGCCACGGCGGAGTTGGGGAATCTCTTTAAGCCAGCAATTGAGCGGGCGGGTATAGCGCTAAAACTTCAGTGCGAGCGATTGCGGGAACCGTTGTATCTCAATCTTGAAATATGGGAGACGGTTGTCGCAAATCTTCTCTCAAATGCTTTGAAGTTCACAGATACTGGAGAGATTGGAATCGCGACCCGAGAAACCGGACCAGTTGCCGAAGTAATGGTCTGGGACACCGGGACAGGCATTTCCAGCGAAGATCTGGCACACCTTTTCAAACCATTCCATCGCGGGCATCAGAAGCACGCTCGCTCGCGGAGCGGCTTGGGAATCGGATTGGCGCTGGTGAAAGAGCTGCTCGCGCTTCACGGGGCCATTGTGCGTGTTGACACTCAGCCTCAGCGTGGAAGCACATTTTCGATAACAATTCCAATTGGACAAATCGGAGTCCCGACCGAGCGCGTGATAGCACCACGCCTTCACTCCTACCCGTGGACAATTGCACGCGCATACCTAGAGGAAGCTCTCCAATGGAGCGGGAGGGGTCTGGGAGAACTTGTCGAGACAAACAAAGCGACAGCAAGGGAAATTCCTCGTACAGGCACTGGCCTCCGCTAATGTTCACCGAGTCGGGGCAAAGAACCCACAATTTTTCCAAGAATACCAACCTCATGTTCTCGGGATTGATCTCGTTGGATTTGCGGAGAATGCACGAAGGAAGAAAATGCGTCCACAGGAAAAATGGTCCATTCATTTCGCGTTCTACTTAGTTCTTAAACCTTAAGCTACCGTAATCATCTAACCCGTCGCTACTCACATCACCTTTACGCACTTTCGATGCAGTTCTCAGAGTCGTATTGTCTCAACACGCCACAAAATCTGCCATCAGTTCGCAGTTGAAACGAATGGCACAAGATTTGCGGGTGTTCCCCTATGCTCGATCATCGATTTGCTTCGCACGTCGAATACCGACGCTCACGAACCTGTCACACATTCACGATGTCGGCCTACTTTCCCAAT
>CAYZHX010000157.1:3077-4790 GCA_964476905.1 uncultured Terriglobales bacterium
CGGTCGCCTTGGGAGTGCAATCAAGAAAACTCTCTTTCTCGATCGGCCAATAAGCACAACCAACCTTAATCAAGAATGTCAAACGTTTCAGGAGATCAGCACATGCCGAAGTTGCAATTGCTGAATGCAAACTCGAATTTAGGTGTGCATGTGAATACCCCGGCCAAACAGAACCTGTCGGTCGTTCTCAGAGCAAACAGGCGAGCTTCCCGCGACATGCAAGTCGCGACCCCAAACTTAGCATCCATCGTTGAAAGCGGAAGTGGAGATGGCACATTCAGTCATTCAATCGATGAACAACTTCATGCTTTATCTGTAGGCAGCAAGCTGAAGCGCCTTCGATTAAGCAAAGGATTGGCATTGGTGCAGGTAGGACAGTTGTCGGGCTTATCCTCCAGCATGCTGTGCAAATTGGAAAGAGGAAGAGCCCTGCCTACGTTACCTACGCTCCTGCGGATCTCGCACGCGCTCGGTGTTGATTTAAATTACTTTTTCCACGACCCCCACCGTGCCTCTTTGTCGATTGTGCGGAGGACTGAACGGCTTCGTTTTCGTAATGTTCCAAACATGTCATATTCGTACGCTTTCGAGAGCTTGAATTTTCGAGCACGAAAGAAACACTTCAACGCTTACTGGGCAGAGTTTCAGCCTGTGCCGGACAAAGCTCACTCTCACCAGCACAAAGGCGATGAGCTCTTATATGTCCTGGAAGGCGAACTGGCAATCAGGATAGGGGCTGAAGAACATCGGCTGGAAGCGGGCGACGCGATCTACTTTGAATCTGATATTCCACATAGCTATCGCCGCCTAGGAGTGAATCCTTGCCGGGCGCTGGTAGTGGTTTCTTTGTCCGACGAAAACGGTCAGTTCGACCTTAGCTCTGTCGCTCCTACGCGTCACTAGGATGCTGGACAAGTGAGGATCCTTACAACCAATAACCTCTTGCACAAAACGAAACGTATCACAAACTCGAGTTGAAATGCGAGCGTGAAGTACCTCGAAATAATCGATGTGGAGCTTAAGAAGGACATATGATGGGCGACGTACAATCTGAGTTACTGGCGAGAGATGTCATGTTTCCTTAGCACGAATATCTCGCCCGCATATTCATTCGAAATAAAACTGATGTCATGTGACATCGAGACTCTGAGAATGATTGTTCGCTGGTGCGCTATGCTTAATAAGCGGCGACTTAATCAAGCAGCACAAATAGAACCATAACTTCGGGAGGGGCAATGCGAACGATCTCTACGAGCGTCGACGCCACCAACGGCAATTCGGCAACAATTCTACTGCGGTCATGGAAAGAGATTTCTGCATACATGGCGCTGGGTATCCGCACCGTTCAGCGTTATGAAGCAAAACTAGGCCTGCCAGTACATCGCGTTCCGGGAGCGAGCTGTGCCGTATGGGCCTTTTCGAACGAAATTGATGACTGGCTCAAGCGTCCGATTACGATTCGCAGACGAGAGGGAACTGTAAGCCCGTCGGAGGAGAGTCTTGGCCCCGCCGATGCTGCGATAGCAAGCGACACACGTTCCTACGCTAAGCGCACGCAAGACTCACAATCCAGCGGCCGCGTGCGCGTCCATGCGGCGTAAAAGCTAAAGGCGTCACCGTTCCGAGAGTCATAAGCCGGCGTGGAGTTTATATAGCTCGCGGACTTTATATAGCTCAAAGAGGCTGCGTGAAGTCTTCGCTGTCGTTAGAGCG
>CAYZHX010000157.1:4890-9135 GCA_964476905.1 uncultured Terriglobales bacterium
TTAAAGTCATGGCTGCAGGGCGATTGATCTCGAATTGTGAGAGACGAGGGGTGAACTCCAGCAATTTACCGCAATCGAAATACGTCGCTTGCGTTTTCCCTCAGTTCATGAGCAGCAGGAAATGGCTCTCCTGGAGTCTGGCAGAGAAGAGGGCGGTGTCTTATCGTCGATACCACACATGGGATTAAAGCAAAATGTTCGGGTTCCACCGCATAAGCCCCTTGTTGACGTACCCGCGCCGGAGCGCAGCTTAGGTGGAGGCAAGTGCACCTTGGATGCAGTGCCGGTGTTGACGTGGTCATATCAAGAGAAGGCTCAGCTGCTAACCCTTCGAGATGTCTGGACAAACAGAACCGTTCGTGCCCGAGTTGTTGACACGACTTCACTCATCAACGTCTATCCTCCCGACCGTGAGCTCGTGATGGCGTTTCTTCGCAACGCACTCGAGCAAGACACCCCATTGCAATGTGAGTTTCGGTACATGCGAAGTGGCCGTCCAGTGCCAGTGTGCGCCGTGGGAGCTCCGGTTCGGATCAAGTCCACGGAAAGAATGGTGATTGGCATTGCATTGGACGCTTTTGATTTCTCACATGAAGAATCGCGCATTCGAGCTGGGGAACGAGTCGACAGCGTCCACAAGTTTGCCGGCGTGCTTGCACACGAACTACACAATCCGTTGGCTGCGGTTACGAACGCACTTTATTTGTTGACATCAAATGTGCAACTTGGAAGCGAGGCTCGACAGTTTCTGGATGTCGCAAACGCCAGTGTGGACCGGGTAAACCGGATTACAAAGTTTTTACTCAGTTTGTATGATGACCAGGAGATCCGCAGGGCGGTGGTCGTCGAGCGACTCGTTGAATCGGCGGTTGAGGAATGCATGAAGGAAAGCAGAACAGTCTTGCATGTCAACCGGAGATACGAGCCTACACCAAAGCTGGAAGTGTTTGAGCAACAACTGCAACGCGCTATAACCGCCGTCTTACGCAATGCGGCTGAATCCTGTCCAAGCGAATGCAGATTAAGCGTACATACCTTCTCTCGCTACAGTTGGCACGCGGGAGCTGGACGAGGGGTTTGGATTGTTAGCGCGGATAACGGTCCCGGTGTCCCTATCCAGATTCGGAAAAGACTTGGCGAGCCGTTCGTGACCACGAAGCCCGAACCTGGAAGAGGACTCGGTCTCTGGGGTGCCAAATGGATCGTAAGAAAACACAACGGTGTGCTCCTGATCCATAGTTCGAACAACTCCGAACACTGCGGTACTTCGGTAGGGATTTTCATTCCCGAATCAGCGTAAGTCAGAAAACTGGAAATCCTGGTGGCCGACTGAATCAACGGCGATGTGAAAGCTAATCAGCTCGGAATGTGGACTACGATGTCCATCTGGCACGGCACGGGTCTCTGCAGATACTTGGCAGGTATGTATTTGAACTGGCGAACCGCGGACAGCAGACGCTCCTCGATCCTCTGATCCGCAGCTCCGTGTACGATCTTTGCTTCCGCGACACTGCCAGTAGTGTCGATCAAGATTTCGATCTCCAGATATTGCTCGAATCGAGGCGGAAGATCGCCAGGATTGATCAAGGGAATCTCGCCCTGCTTATGAATCGGGAGTTCGTAATCCTTGCTTCCGATGCCATAGTTCAACCGGAATTGAAGCTCCTTCATCAAGCTCGCAGTGTTGCGTTGGGCCTCGTGACGGAGAGCCTCCATCGCGCCTGACTCAGAGGTTCCCATATTGGGATTATCCGGAACTGCTCTGCGCACGCGTCGGATGCGGCGGTATCGTTGAAGGAACGCCGCGTCGGAGGAAGCTTGCGGCTGGAACACGATGGCTTGGTGAGAGGTAGGTGGCGCTGCAACCAGGACCTCCGTGACGAGAACGATCCGAGTAGTGTGTACGAACTCAAACCACAGCAGCAAGAGTCCAAGATGGAAAATGCTGGAGATCGAAAGAGCCAGCCCGAATGGCGGCAACTTTTTCTGCGCTCTAAGGAAGGGCTGCAACAGCGTCGATCGCAACGAATGTACCACTCGAAATCTAAGCAGGCCGACGAGGGAAACTCCGCTGCTCTCCTGATTCTCAGAAACTAAGATACCCCATAATCCGAATACCGCCTTTCACGATAATGGTCAGGGAGGATCACTTTTGAGGATCCGCACCAAATTCCATCGACAACGGAAGCTCCGCAGCCAAAGCCGATCGGTTGTCGCCGCCGCCGACTTCCTGCGCTAGGAATTCGCTTCGCGGACGAAAAAGGGTTACGAGTCGTTATTCCGGGATGGTGAAGTCGTAGACGCGCCCGGTGGTGGCTCCGCCAGCGCCTTTGCCGCCCATTTGGCCGGCCGTAGCGGATTGTTGGCCGGTGCCCATGAAGAAGGCGTATTCGCCGGGCTTCAGATCGGAAGTGAGCAAGACTTTATAAATGCGGATGCCTACGTGAGCAGACTTGAAGGGGATCTCTTTGTCCCAGTCGACGCCGGAGCGGCCTCCGAGCCATCCGCCGAATGTCCCGATTTCGAACTCGCGTCGATCGCCTTTGCGGTTCAGCTTGAGCAGCACGTAGTCGGAGGCGCTGGAGCCGTCGGGCACATAGAAGTAAAACGTCGGCCTGAGTTCGCGTACGCGGTTGGTGGACGTGTTCCCATTTAGGAACGCGTCCCAATGCACGTTCCTGATGCCATATGTGAACACGTTTGCAGCTTTGCCGCCCACCTTGGACTGGCTAATATATTGTCCTTCGATCAGGACAAACCGGCTACCGTCTCTCCAATACACGCCGACTTCGGGAGGAGGAAGATCCGGACCGAGGCTTGTTGGAGCAGATACGGCAACCACACTCTGGGAGGCCGGAGGAGTGGGATCGATCATGGCCTTGATGATGGCATCGGGAACATTGGCCGACTTGAGCTGCTTGAGACCGTCAACGCTGGTATCGAAACTGGTCGCGTTGCTCCCTGTTGCTGCAGCGGCACGGATCTTCGCCAGGATCAGATCTTCTGATATGCCGGAACTCACCAAGGCAATCACGTCCTGATTAGTAAGGCGACGCTTCATGGTCGCAACGTCATCGCTGAATCCGGATTGGAGAAGCAAAAGACTGAGCGACAATGCTGCAAGCAACTTCCCCATCCGAGTCGTTCTCGCACTTCTCATAAATCTGGGCCCCACATCTGATGGAATTACTCGTACGGGCACGCCGAAGAATCCTCCCCCTCGCGAGAAGACGCAACGTCGCTTCCGCAGTTCAAACCCAGCGCACGTCGGGAAGTCTTGTTACGTGCAAAGAAAAGACGTTTGTCGGCGATTCGGAGGTGTAGGTAAAGCGTACGGCGATCCGGGCCAATGTTGAAAGGATTTCTGAAGGATTAAGGTGTACAAAAAAGAGAGTTGCGGCTTTTCACTCAACTGCGAGCATTCGGCAAAACGGTTTCAGCTATTTTGGGCGAGGGCAGTATTGCCCCGTTAAGACGGCGACGAAATCTGTGGGGGCCCAATTGAATCGCCAGACGACAAGACCGACGTCAAGGTTCTGCTGAGGGCGGCCTCTCCGAGTTGTTTTGCGACAAATTTCTTCGCACCCATCCATACCGACATCTCCCGCGTGGTGACATTGTCGAGAACGCTCCACACGATCAGTGGGACCGCTGACTTTATTGCCGCAGCGCTTCGATATTGAATGAGCACGTCGAAGCCACTTGTTCCTGCGAGTTCGTAGTCGAGCACAATCAAAGCAGGAGGTCGCAACCTGCCGCTCTCCAAATCGCTGATCGCTATCAGGGCTAGATCAGAGCTGTCAAAGACGCTGAGTTCATACCGTCCAACCCTATCGAGCGCGGCCCGAAACGCTTTCACGTACGAGTCCTCGTCTTCGATCAACCAGATCCTGCGCGGGTCCGCGGCTGTGTGCAGAATCTTGCCGATCGAGGGTTCGGCATCGGAACTGGAGTCCAGGCGCACATTCCCGTTTTGAGACATGAGCGGAAGTGGCCCGAGCGACGATTGATTCAGCCACGCATCAACTTCGTCGCTAAATGCCATGACTGAAGTCCGTGAACGCTTCGCAACCCGGCGCACTGGAAAAGACAAGGTACGTTCGTACCGCTGAATGGTGCGCACACCGCGCCCGACGTACTGAGAGATTTCCTTCCAGGAATTGAGAATATGCCGCTCCGCCATACTCTAAGGCTACTTGCGAATAGCGCATGCTCGGTGCGTCTACTTTGGCCAAAACGGCTGAA
>CAYZHX010000158.1:0-2951 GCA_964476905.1 uncultured Terriglobales bacterium
CTATTCCGAGTTTCTCAACCATCTGCTTCTCCAAGCTGCGTGAAGGAACAATCTCGCCGCAAAGAAGCTTATCCACCATCACGTCACCGATTCCAAGCAGTGCTGCGATTCCCTGGCGGTCAAGGTTCTTCTCTCGCATCGCGCTGCGGATGATCGTCGAAAGCTCGATTGTGCTGTCCACGATAGGCTCCTTAGAGTTCAGTGGCATAAGATGGCGCGCCGGTTAGGCCGGCTGCCCGATGATTGACGAATATGAGTGCTGCAAATCATAGCAGTCTGCACCAAGTCTGTGCTGGAATTCTTGCTATGCACGCTGATGTCGCATGCTTCGTCCCTCGACCAAATGGCAGACTTCCTCGGCGAGGTTTTTTGCATGATCGCCGGCGCGCTCCAAGGCTTGTGCCATTAAAAAGATTTCTAGGCTGAGCCCAACATCACGAGTTCTGCGACTTACCTGCCGCGAGTAGATCCTGGTGCGCAATTGATCCATTTGCCCATCGAGTTTGTGGGCGGCAAGCGCAGGCTGTATGTCTCGAATCGAGTTGGCCTCGTGAACAAGCGTGAGCATGCGTTCGAGAATCCTGCACATGTCGTGGAGATCATTTCGATCTTCAAGCGAAAGTTCACCTGCATAGACTCTGGCTCGGCCGACGATCGTCAGCACCAGGTCGCCGATGCGTTCCAGATCCAACACGAACTTGAGACAGGCAAGTAGTTCCTTTATCCGTTCCGGATTCGAGTCTGCCAGTTCGCCGGCAATGCGTTCGTCCACGTAGCGATCGATCTCATCGAGCTCGGACTCGCACTCCTTCACTGAAAGGAATGCCAGAGATGAAAACGTGGCGAGACCTTCGGCAAGGTTCATTACTGCGTCTCGCGCGACGAGACACGCGTGAGCGCCGAGCGTGAGGAGATCGGGATTTCGGCGCAGATCTGGCGCAGCCACTTGGTCCACTCGGACGGAAGGCGTTCCATTTGAGGAATGAACGGTCTTGATTTTACCGACGCGTTTTCGGCTGGCACGCACATTCCAGTCCTAACAAAATTCGATTAAAACCACGTAAACACAAAATCGACATCTTCGGGCCCCACAGGTGTTCTCGGGAAAGGCGGGCATGTTCGTCATGCCCGCTCGCGTTGGAACAACAGAGCTATCTGAAATCGAAGTCGACCCCAGGCAGTACCTCGGTTCCCTCCTTTTGTACGGCTACGAGGTGATGCGGATTGAGTCCGAGGGCCTTCAGGATCGTAGGCGCAACCTGGCGAGTTTCTACGAACGTATCGATTGTCTTCGGTTCCAGATTGGGATTGGAAAGTAAGATCATGACATTGGTGTCGTCGTGCGCGAAACCTCCGTGCTCTTCCTGCTTCTTACTGCTGTGGGTGTAAATCACGCCGGGCACCGGCTGCACGATGATGTCCGGCGTGCGAGGATCGCCGAACGGCGGGATTCCGGGCCTGTCGAACATTGCCGCCAGTGACTGGCCAGTGAGGATCTGGCTTGCCTGGATCGCGGTGCTGTTCGCCTTCAGCAGTTGCAATGCTTTGCTCGTGCTCGACCCAATACCGAGCCATAGGAGGGAGATATCATCCTCAGTTGGCCCGATAGTGCCATCGATGTTGGGATTCTCGGATTGGCCTCCGATCGGCGAAGGTGGCAGGAATCCGTTGTCCGCAAGCAGTTGAGCCGGACTGGTTGTGAGTGGGCCGGCGGCGGTGATTTCCTGGAACTTGGCTGGATCGATCGGCGATTGGCCATGCTTGGCGGTGACGACGATCAGCGTGCTGTCGAGTATTCCGTGTTTCTTCAGCTCTGAAACCATTTGCCCGATCGCCTTGTCGACGAACATTATGTTGGTTTTCAGATTGTCGCTGGGAGTGCCGGCTGCGTCGGTGTAGCCGCCTTTCACCTTTACTCCGTTGATCTTTTCAATCAGCTTCTGCCCAACACTCACCGCCTGGAAGTTCATGCCGAAGATGTTCGGGACCGGGGCGCTGTGATCGCCGAGGTGCGTCTTGCCATGGATTTCGTTGAGGATGGCGTTGACCTTGAGCTGGTCGTAGCAGCGGATATTCCGGAAGCTGTCAGTCCATGCGCCGCCGTTGTTGTCCGGCGGATTTCCCGAAACAGAACACGGTAAGCCATCGGCTGTGGTGAGCCCAGGGAGCGCGATGATGTTGGAGTTGACGTCGGGCGCGTAGTAATCGTCGACGTTGCTGGGCAGCGAGGTGCCAGTAGGACCCGACACCGCGGCATAAACACCGTGCTTGTCAGACCAGGCGGTGTAACCTCCGGCAGCGTGAATTACTCCGTAGATCGTATTCGCGCGAATGAAATTCCAGGGATACACCGGAGTGCAGCCAGCATACGGATCCCTGGGCAGCTTATTCGGATCGATCGAAGCCACTCCGCCGTCGGTGAGGCTTGCGCCGGGAGCTCCGCCGTTAAGCAAGCTCTGATCGAAGTCAACTCCTTCTTCATACTCTGTCGTCGTACCGTTAGGCGTGTTCGGTACGCACGGTCCCGCGAGATTGCCGTTCCCGGTGGTGGTGAGCGGCGGCGCAAGCACGCGGTCGTACGCAACATCGTAGTAGGCGCCAACTAAGCGAGGTGTACCGCCGGTGACAATTGCCATTAATCCTGGAAATGAGTCCGAAGGTTTGGAAGTAGATGTATTCGTGTAGCTGACGCCAGATTGTCCGAGGGAGGCCAGACTCGGACAATATCCGCCTTGCGCGCAGTTCTTGTAGTCGAGCGCATGCATTCCGTCGATACTGATCAGCAAAACGTGACGAATACCATGGCGGTCATTCAGATGATTGTCGCCAAACCTGCCTTCTCGATCTCCATCCTGAGCTGATGCCGCAAACGAGAGCGCAAGCAGCGTCCCCGCCAGCAAAGATAACTTCCTCGATATCATCGCTTCTCCTCTTAGAAATGTGAGTTTCAT
>CAYZHX010000158.1:3051-9113 GCA_964476905.1 uncultured Terriglobales bacterium
TTCTTCAAATATCCCTGCATTTTTCCTTGTTGTTATTCGGAAAGACCTGAGAACGGATTGCACGGCCGTTCTGAAAACAAGAAAAGCCGGTGGACTCGCGTCCACCGGCAAATAGAGGGTTTGCGCGTTTACAACAATTTAGGGCAGGTAGTAGCGGAACGCGGTCCAGAACATGTTGTTGTTCGCGTCGGGAGAGCCGCCTGTTCCGGCCCAGGTGTCCCTCGTGAAATGCGCGAACTGGAAGCTTTGACGAACGCGTCCTTTGGCTCCGCGATAGAAGTCATACCAATAGCCAGTCGTGAACTCCTGGATGTTCCGGGTGTCCAACGTGCAGTTCGCGGGAGAGCCGCCGGAGGCAGCCGTTGCGCCACCTGCAGCTGGAGCGACTTCGACGTTGCAGCCCGTTCCAACGAGCGTGGGACGGCCGTATCCGAGCGTGCCGCCGTTGTAGAGAGCGCGCTGGGCGTAGTCCATGCCGTAGTTGAAGTACACGTCCATCTTCTTGGTGGCATGGATTTCCATGGTGCCCAGCACCGAGCCGCCGCGGAGCGGCTCAAAGCTCCCATCTGGTTTGAAGGTTACGTCCGCAAGCGTTGTGGATCCATATCGTCCTACGCCAGCTCCGACTAGCGCGTGCACACCGAAATCTACGTGTTTCTTGAATGTCGGGACGCGCAGATTGCCGCCGACCCCGCCACCATTGTTGGTGAGATTTGTAACGCCGGCGATGCTCTTAGTTCCCGCATTGGGATACACACGGTCACGGAAGAACCGGGCTATTCCGAACAGCTCATAGTGTCCCCAGCCGGGCTCGAAGGCCACCTTACCGATTACGTCTGGAAAGTAGTTCATGCTGTAGTTCTGGGCTGCAGTGTTACCGCCGTTGTTGAGCAGCCCACCAGTCTGTCCAGTGACTTGGAACACTACGCCGGGCCCGGTGGTGCTGCTGAGCCCACCTCCGCCGACGTTAAGAGTCTGCGGACTTTCCAGCGAGAAGCCGATCGCCGCCTTCTTGCCAAAGTCCTTAACAACACGGACTGCACCCTGGCGCGCCCACGTGAAGCCCACGGTGTACTGCGGATCGATCGACATGGGAAGGTTCTCAGTGCGGTTGTCGAGAAGTGTCTTGGTTTCTGTTGCCAAGCTCCACTGTTGTCCAGCGGTGAATATCCAACCATTGTCAGTTTGTACCTGGCCAAAGAGTTGGCGCTGACGATTGACGTAGCTGTTGCTCTGGTTGTTGTTGGAAGTAACGCCGGCACCGAGCCAGTCCATCTCCCAGTAGCCGCGGAAGGTAAATCCGCCGGTCTTGCCTTCGCCCAATAATGCGATTCGGGACTGCCGTCCGGTGAAGTTCAACTCGCTCAGATTCGCGTTCGTCGCGCCGCTGAAAGGAATGGCGCTGAATTGGGTGTTGATGTCGTCGCCCATGGCCTTCTCGCGCCACACGCTGGCGAATTCAATGAAGCTCCCTGTCGGGCTGATGGTGATCCCTTTGAAGCGAATTGCGGAGGGATTTTCGAACGCATCGTTGACTTTCTTCTGGTCTGCTTTTATCGAGTCGGCCAAGGTCTGATTGCTAGCCTGGACCGTACTGACAGTCTGCTTCAAACTCGCGACTTGGGTTGTTGCGTCGCTGTTCGCCGTCTGCGCTTCGCTGGCTTTGCTGGAGGCCTCGGTCGCTTTGGCATTCGCGTCTGCGGCTGCCTGCTGTGCTTGCTGGATCTGCTGATCGCGAGCGGCGAGTTGGTTCTGCAGCTGCTGAATCTGTTGCTGCTGCGACGAGAGCATGTCGCGCAGTTGCTGCAACTGCGACGAAACCGAAGGCTCGGCGCTTGTGGTCGTCGCGGCTCGGCGTCGCGCAGCTGCGGACCGAGTCGTTCTCGTTTTGGCTCCGGCAGCGCTCTGCGAACTGGCGCTCTGGGCCATGAGCATGCCGCCTGACAGCAGACATGCCAAGCCACTACGAAGCAAGAATTTCATTCCATTCCTCCCCATGACCTCTTCTTAAGTGTGTGCTGAATAAAGACAGATTGGACCCGTCATTTTCTGACTCGATCCCATTCAGTAATCATCTATTGCTCTCAGTGATAGTGGCTGAGTGTGAACGTCTCTTTACAGTCTGGTTAAAACCAAGTGAATGGCGTGTTTCGAAGCTCGATCTGCAGAGCGAAGAAGAACCTACGTGGCACTAAAATCGATAATGGATGAAGATTCGTCCCATCAAAATCGTCGGCGCGGGTTTGGCCGGGTGCGAAGCTGCGTGGCAATGCGCTCGACGCGGGGTGCGGGTCATTCTCTATGAAATGCGTCCTCTGCGCTCGACTCCCGCCCATCAGACGAGCGATTTTGCCGAGCTGGTCTGCTCGAACTCACTGAAGAGTGAAAGCGAGAATACGGCGCCGTGGCTATTGAAGCAGGAGATGCGTCGCGCGGGTTCGCTCCTGCTGCAATGTGCCGATGCGACGGCTGTTCCCGCCGGCCACGCGCTCGCCGTCGATCGCCACCAGTTTTCCGCGAGAGTGATGGAAGCCATCGGCGCAGAACCGCTGATCGAGGTGCGTCGCGAGGAAGTGACCCGTATCGATGAGAATGCCGGAATCACGATCGTCGCCTCCGGCCCGCTTACTTCAGACGCTCTCTCGCAGGACATCGCGCGGCTGACGGGCAGCTCGCACCTGTACTTCTATGACTCAATTAGTCCCGTCGTAGAAACCGACTCCATCGATCATTCCAAGGTGTACATGGCCGCGCGCTACGACAAAGGCACCGCGGATTACATCAATTGTCCGTTCACGAAAGAGGAATACGACCGCTTCTACGATGCGCTGATCGCGGCGCAGTCGGTCGAAGGACACGAATGGGAGAAGCTCAACTACTTCGAGGGATGTCTCCCCATCGAGGAGATTGCGCGGCGCGGGCGAGATACGCTGCGCTTTGGACCAATGAAGCCAGTGGGTCTGAAGGATCCCAGAACAGGAAAGATGCCGTATGCAGTCGTGCAGCTACGCAGTGAGAACTTGCGTGCCGATTCTTATAATCTGGTCGGATTCCAAAACCACTTAAAGTTTGGTGAGCAAGCGCGTGTGCTGCGTCTGATTCCCGGATTGGGAAATGCGCGTTTCCTGCGTTATGGGCAGATTCACCGCAACACATATCTAAATGCTCCTACACTCCTGCGCGAAACTTTGCAAATGAAGCAGTATGCGAACGTCTTCTTCGCTGGACAAATCTGCGGGGTGGAAGGCTACACGGAATCCATCGCGGCCGGACTTCTCGCAGGCACTCACGCATCCGTGCTTGCGTTCGGTGAAGATGCGATTGCGCCACCGCGCGTGAGTGCGCTCGGCTCGCTGATGCATTACATATGCAATGCCGAAGCAAAACACTTTCAACCGGCAAACATCACTTTCGATCTTCTTCCACCACTAGACAACGAAACGCGGGGACAAATTCGCGATAAACGCGAACGCCATCGCATTCAGTGCGAGGCCGCTCTGCAGGCCTTCAATACTTGGTGGAAAAATTTGCGAGCACGAAATCTCCTGCCCGAATTCGAAGTGCCTACAAGTCCCTAAATGGAATCTTTTTACCTAGTTCAGGACTAAGGGTGGGCAAAAAGTTCCCAAAAAGGTAATAGTCAAACGGGTACTTTTCTCGATAAATCAACTACTTAGGGATGGCACAGCAACTGCACAACTCAGAGGCATGGGGCAGGAGGGCGCGATGCCCGAACGAAGTCAGCGTGCCATCGACATTATGCGCTCCGTGCTGCCCGAAGCACGAAAAGTCTCGCGGGTGCATCTAACAGTGCCCGCATCCGTGAGCTGCTCCAGCCTGAATTGCCACAACCGACTCGCGATCCTTCGCGACTTGAGCACAACCGGCGCTTTCTTCTATGCGGAACTTGATGCGAAAGAAGGAGCGAGCATCACACTACAATTTCAGCTTTCCGCTTTTGGGAAGGATATTCGTTTGGTCTGCGAGGCAAAGGTTGTTCGTGTAGACCGGTATCCACGCGGGGCGGCAACTGGCGTTGCAGTAGAGTTCACGCACTGCGACATGCTGCCATCACATACTTGCTGAAGAGCGCCTATTCGGGATCGACGTCTTTCAGCATTTCGCGAAGACGAAAAGCAGCCGTTTCGTTGGAATCGGCACGCCATGTGTGTTTCTGTTTAACGTGCGCTTCGAAAGCAGGTTTCGCCTCACGCTGTGCCACCAAGGGATCGATTCGTCCTGCCGGAGTCAAAGAAAATGTCTGGTGACACGCTGAACAGCGCGCCACGATAATAGAACTTCCATCGGGAATCGAAACAGTCAGGCTGGGAGTCTCCATTTCAACCTCTTAACCGGAATAACCCATAGTCTGCCGAAAATGTGCGCTGAGCAATAGTGATTGCGGTGGAACCAGGTTACCGCAAGGAGTGTCCGGTGGTTACCCCGCCAGCGCGTTGCGCGCCTGCAAAACGCGATCGACCGCCTGCTGCACCGTCTCGCCAATTGCGGAGAGATGGCCCATCTTTCGTCCCGGCCGCGGAACACTCTTTTCATACAGATGCAGGCGAACGCCAGGGATCGCGAGTGCCCGATCGAAGGCCGGCGGTTTCGGCCCAAGCCATACATCCCCAAGCAGGTTGGAAATCGCCGCAGGCTTGATAACGGAAGGTTGGCCCAGCGGCAAATCGCAAATCGAGCGCACCGCCTGTTCGAACTGGCTGGTCACGCAGGCGCGCTCGCTGGCGTGATAGCTGTTGTGCGGACGTGGCGCGAGTTCATTCACCAGCAGCTTGCCGTCTTTGAGAACAAACATCTCAATCACGAGAAGTCCAACCACCTGAAGCTGCTGTGCGATTTGTAGTGCGAGATCGGTGGCAGATCTATGCAGCTCGCCCGAAAGTGACGCGGGAATCGCCGACCAGTCAAGAATCTGCGCTTCGTGATGATTCAGGGCCGGTGGATAGGCGACTGCTTCTCCACCAGGGCGCCGCGCTACCAGAACGGAAATCTCATAATTCAGCGGCAGCGCGCGCTCAACTACGCAAGGGCGCGAACCGAGCAGCCTCCACATTTCCTCGGCTGAATCGCTATTCGCAGGCTGCACGCGAATCTGGCTGCGGCCATCGTATCCGCCGGAGGTCGATTTAATGAAGCAGTCGCTCTGAAATTTTTCAAGGGCAGCCGAGAGTTCTGCCGCGTTTGTTGCTCCACGCCATTCCCCAATTGGGAAGCCGCTGGTCTGGAGCCAAGTCTTCTGGCGGATACGATCCTGCACGATGTTCAACACTGCGGCATCCGGACGCACGGGCGCGTAACGCGCGGCTTCCTCGAGGCTGGCGATGGCAATCTGCTCGATTTCGAGCGTCACCACATCCGATCCCCGCGCCAGATGCGCTGCAGCATTCACGTCGTTGTAGGCTGCGGTAAAACAGCTATCGACCACGAAGCTCGCTGGACAGGAGCGATCCGGATCGAGGACCTGAACGCGGTAGCCGAGCGAGCGCGCTGCCATCGCCGTCATGCGGCCAAGTTGTCCGCCTCCAAGAATGCCGATGGTTGCGCCGGGAAGGATGGCGCTCACGAAGGCAACTCCATCTTGAGCACTTCCTCTTGCCGGGCCGCGCGCCAGGCACGAATGCGCTCACGTAAAGCAGAGTCTTTGAGTGCGCAGATTGATGCCGCGAGGAGCCCGGCATTGGCTGCGCCAGGCTGACCTATCGCCAAGGTTCCCACGGGAACGCCCTTCGGCATCTGGACAATTGAGAGGAGTGAATCGACGCCATTGAGCATCGTGGCTGGAATCGGCACTCCCAAAACGGGAAGAATAGTTTTGGAAGCTACCATGCCGGGAAGATGAGCTGCGCCTCCGGCGGCAGCAATGATCACCTGCAGCCCGCGCTTCTCCGCAGTCGAGGCATACTCGAACATCCGGTCCGGAGTGCGGTGTGCAGAAACGATGCGCTTTTCGAAGGGGACCTGCAGCTCGGAGAGGATCGTTACCGCAGGCTCAAGCACCTGATAATCACTGCGACTGCCCATGATCACGCCTACCAGTGGCGAGG
>CAYZHX010000159.1:0-6541 GCA_964476905.1 uncultured Terriglobales bacterium
ATCAGCGCCTCTCCGATGAAGAGCGCCACCAGCACCGATCCGGTAAAAACGCCTGCGATCGCCATCATTCCTGTGAGTTCCATTGCCTTTTCCTCCGATCCGCCTAAGTCGCGCACTAAAGGGCCGCCTGCCACCGCTGCGAGTTTGCTACTGCTGCACGGGCTCACCGCTCATCACCATCGGCGAAGTTCCGTTGCGTTCAATCGAGTTCCCGGCAGAAGCAGTCACGATGCCTTCTGTTGCACTGTCAGTCGACGCGCCGCCGAAAATCGATACAGTTTCAGAATCTGCTGCAGCGCGAATCTCGACCTGATCGCCAACCTGGACATCGGCGAAGAGTTCCTCGAGATCTTTGCGGTGCATCCGAATGCATCCGTGGGAGGCAGCTTTGCCGATCGAGGTCTCGACGTTAGTGCCGTGAATGCCATATCCCTTGGTGCTCAGTCCGATCCAACGCGTGCCGAGTGGATTGTTTGCGCCCGCGGGAATCACCTTGCCCGGGTGATAGTAGGTCGGGGCCACGAGCCGGTTCTTCACCTCAAAGGTGCCCGAGGGGCTGGGGCTGTTCGCTGCTCCAACTGCGACCGGATAAACCTTCTTCACTTGACCGTTTTCGATCAGCGCAAGCTTGCGATGCGGAATGCTGACTACCACGCGCCGATGCTTCGGTTGTGCTGTTGGTGCCACTGCGGTTTGAGCGGCCGCGTGTCGCGCGGTCACCGCGGCAAGAACAAAGGTGACCAAAACTCGTACGACCGGCTTTTCTCCCGCTTGCAATCGTCCTATTTGCGCCTGCATCGCGTTTCTCCTGTTGCGTTACGCTCCAAGAAGTTGCAGGTGTGCGGCCACGACATCCGCCCTTCAGAATCAGCGGTTTACAGCGTTGTAAGACTTCAGTTGTGGGTGGAGGGCAACAGGGGACGTGTGCATCAAGACACGTTTGGCGGGAGCTATTTAAGAGCTAGTAACAGTTTCAGCTTCGTTTAATGATGAAGACCGTCTTGTCGTCGATGCGGTCTTCTTCTCCGATTTGGCGGAGACGGTCGTCATCTCTGGTTGCATGGGCTAAGAGCGCATTGCAGATGTCACGTGCGGATTCCCAATGGTGCTCGCGCATTACCGACTCAAGGTGCTGGAGCTCTTCCTCATCATTCCCGTCATAAACACCATCGGTGTAAAGGAAAAGGATGTCTCCCGGACTCATGAGCGTAATCTCAGCCACGTCCGATGAACTGGCTCCTTTCGGCCGCAGTTGCATCGAGAAATACTTATTGCGATCGGGATGATCTTCTGGGATCTGCAATCCCAACGGCAGAAATTGCAACATGCGATCTCTAGGAATCTCGACGAACCTGCGAAATTCGGCGGAGAAGACGAGCGGTGGTGGATGGCCGAAATTCACAAACCGAAAGTATCCGTACGGATGTACTTCTCCATACAACATGGTCGCGATCTCACGAGCGTAGTCCTTCTCGCTCCTGCCCAGTGCATTGCGAGCTGTTACCGAGTGCGCCAGTCGCAGGTTGATGTTCTCAAATAGCGCTGGTGTGGTTTTTCCATGCTGATCGAGTTCCGCCAGCATGAATGCGTGAAAGGTATCGTGGACGGTAGAAGCAATCTTCGCCGAGATGAGGCCGTGGCCCTGAGCGTCTACTAGCAGGACACCCGCCATGTTGTAGAGCTCGCGCAGATTTTCAGAGATCCTGAGCTCCTCGGAGCTGCGTGCGCGCCGGTACTCGGTTTCCATTTCGGGCTTGTAGTCTGGTCGTGATTTTAGCCACTGCACGTGGTCATCGACCGAATTACGGCACATAGCACCGGGTGGGAGCAACTCGAGAAATTCTTTTGCTCGCTTCTGCGCCTGTTGAATCCGGGCATCGAGGTCATAGCGTTGCTGGAAATTTATATATTCAAATAGATCGCCGCCGACGGTTCCGACTGGAACGGAATTCCCATACATCTCGATGCCGGGAAGATGCGGAATCGCACCCTCAACCGGCATAAGCCGCTTGCGCAGGTATTCATCGATGCCTTCATCGGTGTACGGTGTGGCCATGAAAACACTGTGCACTGGGGAACGCGATCAGCGCAAGTTGTGTGACAGATAAAATCGCCAATGTCTTCGGGTGACTATGGTATGCAATCTCGACAGAAAACTGACCTACCTGGGTCGAGACTAAGTTGATGCTGGCCCGGTCGATTCACGCACTACGAGTTCAGGATCGATGAGCAGTTCGCGACTGTTCGACTTCGTCTCCTCTGAGACAAGTCTTTCGAAGGCTATGTGTCCAATCTGGTCCCTGGGAATGTGTACCGATGTGAGCGAAGGTGAGCAGAATTCGGCCAGGCGAATGTTGTCAAAACCTGTGACTGATATCTCCTGGGGCACGCGAACGCCGTGCTCGCGCAAGTGACGCAACACTCCTACCGCCATGAAGTCGTTCACGCACACGATCGCAGTGGGCCGGTCGGAGGAACTGATAAGTTCATGCGCCGCGTGCCGACCACCTTCAAGGCCGTCGTCAGCAGCAACGGTTCGCACTGCGTGGCAGCCAAATTCGCGAACGGTTTCGAGGAACGACTGGCGGCGGTCGCCGATCGGCCGCAGTGCCGAGTGATGGCCAATGAAGGCCATTTGTCGATGTCCGATGCTGTGCAGATATTGCACGATCCGATGCATTCCTTTGCGGTAATCGACGCGCACATTGGTGATGTTTTCGGCGGTTGAGCCAACGTCGTAGAACACAGTGGGAATATGGCTGTCGATGATCAGGCGGATGAGATCGCCATGCATCTCCGACACAATCGCGGCAAGGCCAGCGACGCGCCATCCAATCATGAGGCGAATGCTCGAGAGCAACTGCTCGGGACTGTAATCCGTATTGGCTACGACGACCTCGTAACCTTTTGCGTGCGAGTCCGATTGCAGCGTGCGCAATATGTCGAGGAAGAAGGGATTGTCCATATTGGACACGATGATGCCGAGCGTGCGACTGCTTCCCCGTGCTAGTGAACGCGCGTGCAGATTAGGATGATACTTAAGCTCGGTCGCCGCCTTCATGACGCGAGCGCGCGTAGTGTTCTTCACAATGGAAAGATTGTTGAGAACGCGGGAAACAGTGGCGACGGAGACTCCCGCCTTCTTGGCCACAGCTTGCAAACTCATACTTCCCGTTTTCGGCTTGATTGTCTTGAACCTGCCTGGCACTCGGATTGTAAGTGCGGGTTCGCCTCGTGCTCAAGCGGTTCTGTTAAGAAACGTATTCCGAACGCTCTAATGCACTTTGCTGAAATCCGCTACTCCGACCTTCACCAGCGTATTTCGCGGACGCCTCGCCTCCGCTGCGCGCGCAGCCGGATCGGTTGCCGTGAGCGGCGGCTTTTCGGTCCATACGCCGTAAACGCGATCATTGAGAGCTGCGAGCCCCGTGTAACGGTGTCGATCTGATGAGCGACTTACTTTTGGTCGAAGTTCTGCTGGCAATCGTTGCCGTAGGTAAACGAGTGCAGCGTGAAGTCTCGAAGTTCGGGCGAAAGCGTCAGCAGATGCGATGCCAGCGCAGGGTTCTTGATCAGGTAATACATTCTCGGCTCGGCCACTTCGATGTAGGAACCGCGCGCATCCTTCTTTACGTCCGCTCCCGCGCCATCGCCCAGCGGCGAGCCATCCTGCAGAAGATTAACCCGGATCGGCTTCTTGGGATTGTCCACACTCATAACGGCATAGACGGACCGCGCGTGATACCGGAGCGTCGCCTTGGTCTCGTGCTTATCGGCAGAAGTAACGCCGTCATGGTCAGTACGCCAACTGCCATCAAGGATCACGCGTCCATCGTCCGGTTCCTGGTTGGCTTTGAAGTGGACCACGTATCCGTCCTCGTATTTCTCGTGATTCTCGAGAGCGCCGCGGCCGAACCAATCGCCTACGTAGGTCTCTTCCGTGACCCGTCCGCATTGTGGAGCAAAAGTATTTTCGTCTGGTTCAGTGGGCACGCTCGCAACGTCGGGATGCTGCGGCAGCAGCCCTTCTCGAATCTTCGCTTCCATCGGCGCGTTGTTGCCCTCGCCTTCGATGTGCATGACGATCTCGCCGTTCGGATCGATGAGATACCGATTCGGCCAAGACTCAGATTTGTAGGCTTTCCAGATCGAACCGTTCACGTCGGCGACAACGGGCCAGGGCAGTTGAAATCGCTCGGCCGCACGGCGAACATTTTCGGGCTTGTATCCGATGGCGAACTCGCCGAAGTGCACGCCGATGATCTCGAAGCCGTAAGGATGATATTTCGCGTACCAGCGCTTGAGCACAGCGAAATCGCGAATGCAGTTGATGCAGGTGTACTCCCAGAAGTCTACAAGCACGACACGCCCGCGATATGCCTTGATCGAGTGCGGCACTTTAGCACCGCCGTCGAGCCAGACCGCGTCGAAAGAGAAATCCGGCGCTCGTTCCCCGTAAGCCAGTGGTGTCGCGACCGAGAGGACAGCAAAAAGGAATGAGAGGAGTGGTCGCATTAAGATCTTCAGCGTAGTCGATAGGCAATGCAATCGTCGCGCCGCTCGTATGAACGGCTATTAACGAGACCGTACGATCGCACGATTTCTGAGACGCTTACAATTGTAAGCGCTTACAGCAAGTCAGTTCTCGAGCTTGGGAAGAATGTTTTCCAAAACATGACCTGCTGCGGATCGATAAACCCGTGGCCTGGAGAAATCTTATGACGTTCAGCAATGTTTCCCGCAGAAAGTTTATCGCCGGCGCTGCCGCTATGGCAGGCGCGGCAGTTCTACCGTCCACCACCAATCTGTTCGCGCAAGATCCAGTCGTCAACTCCATCGACAGCACGGGGAAGCCAATAAACCGGGAGCGCGTGCCCTGGGCCGCAGTTCCCTTTCCGATAAAGCAGGTTCGTCTGCTCGGTGGAACATGCTCGCGCATGCAGGAGAAAAATCGGCAATATCTGCACTCGCTGCCCAATGATCGCTTGGCGCACTGTTTCAAAATCACCGCCGGTTTGCCATCCTCTGCGCAACCGTTCGGTGGCTGGGAAAAGCCCGATGTCGAGCTACGTGGACACTTCACCGGCGGTCATTATCTCTCGGCCGTGGCGCTGATGTATGCGAGCACCGGCGATGAAGATCTGAAAAAGAAGGGCGACGCGCTTGTCTCCGATCTTCGCAAGTGCCAGGTTGCGAACAAGAACGGATATCTCAGCGCGTTTTCCGACGAGCTCTTCGATCGGCTCCGCGAGCGCGTGCGCGTGTGGGCGCCGTTCTACACAATCCATAAGATCATGGCCGGCATGCTCGACATGTATGTACATACCGGCAACACCGAGGCTCTTCAGGTCGCCGAAGATATGGCTGACTGGGTGGGAATGTGGTCCGGTCCGCTAAGTTATGACCACATGCAGCGAGTACTCGACACTGAGTACGGCGGCATGGGAGAAGTTCTCTGCAATCTGTATGCGGTGACGGGAAAATTCCAGTACCTCGGCATGGCACGTCGATTCGACAAGAAAGCCTTCTTCGAGCCGCTGGGGAATCATCGCGATGAACTTAAGGGACTGCACGTGAACACCCACATCCCGCAGGTGATCGCGGCCGCGCGAGCGTACGAACTCACTCACGATTCCCACTATCAAGACATCGCGCAGTACTTCTGGAATGAGGTTGTCAGCGCGCGCTCTTACTGCAATGGAGGTACCAGCAACGGCGAAACTTGGCAGACCGATCCCGGCAAGCTCTCAAACCAACTTGGTCCGAGCACGACCGAAGATTGCTGCGCCTATAACATGATGAAGCTCACGCGGCATCTCTTCGGCTGGTCGCCGGAGGCACGCTACATGGACTACTACGAGCGCGTCGTCCTCAATCACCGTCTTGGCACAATGGATCTCGAAACGGGAACTACGATGTACTACTACCCAATTGGCGTGAATCTCTGGAAGACTTATGCAACGGCGGACGACTCTTTCTGGTGCTGCAACGGAACCGGAGTCGAGGAATTCGGGAAGCTCAACGACACGATTTACTTTCACGATGACAACTCCATGTATGTGAATCTTTACCTACCGTCGGAAGTAAGCTGGCCGGAGAAGAAGCTCAAGCTGCGGCAGGATACCGATTTCCCGCGCCAGCAAGGCACGAAGCTCACCATCACCGCGCAGCAGCCCGCGGACGTCGCTATCCGCTTGCGCATCCCCTATTGGGCCAACGGCGGCAGCGTGAAGATCAATGGGCGTCCTCTGCCGGTGTTCTCGAGCCCAAGCAGCTATCTGACGCTGCGCGGTCCGTGGAAGAACAATGACACTATCGAGCTCAGCCTACCAATGGCTCTTCACAGCTCCGAGATGCCCGACGACCACACGGTCCAAGCTCCCATGTACGGACCATTGGTCCTCGCCGCAAAGCACGAGGAAGCTCCGAAAGATCGCTGGTACGGCGATACCGGCCCATTCGACCATAGCGAACGGGGGTCAGGCCCGCGTGCCGTTCCGGAACTCCCCGCAGCGATGGGCAAAGTGGACGATCCATCGAG
>CAYZHX010000159.1:6641-9078 GCA_964476905.1 uncultured Terriglobales bacterium
TGCGCGAGAAAGCTCGCCATTAATCGTTCGCCAGATCCCCAACGGGTTCCCGTTTTGCAACTCCGACGGAAGTGCCGCATCGGGAAGATTCTGGAAGCATACCGGGCGCGCGAAGCGCAAAATGGCTTGCGTGCCAACCGAAGTAAAGCGCGCGTCGGAAGTGGAGGGGTATGGCCCGCCATGAACCATGGCATGGGACACTTCCACGCCAGTTGGATACCCATTAAAGACTATGCGGCCGACTTTATTTTCGAGTATTTCAACCAGATCGGCGTAGTCACGAAGATCTTGCTCCGTACCATGAATCGTTGCTGTCAGATGACCTTCCAGCCCTTCGGCAAATCGGAGTAATTTTGCGCGATCCTGATAATGGATAACCAATGTCGACGGACCAAACAGTTCTTCACCCAGTGCATGGTCCGACATAAGAGAATCAAGGTCGGCTTCAAAAAGCGTCGCAGCGGCGCGAAATCCGGCTTCTTTTGCTTTAGGTGATGTAGCCTTCCGCAATTTTGCTCGCTGCTCCAAACCACCTTCGTAGGATTTGCAGATGCCCGCCGTTAGGAGAACGTGATCGGAAGCAGCGCTTGTGAGTTCTCTCAACTTAGTCGAGAGTTGTTCGGCTCCTCTATCTGGTCCAAGGAGAACTAATCCCGGTTTCGTACAAAATTGGCCGCCTCCGAGGGTGAAGGAACCATAAAGGCCGGTTGCGATTTGCTCGGCTCTTTCCGTAGCGGCATGGGGCAGCACAAAAACAGGATTCGTGCTGCTCATCTCGGCAAAAAATGGAATCGGATCCGGTCGAGCTGCCGCCAAGTCCATTAAGGCGCGCCCGCCGGCGCGCGACCCAGTGAACCCTCCCGCCTTGATTGCGGGATGCTGGACAAGCAAACGTCCCACTCCGGTACCCGAATCGAACAGAAGCGAGAACGTTCCCTCTGGAGCTCCAGCCTCGCGACATGCAGCGACGATCGCTCTTCCGACCATCTCGCTCGTTCCCGGATGCGCTGGGTGAGCTTTGACCACGACGGGATTCCCGGCTGCCAGAGCAGACGCTGTATCGCCTCCGGCCACGGAAAACGCAAGCGGAAAATTACTAGCGCCAAATACTGCAACAGGTCCGATCGGCCGTAGCATCGAGCGGATATCAGGTTTTGGCATAGGCTTCCGGTTCGGATCCGCGCGATCGATTCGGGCATTCACCCACGAGCCTTCCTCGATGACAGAAGCAAACAGGCGAAGTTGGTTGCAAGTTCGGGCAAGCTCGCCTTTTAGGCGATCAGGTCCCAGAGCAGTTTCGAGCGCTGTGCGATCAATCAGTTCCTGTCCGAGAGCTTCTATTGCAGCTGCGATTTGAGTCAGCAGCGTTGCTTTCTGTTTTCCTGTCCAGCGACTATAGATTCGAAATGCTGCTTGCGCCAGCCGGGCTGCTCGATCGACGTCGGCAGCAGCGGCGGTGTGGAAGTCGGGAGGAACAGCCTGTCCTGTAGCTGGGCTAATGGCCCTAAATGGCGTGCCATTTAGGGGCGCAGCTTCGAAGCCGATAAGCGATTGCCCTTGGAGCTCCATAGTGACTCTCTTCAGCGTAGCAAAGCTGCGGCCGCGCTCGATCCAGCAGTGACCTTGGGACGATTAGCAAGCGCTTGCTTCACAATCGCCCGCGTTTCTTCTAGCTCTTTGCCGACTAACTGAAGGCGCGGTGGTCGTACCCGACTGTTTCCCATCCCCACCATCTCCTGCACTAACTTGATGAGTTGCACAAATTTGGGCACCGTATCCATGCGCAGAAGAGGCAGGAACCAATAATAGAGTTCGAGAGCTTTCTCACGATCGCCTTTCATCGAATACTCGAAGAGATCCACGGACTCGCGCGGCATGGCATTTACGAGTCCGGCGATCCAGCCAACGGCTCCAACCCCGATGGCTTCAACGATCGCATCATCGACGCCGACAAATACCTGCATGGCGCCATTCAGAAGCGCGCGAATCGCACTCACGCGGCGAACATCAGCGCTCGATTCTTTCACTGCTTGCAGATTGGAGTGCTCGGCAGCGAGCTGCGCAATCTGCTCAGGCAAGAAATCAGTGCCATAGGCAATCGGGTTGTTGTAAAGCATCGTCGAAAGCGGAGTTGCGCGGAGCACGGCGGAGATGTGCGCCATCATCTCGCGCGAGTCACCTTGATACACATACGGCGGCAACACCATTAGACCGTCGCAACCCAGATCGGCCGCTTGCTTTGCCAATGCAACCGATTCTGCAGTGCTGAGTGAGGAGATTGATGCGACAACGGGAGCGCGGCCACGAACGGCGCCGATGCACGTACGCACGACAGCAAGCTTTTCATCGAAGGTTAATGTCGCACCCTCGCCCAGTGAACCCAACGCGACAATTCCCGTGCAGCCGTTGTCGATCAACCAGCGGCAGTGCTCGCCCA
>CAYZHX010000160.1:0-9067 GCA_964476905.1 uncultured Terriglobales bacterium
CAAGCGGTGTTTTATCCGTCCGATGGCGCTGCGCTTCTTCTCTATGACAACGTGCAGCTCGAGATGGAGGTCCAGCAGTCAACTCGGGTAATCCACACGCAGAAAACCACCGCTCGGTATCTGGTCATAATGACGCCCGCCCAGGACCGCTGGGTGGTGCGCGTATTGCAAGAAATTCCAATCTCCTGATCTCGGCGCTTACATGTTCTGCCGTTTCCTCCCGATACAAGACGCCTCCTTAGCTGCAAAACAATTACAAATTGATAATAACTTTCTAAACATAGGGATTACTCCTATGGCAACATACGCGAGTTCCTAAAGCATCCGACAAGATCAATATCTGTGCTGCTGGACTGTGCAAGTAGCGGGACAGGCGGTAGGCGTTCAGGTAGCTCGAATCCTGTTGCCTACAGGAACAATTGGGGGAAAGATTTCATGATCTCTGTTGTCGTTCCTATCTACAACGAGCAAGAAACGATTGTTGCGCTTCACCAGGCCATGCAGGAGGCGATGAATTCAACTGGAGAAGACTGGGAAGTGGTGTACGTGAACGACGGCAGCGAGGACGATTCTCTGTTCTTGCTCCGCCAACAGCAGATGGTAGATCCACATGTCGTGGTCGTAGAGCTTTCGCGTAACTGGGGGCATCAGGGAGCGCTGTCGGCCGGTCTGCAGGTCGCCAGAGGTGATGCCGTGGTGACGATGGACGGGGACTTGCAGGACCATCCCTCGGTCATTCCCCGCATGCTCGAGGCTTGGTACTCGGGCGCACAGGTAGTGCTGGCCGAGAGAAGATCACGGCGAGAGGGTGGAATTAAACAACTCTTGTATCCTCTCTTTTACAAGGTACTTGGCAAAATCGCGGATTGCCCAATTCCGATGAACTCGGGCATTTTCGGCTTGATAGATCGCAAAGTAGCGGATCAGATCGTTTCCATGCCGGAGCGCAATCGTTACCTTCCCGGACTCAAGACTTTTGTGGGCTTCCGTACGGAGACGATTTATTACGATCGCCTCGCGCGCCATGCGGGAGTTGCGAAGTACACCTGGAAGAAACTATTTCGATATGCCTTCGACGCCATCTACAGCTTCAGCTATAAGCCTCTGCAAATAGCGCTGGTGAGCGGTGTGCTCCTGCTCGTGCTCGCCGCCGGTAGTGGCGCTGTCCTCGTTCTCGCCGGCTTCTCATCGAACATGCGAGCGCAATCGTGGTTTGTCTATGCAATCGCGCTAACCGTCTTCATGGTTGTAGCAGGCCTCCAGCTCACGTGTATGGGCTTTGTCGGCGAGTACATTGGCAGAATTTATGACGAGGTTCGTGCACGGCCTCTGTTCGTGATCGACAACATCTTGCGGAGCACATCAGCAGAGAAGCCTTGCCTCGTTCGCGAATTCACGCCTATGGAAGTCCCAAAGCCCTTTGTGCCGGAGGCAGTGACGGCCCGCGGGAGCGTGACTCCTCAGACGCCAACTATTGTTACGACTCCGGCCGCAGCTTAGGCCGCATCGCTTCCTCAGTCTATTTTGGGAGAGCGATCCACAATCGAAGACACTCAACGAGATCTGAAGGTGCCGAGGTGCTTTGATTGCATTGGTGAAATCAAGAATTTCGTTGTGACCAAAACGGGAGGAAAGATGATGCGCGTGATGCTGTTGGGCGGAGCCGGATACGTGGGCAGTCACACAGCTCGCGCGTTGGCGCGCCGCGGATATGACGCGGTGATCTATGACAACCTTTCAACCGGACATCCGCAGTTCGCGAAAGGATTTGAGCTCATCACCGGCGACATTGGTGATCGACAGAAGCTGATGAAGGTTCTGCCCGGCTGCGCCGCGATCTTTCATTTTGCCGCGCACGCGTACGTGGGTGAATCTGTAACCGATCCTCGCAAGTATTTTCAAAATAACGTCAACGCAGGACTCTGCTTTTTGAATGCAGCTGTCGATGCTGGCGTTCCGCATATCGTGTTCTCATCGACGTGCGCTACATACGGTTGTCCGGAAAGAGTCCCTATCACCGACGACACCATCCAGAACCCAGTCAACCCATACGGTGTTTCCAAACTTTTCTTCGAACACGCGCTGCGTTCTTACGATCGGGCTTACCAGCTTCGATCGGTTGCCCTGCGTTATTTCAATGCTGCCGGTGCTGACGAGAGTGGGGATATCGGCGAGATTCACAAACGGGAAGCCCGACTCATCCCCGCTGCGCTGCAGGCGGTTTTAGGTGAGCAGCCAGAACTGCAGGTTTTCGGCGACGACTATCCGACGCCCGACGGCACCTGCATTCGCGACTACGTTCACGTGAACGACCTGGCTGAAGCACACGTGCTCGCCCTTGAATACCTCCTCAACGGTGGTGCCACAACGGCATTCAACCTTGGAACCGGTACAGGCAATTCAGTCCGGGAAGTGCTGAGTACCGTCGAGCGGATCACTGGAGAGCCTGTGCCCGTTCGAGTTGCGCCGCGACGCGCTGGCGACCCCGCGGTTCTGATTGCCGACCCTTCTCGCACCCATCGTGTTTTGAAATGGAAAGCACAGCACGATTTAACAGAGATGGTTCGCAGCGCGTGGAAGTGGATGCGAAGTGAGCAGAGAAGATCTGCACAAACTTCATCGCAACTAGCGATTGCCGCCTAAATAGCTTTTCTGCATATCTGTGCAGTGGCAACACGGGATGTTTACCAGAGCATCAACATTAAGCAGAGCGGCTGCTGGATAGCAATCACGCACCACTCCACAGGTCAAATAAATGCGCATAACGGTAGTAGGTTCTGGATATGTGGGTCTTGTCGCAGGAGCATGCTTCGCGGAAATTGGCCACGACGTCATCCTGGTCGATAACGATCTCGGCAAACTCGCAGAGTTAAAGAAGGGTCGCGTTCCTATACACGAGGACTCTCTTCCCGAGCTGATTACCGCGCATTCGGGAACGCGTCTTTCATTCAGCGATGATCTCCCAGCGGCTGTTTCGGCCTCCCAGGCAATTTTTATAGCCGTCGGCACCCCCCCAATGGAGGACGGGAATGCCGATCTCTCATATGTTGAGCAGGTAGCCTGCGAGATCGCCGGCGCAATTAACGATTACAAGGTAATCGTAGAGAAGAGCACCGTACCGGTCTACACAAACGAATGGGTACGCCGGGTGATGGTTTTAAACGGTGCTCCACATGATCTTTTTGATGTTGCTTCCAATCCAGAATTCCTGCGCGAAGGAACTGCCGTCAAAGATTTCCTGTTTCCGGATCGCATCGTTATCGGCGCCGATTCGCCGCGCGCCCAGCAAATACTTCAGCAGATCTATTTCCCGCTTACGTCCGGCCGATATTATCAAAGTCCCACAGCCCAGTTCCGCTCTGCCAATGGAAATCCTTCACCACGACTGATTTCAACAAGCGCCAAGAGCGCAGAACTGATTAAGCATGCTTCGAATGCATTCCTCGCGATGAAGATCTCATTTGTGAATGCCGTTGCAAACGTTTGCGAGCACGTTGGGGCAGACATCGAGCAAGTTGTCGAAGGGATTGGCAGTGACTCGCGGATTGGAAAGCGATTCTTGCGACCGGGAATCGGCTATGGCGGGTCATGCTTCCCAAAAGATATCTCGGCGTTTCAGGCGGTAGCGGCTGAAAACGGATACGATTTCCGTCTTCTTGAGGAAGTCCGCAGCATCAATGAAGTTCAGCGCAAGCGTTTCGTACGCAAGGTCCGCAGGGCTTTGTGGAATCTTAAGGGAAAGAATCTCGCTGTTCTCGGTCTGGCGTTCAAGGGCGGGACAGACGACATCCGCGAGTCTCCCGCGATCAACATCGTTCAATCATTGTTGCGCGACGGTTGCAGCATCGCCGTTTACGATCCAGCGGCAATGGAACGAGCCAAAGAGGTATTGGGTGGAAAGATTCGATTCGCAGCGGACGCTTACGATGCGGCGCACCGCGCCGATGCTTTACTAATTCTGACCGACTGGAAAGAGTTCGCAGAACTGAACCTGGACCGTTTAAAGAAAGAGCTTCGGTTCCCTGTGGTCATTGATGGCCGCAACCTGTACTCTCCGGATAAGATGGCCAGGGCCGGATTTGTTTATTCGAGCATTGGCCGACCTGATGCGTTCCCAATGTCTCTAATCCAAGATCGCTCAAGAACGACCGCCTCTTTCAACAGCTCTAGCGCGTACGTAGTCGAGTACGCGAGTTAACCATAACGTCTTGATGAGAATGAGTATCTGCCCCTGTTTCGACCTTCTCGTTGATGGAGTCTAAGCTTGCGGCCTGTCTACCCACTCATAATCGCGGCAACGATCCTCATACTCGGCGGTTGCGGTCAGTACAGTGTCCACAAAGCAATTCGGCAGAATATGCCGACTACAGAACAGGGCGCGAGTGTGCTGGCTGTCTATCAGCCCTGGTTCGGTTCCCCTGAGCACATCAATGTCGGTTATTCCTCCAGCGATGTTACGGTACTCCAGAAGCAGATCAAGAAAGCAAAGGAATTTGGAATCGACGGTTTTGTGGTCGACTGGTACGGGAACAATCGGCAGGACTTTGATCGTAACTACGCCTTACTACAAGAAGCTGCGGCGAATGCAGACTTCAAAGTTGCTCTGATGTACGACGAGCCTAAGGGCGATCCCGAGGATTCCACACAACAGGCGATTGTCGCGTTGGATTACGCCTATGACAGATACATCGGGTCAAAGGCAGCGAACGGCAACGCATACGTGCTCTATAACGGTCATCCAGTAATTTTTATCTGGCCGAACAGCAAACGCACCGATTGGAAGATCGTCCGTCAACATGTGGAACAGTGGGAACGTCCGCCGCTGCTCATCATGCGCTTTGACACGGGCAAAGACCCACAGGCCTTCGATGGATTCTATGCCTGGGTTGATACTGGGAAAGAGGGCTGGTCACCCGATGGAAGGAATTGGGGCAAGGAGTACTTAGATCGGTTTTACAAGACCATGACGCGTGATTACCCCAACAAAATTATTGTGACTGGTGCATGGGCCGGATTCGATGACTCGAAGGCTCAATGGGGAACGCACAGAAAGATCGATAGTCGCTGCGGAAAGACGTTTCAAGATACTCTCACCGAGTTTCATCGCAATGTCAGTCCAGAACACCCAATCCCGTTTCTCCTCATCGAAACCTGGAACGACTATGAGGAAGGGACCGCCATTGAACGTGGAATCAATCACTGCACGTCAGGCTCGACCGTCAACGCAGATCGGGCGTATGCGCGCCATTCGGCGCCAAGTCCCTCATCATGAGGTCAGTGGTAGCGCGGTCCAGTGCTGAGCGCGAAGAATTTCTGGGATGACAAAAATCGTCGGTTCGTAGAGCCAAACAGGACAGCCGTTCCGCCAGGGTCCTCTCCCTACTTCGCGCTAATTTTCAGATTCGCGAAGTAGCCTTCGGTTCCTGGTTCGACCCACAAGGCGACGCCTCCCATGCTCGGATCGAGCTTCAGATCATTCACGATGAGGCAGGGCTGGTCGGCTCCGTTTACATAAAGACGAGCCTTGCGCCCTTCCACCTCAATCTTGTACCTGGTCCAGACACCCGGCTCCAGGTCAACATACGATTCATACTTTCCCGGAGCCTCCTGGCGCGAGCGCGCGAAGTCGAAGCCGGGAAAGGAAGCGTATTGCGTCGAATGATTTCGCCGCACCTGATCGTCCGCCCTTCCGTTCGTCGGCCGCAGATAGATGTACTCGTAACTCCCATCCGCATGGATGCGAAAGGCTACGCCAATGAACCCCCGCGCCCCTTCGCCCGCATTGGCAGCCGGCTGGCCGGCAAGGTCGACCTCGATGGTGCCATCGCGAAGCGCAGCATTCTTGATCACAGCATACGAAGTAGCATTCGCACTTCCTGCAGTGGCCACCATTCTTATCGCACTTCGTCCCTTGTAATCCACCTGCGTAATGGCGACGTTCTTTCCATCCAGTTGATTCACACTCTGGCCCAAAACGGGAACGGCGATAAGAGCCAGCAAAGCGGCAGAGATCAGAAGTCGTGCATTCATGAGAGTCGTGTTTGAGTTGAAGAATACGTGCAGGCTCCGCCGGTTAGACGCCGACCACTGTGATTTGTCACATGGATTCTGCTTGCGTCGTGCCTCTACTCTTGCGGGGGAACGCGATTTCTTCCCTGAACTCGAGAGCAGCAGCCCCATTCGCTACTGCGAACCGTACTGATTGAATCTCCCCCGCAACGCAGCATGAGCAGCTCGGGACCCATGCTATACTGCGAGAATCTGTGCGGTCCCAAGCCGCGTCACCCCTCGGAGGAAAGTTATCGACAAGCGTTTTATCCGCATCAATGAGCGTATTCGCGCCCGCGAAATCCGCGTAATCGACGAAACCGGAACTCAGCTCGGCATCTTGCAGCCGTTTGAGGCGCTCAAAATTGCCCGTGAAAGAGGACTGGACCTGGTGGAGATCTCGCCTACGGCGAATCCTCCTGTCTGCCGCATTCAGGACTACGGCAAGTTTCTCTACGAAAAAGAGAAGCAGGAGCGCGCGGCCAAAAAGAACCAGAAGGTCATCACGATCAAGGAAGTAAAGTTCCGAATCAACGTCGACGAGCACGACTACGAGTTCAAAAAGAACCATGTGCTTCGCTTCCTCGAACAGGGCGACAAGGTAAAAGCCACCATCTTCTTCCGCGGTCGCGAAATGACGCATACCAATTTGGGCCGCGAAGTTCTCGAGCGTTTATTGAAAGAGGTAGGTGATCGCGCGGTAGTGGAGTTCCGCCCGAGGATGGAAGGAAATACGCTTCACGCGATCCTGGCTCCACCGAAGAAGGTGGAAGGGAAAAAGCAAGCCCCACCGAAGCCGCAGGGCAGTCCAGCCGCGCAGCAAGCGTGACATTCAAAAACGATCCGAGCGATCGGCTATTTTGGAATCGCTGGGTGCTGGCTGACGCTCCTCGCTTACGTGGTTCTCTGCTAGTTCCAATCGTCTTGGGCTTTAAGGCAACGTCCAACAAAGGCCCACTTTGAGTCCCAAATCGCATATACTTGCTTTAGGTCCCCAGCGGGCGACTCCTCGCTGGGGCTTTGAATTGTTTGCAGAGGAACAATGCCGAAACTAAAGACTCATAGTGGCGCTGCTAAACGCTTTAAGAAGACCGGCAGCGGTCGAGTAAAGCGTGGGCACGCGTTCATGCGCCATATTCTTACATCGAAGACGAAGAAGACGAAGCGGCGCCTGGATCTGGACACGATGGTCGATAAGGCCGACCAGCCCAAAGTAAAGCGCATGATTCCCTACTAGGTTTCGAATCCGGAAATCCGGATGCCTTGTTGATCCGAAGTCGATCTGAGATGAGCACGACAGCTTGTCCGAGGTAAATAGCGTGTGAAGAGGTACTGACCCTTACCTCCAGCCGCATAACCGTAGTCAAAAAGGAGACTCGCCGATGCCTCGCGTAAAACGCGGAACCAAGAGGCGCGCCAAGCGGAAAAAGATACTTGAGCGTGCAAGTGGATACTTTCTAACAAAATCGAAGCTCTATCGCTCAGCAAAAGAAAGTGTGGAGCGCGGACTCAAGTTCGCCTACGCCGGACGCAAGCAGAAGAAGCGCCAATATCGCTCGATCTGGATCGTGCGCATCAACGCCGCCGCCAAGTTGAACGGCATCAGCTACAGCCAGTTCATTAACGGTTTGAAGAAAGCCGGCGTGGAACTTGATCGCAAAATACTTGCTGAGCTGGCGGCGAACGATGCTCCGGCGTTTGCGACGCTGGCAGCGCAGGCGAAGTCGGCGCTGGCTAAGAGCGCGTAAATTCCCCCGACCCTCTCTTCAAGACTGTCATCCTGAATCCGCCTAAGCGGATGAAGGATCTCGCGAGATGTGTCGGACGAATTTGTCTTTCCTGGCTCGCTACGAGGAACGGGATGTAGAGCCGGGACGGTACGAATCAGTCCTGAAGATGGCGGGAGATCCTTCGCGCAACAGCAGCGCTCAGGATGACAAAATCAGAGATTTTCGCGAGACCCACATACGCGTCATGTACATCGTCCCCAAGCTCGACGAGTTCTCTCCCGCGGCGCTCGACAGCGCAGCGCGCGAGCTAACGTCTGCCCTGTCGAGCGAGACGGCTGGAGTTTCCTCCGAAAACGAATGGAAGACTCTGCGCGATCGCTGGATAGCTCGCAAGAACGGCATTCTCACGCAGCTCAACGATCAATGGCTCAAAGCCGCTCCGGGACCGGCAAAACGAGATGTCGGGCAGCGGGTAAATGAACTTAAGAAGCTCGTTGAAGAGACAATCGATGCGGCTCTTGTGCGAATCTCCTCTGCTTCGTCAGCCTCGAGGCTTGCACAAGAGCGTATCGATGTCACTCTGCCCGGCAATCGCCGCAAGCTTGGCGTCGAGCATCCGCTCATTCGTACGAAGAACGAAATCGTCGCGGTATTCAAAGCCATGGGCTACTCCGTCGCCGAAGGACCGGAGGTTGAGACCGACTACTACAACTTCGAGTCGCTCAACTTCCCGCCCAATCACCCAGCACGCGATACACAGGACACGCTCATCGTCGCCGGTCAGCAGAACAAACCGCTGCGCGAACGTCTGCTGTTGCGGACGCATACTTCACCGGTGCAGATTCGCGTGATGGAGAAGCAGCCGCCGCCCGTACGCGTGATCGTTCCCGGAAAAGTTCATCGCGCCGATACAGCCGACGCAACACATTCGCCAATCTTCCATCAGGTGGAAGGGTTGGCCGTTGATACGAACATTACCTTCTGCGATCTGAAGGGCACGCTCGATCGCTGGGCGAAAGAGATGTTCGGCTCCAGTGTGAGGACGCGCTTTTATCCGTCGTTCTTCCCATTCACGGAGCCGAGCGCGGACATGCAGATCTCCTGCTTCAAGTGTGGAGGCAGCGGCAAACTCAACGGCGAACGCTGCGCTATGTGCAAGGCCAGCGGCTGGATCGAGATTCTCGGCTCAGGCATGGTCGATCCGAACGTTTACGGATTTGTCGGGTACGATGCGAAGAAATACAGCGGCTTTGCCTTCGGAATGGGCGTGGAAAGAATCGCGATCTTGA
>CAYZHX010000161.1:0-8994 GCA_964476905.1 uncultured Terriglobales bacterium
ATCCACCAGCTTCGCTGCAAGCCGTATCCCTTGGCGCGGCTGCCCATGAACTGCCACATACCGCGCGCTCCAGCGCGGGAGAGAGCCAGAGGCTCGAATCCGGATTCGGCCTCCGCGAGGTAGATCAAATCCTGCGGTACGCCCTCTTCCTTGAGGACGCGTTTAATCATGTCCTGGTAGCGGCCCGAACGTACCAGCGCTCGCTCAAGCGTGCCGTGTCCGCGAGTCGAATAAAAATTGATATAGGAGGCGACGTAATCGTTGATTAGGAGCGGCAGATCAGATCGCGTCTCTCTTACCTGCGCCTCAGCCCGGGCCTTGAGGTTCGGATCTACGGGAAAAGTTACGTCATTAGCTTCGTCGATTGGGGCCGGCTGCGACTTCTGCTCGGTGAACCCGTCACCCTGCTGCAGTGCAGCGACCTCGAGCTGATTTACGCCTTCGGATATCTTGTCCAACTCCCGCTGAAGGCGATCGTCCGAACGGACGTCGATGTCGCCCTCAAGTAGCACGTTTACAGCCTGATCAAAGCTCTGTTTGGCGGCTTCCAGATGGCCAGCCGCATATTCCTGCTGACCGTCCTGATATTGCTTTTCAGCTTCTTGAACTAGCTTATCGACCGGGTCTGGCTGGTTTGGAGCAGGAGGAACCTTTGCTTGCGCAATTTTGACGGGGTCCGGTTTTGGATCGCCCGCAGACTTAAGAGTCTTGGCTGTTGAAATTGTAGGAGCATGCGCCTCGGCAACCGGGCTGGTGTGGATTTTTTTCTCTGAGCTTTCGCACGCGGTAGCAAGGAGAGCGAGCGCACAACCGCACGCCAGCAAACCACAATCGCGAATGATTCTGTGAGTCATTCTGCCCGAAGACCGGTCCAGCCTTCAGCTCTGTCCAGAGCTGAAATGGTTAGACGATGCAAAACCGCCCAAGCGGTTTCTAAAGCTCCCAAGAAATCCGGGGCTCGTTCGCCGCATTTCGCCTCAGTCCAGGCCCAACCTGGAGGCAAACCAGAGACAATAACGGCTCGCTAAAGTATAGCTCCTTCAGCTGTTATTGCTTGTAACGTCAGGACTTGTACTTCAGTGAGTAAATAACCCTAGAAAACGTTTCAGAAATAGGGCAGATAAGCTGCCGGAACTGCCATGTCGCAGCTCAATTCAGCAGCAGCCCCGCATACGTTCATCTCTGCATCCGATTGAACGGAAGAGTACGTTTCACCCGATGCCAAAGATCAGAGTTTTGTGCCCAAGCTGGCGTTCGTTGCTGGAGCGCCATAAACTCCTTCAGCTACCCGCAGCTCACGATGCGCTCAGTGCCAAGCTGATCGAACGCTCCGGTTTCACTGCCTACCAGGTCGGAGGGTTTGCTCTCGAAGGCGCTCGCTTTGGCGTTCCCGACATCGACTTAGTCCGCTTTGGCGAGAAGTCCGAGGCAGTGCGGGAGATTATTAAAGCGTCAAGCCTTCCGGTGCTCGTCGACTGCGATGATGGCTACGGGGATGTAAAGAACGTGACTCACACCGTGAATGTCTACGAGCAGATGGGAGTCTCTGCAGTCTTCATTGAAGACCAAAAACCGCCCAAGCGGTGCGGGCACATGGCAGGGAAGGAAGTGATTCCTCCGGAAGAAATGACTGAGAAAATCCGCGCCGCGGCGGCAGCACGCTCCGACAAAGATTCCATGTTCCTAATCGCTCGCACCGATGCCGCAGATCCCAACGGACTCGATGATGCGATGCGCCGCTGCGACCTCTACCTCAAAGCCGGAGCAGATGCCATCTATATCGAGGCCGAGCATAGCGAAAAGGACCTGAAAAGAATCGGGCGAGAATTCAAAGGCGTTCACAAAGTCGTTAACGTTTTCGAAGGTGGCGGCAAATCGCCGTGGATGAGTCCAAAGCAGCTTCAGGAATTAGGCTTCAGCATGGCACTGTATCCGACTACAGTTCTATTTCGCATGACCCAGGCGATCCAGGATGCACTGGAAACTCTTCGATCAGGCAAGCCGATGGACAGCAAACGCTCCGTCTCCATGAAGGAGTTCGAGGTAATCGTGGATTTGCCAAACTGGGCTATCGTCGAATCGAGGTTCCGTTCTGGGCCGATCACCAAAGTGCGCAAGGTGCTGGACAAGATTCGAGCCTAACTGGCGTTACCTCCCGTCGCATCGATCGCATCGAACCGCTCGAGTCGTAAGCTGCCATGGGCAGTAACCCGCAGGTGGATTTATGTCTCAAGCTCCGCAAGTAACGCCGAATACTCCCGATCCCGCCAACAGCAATAATCTAAACCGCGATCCCGAAGATCGAATCACATCACCAGACGAGGAATCGGTTCGGGAAAAGATGATGGACAAAACGCTTGCAGACTCTTATCCCTGCAGCGACGCGCCTTCGACGATTCCGGATCCGGGTGCGGACGACTCCATGGCTGCGTAAATCGGCATTTTCCACTGCTTGGCGGTGACTACCGTAACTGGTGGGCCGTTCAGAGTTGGCCGAAAATGAGGGCAGCATGGCCGAGACCGCCAAAGAGCAAGGCAAGAACAGCCGAGAGCCAGTAGATGGCAATCAAGCAGGCACAGCTCACTCCTTAGGAGCCAGGTGGCTGCGAAGCGCTTACCGACGATTCATCCGGCTGCCTCGTAATCTTCGGCTTGCGTCGCTCGCTTTGCTGCTCTTCGTAGTTGGGGCGGTGCTATTCACTCGTCTTTTCTCCAATCCAGCAAAGGTGACAATTGTCTGCCAACATGGATTTCGCACCGCCGAATTATCGGTCTGGGTTGACGGCGATCTCACCTATTCGGGTACGGTGAACGGTTCCTCGAGGGCAAGGTTAGGTTTTCTGGGAAGCAGGCCCGCCGGATTGTACAAAACCATCGATGTTCCCGCAGGCCGTCACAGCATCCGGGTTCGCCTCGAAGCGGACAATGAAGCGTACGACCAGACCAAACTTGTGTCGGCAAATTTCGGTGAAGGTGGCGACAATTCATTGAGCGTTAGCGCCGGCCGTCACGGCCTTTCCGTTGTCGCGAAGGGTACACCAGATGCCACTGACGATAGCGGGATTGTCTCATCTTCGCGCCGGCTTGCCAGCTCGGTTATGTTGAGCATCTTTGGATCAGGAATGTCCGCAGCAATCGCGTTTCTCGTTCAGGAATTCATGCGAGCGCAGAAGCAGCGTTTGGTTAGTCCTCCGACGGAAATCAAGGGTTAAGAACTTCACAACACAAAACCTGCACCGCCCCGCAAATCCCTGCGCAGGGAATTTTGCAGGGAATTTTTTCCCGCAAGAAAAAATTTCGTCGCCACACCTGCATAAACACAGGCGATTCGCGAACGACCAGGGAATCTGCAGGGAAAATGCAGGGAATCCTTTCGAAACGCTTCCGGCAGCATGACCTAGGATCGATCCCCAGACATCCGTGGGCACCCCGCAGGGAAAAAGCAGCCAATTCCGGCCCTGACCGTGGAGTGTCACTTTGTAGCCTCCCAAGCGGACCCTTGCCACGCTGATCGAAGCAAATACCAAGCTCGCTACTGGCTACGTGCGTGTCCGCTATAACCGAATGCTGGGTCCGAGGACGGCGATAAAGAGAATTGTTGTGACAAGCGCCAGAACAGTCCAACCCCAACTCCGCTGAATCACCATCGGAGACTCTACAGATCCTAATGGCACCGTCGATTGACTTTTCAGCCACTGCGTCGACCAGAGCAGTCCAGAAGTTCCACCAAACGTTGATGCGGCTGCAGAGATCAGAATGAGAATCGCTCCCTTCGGATTGAACGCTCCAGCAACACACATGAGTATTCCGCCCGTAAAGTAGGCTACCGTCAGCATTCGGGAGGCGCGGCTGTAGCGTTGCTGATCGCTGCCAATGAACGGACGCAGCTCCATTAGGTTCACCCATGCTGCACCTGCGTAGGTGATGACTCCAAGAGCTGTCAGCACGACGCGCAAAGGAACTTGCGGTCCGAGTCCGCGAATAAAGTCACTCCAATCACCGATGCCGCCGATTCCGGAAAAGAGGAAGTAGCCGGTGCCCGCGAAGAGGTTAACCGCCATGGTCAGCCAGACAAAGAACTTGAGGCGCGGGTACTCAGGGCTGACAAGCCTTCCTAAGATAAAGAACAGCGCGCCGGCGAGCTGATTTACCAGCGTTCCACCCGCCGTCACCAAACGTGTGTCAGCGCTGCATTCAAAATGGACCGACGACAACACCAGTGGACGTCCGCCGGAAAGCAAGCATGCGCCGCCGTGTCCGAGTCCTTCGTGCAAGACATTCCCGAGCATGTAAGCGAGCGCAGCGATCGAAGCCACTGTTAGCGCGTCGGAGCGCTGGGGTACGGAATCAGACACTGTGTGCAACGCAGCACTAGTTGCCATTTGCGCCGTAGTTTAGAACGGCGAACACCCATTCGACTACGTTCAGGGCAGGCTCCGGTCGCGGAGAAAAGGAAGAGGTCACAAAGAAATATCTTTCTGGCCTCTTGTGTTGCCTCCGTGAACTTCGTGTTCGCTCTTCCCGTGTCACTCTCCACCGAATCGAAATCGCAGGCCTGCACGAAAGTTCGCTTTGAGTGCCGGAAATCCCGCAGCTTCCTCGTAGCGCTTATTCAGGAGATTCTCGATTGCCATGAATGCCGTCACATGCCGCTGAAGCTCATACCATCCACTTGCGTCAGCGCGGACGTATCCGGCGGCATGATCTACATGTGGCACGAGGCCAAGGAAGTCCGAATCGGTTCTTCGGCCGATTCCGACAGCGCTCAAATTCCCGCCCCACTTGCGCGCGAAATAATTGAGGGTCACCGATCCAGCATGGCGCGGACGCCGCAGTAGCGGCGCTCCCGCTTCGAGCAGAGGATCGCTTGCCACCGGTGACTGCAGGATTTGACTCGAAGTGTATGTGTAGGAGGCATCGACGCTCAATCGCGCCTCTGGACGGCCATGAAATTCGACCTCTGCTCCATGCGCCAGCGAGCGATTCAAGTTCACGAACTGTCCGATGAACGTCGTGGGATCGGAGGTGAACTCGATCTGATTGCGAAAGCGGTTGTTGTAATAACCCACCGATAACGAATAGCGATCTCCTAAGAAATTCTGGACTACTGCGGCTTCGAGCGTGCGGCTCTGCTCCGCTCGCAGGTTCGGATTGGGAATGATAAAGAATGAGCCAATTCCGAAGCTCTCATCGAAGCTCGGCTCCTTAATGCCTTCGCCGTATGCAAAGCGCAGGCGCGTACCGCTGAAGCGATCTCCGCCGCGCAGAGCAAGAAATGTAAACGCCGCACGCGGCACTCCTCGATTTCCGAAGCTTTCGTTATGAATGAAGCGTCCACCCCCAATCACTGAGAAGCGCGAGAACGTGAAGATCTGCTCGCCATAGACTGCATGATTGCGCCGCAAGCCGTGTGTTAAGGGCAAAGCGGTCAGGTCGCCGATGAAGCCGTTCTCATCTTCGAATTCGTAACCATAGTTCGTGCGCGCCCACAGCCGCGGATCGAATTCGCCGTGGTACATGAATCCTGCACGGTTGAAATCGGCATAACTGGAAAATGGAAAGTCGAAATTCCCGAATGGGTTCTCACGACCGGCATCCATCACGCTGTCCACGTTCTCGCGCACATGGTGATACTCGTAGCCGCCGAAGCTGTGTTTCCATTGGTTCGGCGCCGTCACGGCGAGATCGCCGTCGGCGAGGAAGTTGTTTTGGCGTGCGAACTGGTCTGTGTCGGGAGGAATGAGTTGCTGACCATTGAAGTTGTAAAACGACTGCACTCCGCTGCGTTCGTTGGAGTGACGCGTGCGCAAACGAAAAAGAGCTCCCGGCGCGAGGCGCACACCGACATTTGCGCCTTCGGCAGAGTTCGCGTAGTCGTCATTGATGCCTTGTCCCGCAGTGTTGAACTGCTCGCCGAACAGGTTGTAGTCAAAACGCCTGTACGCGCCTGCGAGTGATGCAGACCCGGTTGCGGTGGAGAACGTCCCGCCACTGGCGCTGAGCGTGAGCTGGGGGGTGCGCGTACTTCCGGTGCCACTGAACATCTGCACGACGCTAGTAAGAGCGTCAGAGCCGTAGAGCACGCTCTCCGGACCGCGCACGAACTCGAAGCGATCGGCGCCAATTGTCGGAACAACGCCGAAGTCAAATGTCCCCCCGGGTTCGTTTACGGGGACCCCATCGACAATGACTTTGTTGTAGCGCGAGTCCCCTCCGCGTACGAAGAGTGAAGCGATGCCGCCCCGACGCCCGGCGTTGTTGACGATAGCGCCGGGAAGAAAGCGAATGGCGTCGGCAGCTTCGACCGGCTGACGGTTGACTAAAGTATCGCCGTCGACAACCTCCACCGGTGCTCCGGTTTGATCCGCTGGCAGCGGGGTCCCCGTTGCGGTTACGACGACAGTCTCATTTCGGGCCGCGATTTTTAGCTGGACGCCCAGCACAGCCTCGGCCTTGGCGACTACGTCAGTCGTGCTCGCCGCAAAGCCTGGGGCGAGAATCTGCACCCGGAACCGCTCGCCCGACAGGTTGTGGAAAGCCGCGGAACCATCCGGTCCCGAGTTCGAAACAGCGAGTTGCGCGTTGTTCGACGCGCGATAGATAGTCACGCGCGCTCCGGCAATGACTCCGCCCGAGGGATCGGTAACATGAACGGTGAAATCGGCCGCAAGCGCCAGAACCGGCGAAACCAATGACAGAAAGAGAAGGGACTTCCGCACGGCAATCCTCCTGTACACGCGAGTGGGATTGGGTTGTGCAGGTCGCGCCGGTCTCCTGGCTTACGAGCGATCCGTTGGAAGGATCCGGAGGACCCACCTTCCCGTCCCGCAGAGCAGAACAGTGGTGTTCGGGTCTCCCTAACTCGTTAACAGTTGCGCGGCAGCGCGGGATTTTCACCCGCTTCCCTGATCCCGGAAAACCGGGATCGCGCGATCCGCGTTGAATTGTGGTGAAGCTGACTGTATGGCTCCGGTTGGGAGGTTGTCAAATGGCGATCGCAAAAAGGCGAACACGAAGGTTACGAAGGCAAAAGAGGTCACGAAGAAATCTCTCCGTGACCTCTCTGTGTTAACTTCGTGACCTTCGTGTTCGCTCTTGGTTCTATTCTGTCCAGCGCTTGAAAATCAACGATCCATTCGTCCCACCAAATCCAAACGAATTCGATAGCGCGATTTCAATTTTTGAGCTGCGCGATTTGTTCGGCACGTAATCGAGATCGCATTCAGGATCAGGCTTGTCTAGATTCATTGTCGGGGGGAGGCATTGATCTCGGAGTGCCAAGACGGTAATGCCAGCTTCGAGGCCGCCGGCGCCGCCTAGGAGGTGGCCTGTCATCGACTTTGTCGAACTTACCGCGAGGCCATTCTTCGCGTGCTCGCCAAACGCCCGCTTTATGGCTTTGGTTTCGAGAACATCACCGAGCGGCGTCGAAGTGCCGTGGACGTTGATGTAATCGATCTGCTCCGGCTTGACGCCAGCGTCGGCCATGGCTGCGACCATCACGCGATATCCGCCTTCGCCTTCTTCAGCCGGTTGGGTGATGTGATACGCATCGGCGCTCATGCCGTAGCCGATGATTTCGGCATAGATAGGAGCGCCGCGGCGGCGGGCGAATTCCAGATCTTCGAGAATCAGGATGCCAGCGCCCTCGCCAATCACGAAGCCATCGCGATCGACATCGAAGGGACGGCTCGCCTTTTCCGGAGCATCATTACGTGTGGAGAGCGCGCGCATGGCTGCGAATCCGCCTACGCCCATAGGCGTAATCGCCGCTTCCGTTCCGCCCGCGATCATTACGTCAGCTGCGCCGCGCGCGATGATCTTGAAGGCATCGCCGATTGAATGCGCGCTGGTCGTGCAGGCCGTTGCTGTCGCTTCATTCGGACCTTTTGCGCCGTAGCGAATACTCACGTGTCCGGCAGCAAGATTGATGATTGCGGCAGGAATGAAGAACGGCGAAATCTTGCGCGGCCCGCCATTGATGAGGTTCGAGTGCTCGCGCTCAATGATGTCGAATCCGCCAATGCCCGAGCCGATGTGGACGCCCACGCGCTCAGCGATCCCCGGCGTGATGTTCAGCCCTGCCATCTTCACCGCTTCATCGGTTGCTGCCATGCACACATGAATGAAGCGGCCCATCTTGCGGGCTTCTTTTTTGTCGATGAAGTTGAGTGGATCGAAGTTCTTGACTTCGGCGGCGATAGTGCAGGCAAAGCCGGTCGTGTCGAAGCCGGTAATCTGCGCAACGCCGCTCTTGCCGGCCAGCAGATTCGTCCAGACCTCCGGGCTGGTGTTGCCCACCCCGCAGATGAGGCCTATTCCAGTAACGACGACTCTACGGCTCAATTGCTACTTGCCGCCTTTCGCGTGTGCGTTGATGTAGTCGACGGCGTTCTTGACCGTCTTGATTTTCTCGGCTTCCTCATCGGGGATCTCGATGTCGAAGGCCTCTTCGAAAGCCATTACCAGTTCGACGGTGTCGAGGGAGTCGGCGCCGAGGTCGTCCACGAACGACGCATTGGGAGTAACTTCGCCTTCATCCACGCCAAGTTGTTCCACGATGATCTGCTTTACCTTCTCATCTACTGCGGCCATTCGCGTTCCTCTCTCTGTTGGAGATGTGACTGCCACGACTACAAATAGCCTACTCCGCTGATCGCGTGTAGGTTCGGAGATTGCTTTGGGATTCTACTGCTTCGCTATTTTGGAGTTCTTCTCGATGTAGCTGACCGCGTCCTGCACGGTCTTGATCTTCTCGGCTTCTTCGTCGGGGATTTCGAGATCGAAGGCCTCCTCGAATGCCATGATGAGCTCGACACGATCGAGAGAATCGGCGCCGAGATCGTCCACAAACGATGCGCTGGGCGAGACCTCGCTCTCTTCCACGGTGAGCTGGTCCACGATGATCTGTTTGACTTTATCTTCAACCCCGGGCATCGAGGGTCCTCCTGTTTGCGCCAATTGGGCGCAACAAACCTTTCAGTCTATATGGGG
>CAYZHX010000162.1:0-1922 GCA_964476905.1 uncultured Terriglobales bacterium
TTTTTTGTCTGTCCCGTTCTTCATAGAACCCGCCGGTGTTCACAATCGTCCTCAAACTGCGGGACCGCGGGACTCGTACTCTGGAAAGCGGATGCATTGTGAAAAAAATGGCCCGCCTTGACGCCTGTGTCTGCAAGTAAAACAAGTGTCCAAAATTCGGACACGGGTGCATGCCGCGCCTCGCGCAAGTGATTGATTACAGTCATTGGAGCGATGGCGGTCAGAATGCAAGGAAAGTAGCAACGCATTAACAAAACCAGTTTTCTTCTCCTCTGCCAAACTCACGATCGTGTGTCGCGAGTTTGGTCTTTTTTTTTGCCAGTCCCGGCAGAGAGCAATTCACCAGACCGAATAGAGGTGTCACAACATTGCCGAAACGATTTGGCATTTAATGGTAGAGTCGTTTGTGAAGCCTCGTTGCAGGCTCAAAGAACCTGAATGGGCCCCCACTTCGAAGTGAACAACGCTTTCTCCGTACTAGTGGTCGATGACGAAGAACATGTTGTCAGCCTCATACCAGCGATCTTCGCCGACATGCCAGTAAAAATCCTCGTCGCTCAGGACGAAGAAACCGGCTGGCAGCTCTTTCAGAACCATCGACCTCGCCTCATCTTTCTTGATTTGAACCTTCGTGGCGCTAGCGGGATGGACCTGCTGGCGCGAATAGCGGAATTTGATCAAGGCGCTGAAGTAATCCTCCTTACTGGGGAATACTCCCCGGCCCTCGCTATCGAGGCAATTCAAAAAGGAGCTGCCGAGTTCTTGCTTAAGCCAGTCGAGGTCTCTGATCTCCGAGCGCGTGTGGCGCGAGCACTGGAGAATGCCGACAAAAAGCGTCGGACGGGCGAGTTGGATACAGAATTACGAGCGTCGTTCAGTTTTCAGGGAATGGTCGGGCGCAGCCCTCGCATGCTCGACGTGTTTAACAAAATCGCGCGCATTGCTCCTCATTTCACAACCGTGCTGATAACCGGTGCGTCAGGGACGGGGAAGGAGCTAGTCGCTCGCGCGCTTCACGATCTTTCACCACAGAGGGGCGGCCCATTCGTCGCGTGCAATTGCGCTGCGGTTCCAGAATCCCTGGCGGAAAGCCAGTTTTTCGGATTTCGCAAAGGTACGTTTACCGGGGCTTTTCAGGACACGCCTGGGCTGTTTGAACGCGCAGACAACGGCACGATTTTCCTGGACGAAATCAGCGAGATGTCGATTGCGATGCAGGCGAAGCTCCTGCGTGTGTCGCAGAGCCATGAAGTGCAGCGGTTAGGATCGTCGGAAGCGCGGAAGCTGAACCTGCGCGTAATCGCCGCCAGCAACCGCGATCTCAGTAGAGAGGTAGCGGAGGGCCGTTTCCGCGAGGATCTTTACTACAGATTGTCAATCGTGCACTTGCGACTCCCATCGCTGTCCGAACGAAAAGAGGACCTGCCTCTGCTTGAGAGGCATTTTCTCGAGAAATATGCCGAACAATACGGTCGCAGATTCAGCGGAATCACTCGCCGTGCCCAGGACCTACTCGCACGCTACCACTGGCCTGGAAACATCCGTGAACTTGAAAACGTTATCGCCGGCGCATGTATTCTCAGCGAAGGGCCGGTGCTGGACGTGAACGATTTTCCCGCCTTAAGTTCCTCGCGCGAACCCTTGAACTCGTCGACTGAAACCACCGGCAACTCAAGATTTGTTTCACTGCGAGACCTGGAAAAGAAGTACGCCCGAGAAGTCTTAGTGGCTCTCGGCGGAAGCAAGCAAAAAGCCGCGGAAGTTCTCGGCATCAGCCGCTCCACGCTTTACAACATCCTCTCTGATGATCCGGCGCTGAGCACAAGTGAAGCGACATGATTGGGCGGCACTGGAGAGCTGCCCAGGACGCTTTTACGTCCCACTGACTGCCAAGTAGCTGGACTAACGCATAGTCGGTGTGA
>CAYZHX010000162.1:2022-8865 GCA_964476905.1 uncultured Terriglobales bacterium
GAAGCGGATCCGCCTTTGTTTTTCGATGGAGGACTTCTTTAGCTCGCGAGTTGACGCAATAAATCTTCGCCATTCCAGCGTTTCAGGGCTGCATACGCAGCAGCTTCTGCATTCTCAGGTGAATCGAAAGCTTGCATATCGATGATTTCCGCAGAGCCGACGCGCTGGAGCACGTAGTAGCAGAGGTTTTCTTCGCGCTTGCTGACGACAATATCGGCTGTGTAATTGCCAAGCTTAATGCGACGCTCGTCCGGTGGTTCAACAGGGGTCGCGCTCACTAGATGAATCCCCATTCTTTTCTCGCCGGTATTGAATTTCGTCGGCATGATTTCTGCCCAGTAACTTAGATGCAGGTACTTGCCGTGCGGGATTATTTGCATTTTCTGCTACCATGCCGCCGGCCAGAACTGCCCAGCACACGTTCGGTGCCAAATCAGAATCTCTGGCCGAGGAATTGGGGTTGCCGCAGTGACCACCAGGAGAACAGCGGCAGCCCCTTTTCGCTTTAAGGACGCCGGTTGCGCAGCTTACAAATGCCGCATCCATTTAACGTATATGTCCAAAGGCAGAGGAAAAATTCTTGTCGTATCGCGCAACCCGAAGCTTGCGGACATTCGGAAAAAAGTTCTTGAAGACGCAGGTTTTACGGTAATTCCAGCCATGGACGACAGCGCAGTAGAGCAGGCGTGCAGCAGCAACGGCATTCAGCTCATCATGCTCGGCTATTCGCTTGCGCCATCAGATAAGCGCCGCGTGTGGGTGAAATCACGCCAGTACTGTGACGTTCCCATTCTGGAGCTGCACAAGGGTGCCCCGCCTGAACTGGTCGAAACGAGTGTTTTCGCCCACGAATCCAAACGCGCTGAGGATTTTCTGCATTCCGTAGAAAGATTGCTGCGGAAACCAAAAAACGATAGAGCGTAGCCGATTTCTACGATTGCGCAGCACCTAGCGCGCGTGACAACAGTTTTTCCAACCCTACAGCGATTTCTTCACGCGAACCATTCGCTGTCACAAGGTCAACGCCTGTGGGTACCGGCTTACCCTCAGCGCCCTTGTCACAAACTAGAAGAATCGGAGTCGAGGAAACTGCCTTCAAGGATTCAGCAACGGAAACCCCATCCAGAACCATATCTTCGTCCATGACGATTGCATCAAGGTGGTTAAGGGGGCTCGCTGCCACGGCTACTGCCTGGTGCGCTCGATAAGTGATATGAACTTCGTAGCCAAATTTCTTTACAGCACGGGCAATGTAATCCAGACGCGTGGAGCTATCCGCGATACACAGAATATTTGCGTGGCCCTCAGACATCGCCCTCTCCTTGCTGGGGCCTGTCGCAGCTAAGGAGCCGTGCGGTTGCGGCAAGTCACACCCAAAGTATATGCCCGGCACAAGTGCCGTGGGAGGAAAGCAGCCGCGCCAAACTAGGCCAGTATCGACAGTCAAGCGGGATAAAGCGGCAATCAGAAACTCGGGGAAACTCGGGGACAGATAAACGCTTCTTAAATCGAGAAAACGTATCAGAATGCGTTCCCATCTTGAACAATCCGGAACACCGAATCAGGACCCACTGTCGCGTTTTGGTCTGACGATAAAATCGACACCGGATCGGTGATACTACCTGCGTGGCTGGTGCTCGCCAGAGGTCAGAATGCCACGCTCCCATAAATGCCACAGTCGTCCAAAGGCGGGTTGCTGCTTCGCGCGATCGCAGTCTTCAAGTTCGTAAAAGCTGCGCTGCTCATTACGGCCGGTATCGGTGCTCTCCGCCTTGTCGACAAAGACATCACGGAGTACGTGGACAGACTTGTAGTCAGGTATCACCTCAATCCTGGCAACCACTTCGTCGCCCAAGCCCTGGCGCGAACTGCGAATGTCACTCCACGACGACTGCACGAGCTGGGGGCAATCGCTTTCCTTTACGCGGCCCTGTTCCTGCTGGAGGGCGTCGGCCTCTGGAGCTTGAAAAGGTGGGGAGAGTGGGTGACAGTGGTGATCACCGGGTCGCTGTTGCCGTTTGAGATCTACGAGCTTTGGCACGGGCCTTCTCTGCCGAAGACTGCGGTATTGGCGATTAACACGTTCGTCTTCGTGTATTTAGTTCGTCGTCTACGTACTTGACGCTTTGCGGGCCGCCGGGTTTCGACTTTCAGGGGTGGTCAATATTGCTCCACTCCAAAGTCAGCACTCGTATTCCTCTGGCGCATACTAATGAAGAAAGCAGCATAACGGGAGTACACCTCTGTGGGTAATAATCCGTTTGCCGTCCTGACCGCTATCGTGGCTCCCGCCATTCTTACGAATGCATCCTCGATTCTTGCGCTTGGAACGAGCAATCGCGTTGCACGAGTTGTCGATCGAACTCGCATCGTAGCCGCAGAGCTTGCGAAACGAGAAACCGGTTCTTCGGAATACGAAGCGTGGAGCGAGCAACTTAGACGTTTGGACGTTCGCGCACAACTTCTGGTCAAGGCGCTCCGATTGTTCTACGCAGCCCTGGGATTGTTTGCTGCTGCTTCATTGGTTTCCGTGGGTGGCTCAATGGCCGCCTACTACGGCGACAAACTTCTTTTCGAGCTAGCGGCGGCATTGGCTGTTGCCACCGGCGCGTCTGCAGTGATCGGATTGGCCGCAGGATGCACGATCATGATTCGCGAGACGCACTTGGCAATCCAAAATCTATCTGCCGAAGTGACCTTAAGAACGTAAGAACGAATGATCTTCCCTCAGATCGGCCACCGCATCCTTGACATCTCTCTGGGTGCTGTTTGTCGTTCACTCACAGCGCAAGGCCACCATATTTAGAGACGACGCACGAGGCGTAGGCAGGAAGCGAGCGGTGAAAGCGCGACGAAACATGGAGACAGCCGCAGCGTTTCCTGAATCGGGAACGAGTGAGAATACGTTCCGTCTGTCCCCGTTTATTGTCTGTCTCCAGTTTATTCCGGCGTATTCATTCCGGTTTATTGTCCCCGGTTAATTCATCGACCGACTCTCCTTTCGCTGTCTGTGACACTCGCGAAACCGTCCCAAGCTCTGCCCACAGGATGCTTGCCTCCATGTCTCATCGACGCAGTGCAGTTCAGGAGGCCGCTCCATGTACCGGCGAATCATCCGCAGCACCACTCTCTTTACTCTCTTTCTTCTTGCCCTCGTTTCTGCGACCACCGCTCTCGCCCAATCTGCTTTACCCGAGGGACCCGCGACCAGCAGCACTTGGCAATCCGCGCAATCGGCTGGCTCTTCCATGGGCAAGCTCTTTGTCGTCACTCTCGACCAGCCCCGCCGCCGGCAAACTTGTCGCGTCCGGTTATTCACCTTGGACAAGCTCGTGTGCTCACGCAGCATCGGCGGTCCTCGCACCTACGTCCCACAGCAAGTGCTCGCTCTTATCCTTCCCGGTGACCATGGGCTGAAGCTTCGAATAGTACTTGCGCTCAACGCTGCGTTGGGCACGGCAATCTGGGGCACTGTCGTTTTCGCTGCGACTTGCCCCGCTTGCGCCGTGGCCACAGGAATCGCAGCTTTTCTGCTCTTCGCGGCTGCCGGAGCTATCCTCATCGGAGACGAGCAGCCGGACCGCCTTCTTTACCTTGCTCCCGGCCAACAGCTGACGAGCAAGCTCCGCTTCAATCAACCGTGACAATCCGATTGGCGTTCGATGGATACCACCGACCATAGAGGTTGGCCTTTCGGGAGGATGAGGCACCCTGACAATGTCAAGAAATGAGCAAAGGCAAGCATGAACGGGTTCGCGACGATGTCCATATGTTTGATCAGCCTGTTACCGGTCAGTGGTCAGGTTTGCGAGACGAGGCGTCATAGGTGTTTCGACGCGTCGTGTCGAGAGGTGGAGTTGTCCGTGCTGGGTGATCGCCGCTTGTTGCGAATCGATCATCAGAAGATTGTTTTGCGAGCCGGCAACGGAAACCAAACGCTAATCTTCGCCGACAAGAAACGTGGTTGTTCAGCATCCGCAGCTTTTGTATCTGGTTCTCGTGTGTACGTGGAGCCCTGTTCAGGAGATGCGTTCGTTTCCGATACGAATGGAACGCGTCTGTACAAAATGCCAAAATTCAGATTTTGGGATATTGCTTTGAATCGATCAAAGACTAGATTTGCGGTATTTGAACGTGGTAGTTCCGCCTGGCATGAACTTGGTCAAGACACTTACGATAAGTTGAGGCTGGCAGTCTATTCAACTTCGGACGGAAAAAAGATATTCGAACGTAAGTGGAGCGCAGGCTGGAGCGAGCACCCCGTTGACGAAACTATCGGCCTCTCCGACGATGGCTCTGTCCTTTACTTGTGTAGAGATGGTGCTTCCCCTGAAGCGTTTCCGATCGACGGCATCAAGTAAGCATTCAAGAACAAAGGCGAAGGGCCTAATGCCTGGTGACGGAACGGAACGCTTCCTGAATCGGGAAGGAGGAGAGACGATGCCCACGTTTCCGGTCGATCAGTTCAACGGCGCGGCGTTCCCGCAATATTCGCCGGGCTTATAAATCGGAGCCGATTCTGCATTGCGCGACCACCAGCGGATCCAGGCAGCGTGCGCCGCGGCCGAGTCTGACGGCACGATCTGTTTCGGATTGAATGCGTGATGCGTAAGTTGCACGAGCGCACTCTGAGCGCTGGTTTGGATGTTAGCGTCCGGGTCGCCGATCATGTCGATGAGCACCGGAATAGCCTGGCGAGATCCTGTTAGCGCCAACGGGTAAATCGCTCCCGCTCTAGACTTAGTATCGGGAGAACGCAATAAATCGCGAAGCCACGGTACGGCATCGTCTCCGCCGAGTGTGGCCGCGGCGGTAATGAATGCGTCGGCTTGCTCACGCGGCTGACGTGCAGCCAGCTCATGCAGTAGTGGCCAATAGCTTCGGTCTCCGCTCCAGCCCAGCGCGCTCGCGGCTGAGAACCTGTCCTCAGCAGTGCTCGCCGCGATCTCCGCCAACTGTTTTCTGGTGGCGGGGGTGTTAGTGGAGGAGAGAGCAGGTATTGCGATTTCTTTGGTGCGAGGACTCTCGCGCAACTGCAAAACCAGATCTTCGACGGCGGGAGACGATAGCATCGTAACCACCAGCGATGCCATGTTCCGTCGCGGCCAATCGTTGGTACCGAGAGTGGAGAAATACGGTTGCAGTATGTTTCGCACCTGCTGCGCGTCTCCCGCGACGACTTCCACATCGAACTCCGCGGACGTGGTTACCGTGGGACCCAAGTGTAACTTTGTGAGGTCAGGGTCGGGTGAGGTCGGCAGCACTCGAGTAGCGTTGATGTGATACGAGCCGGGACTTCGCATCTCTGTTCCATCGTTCACCAGATAATGCTCGGTGCTTATTCCTCCAGGCTCCAGGGTGCGAGAACTTGAGGCACAGCTTCCGCCATAACCTCCGCCACATCCGCGTTTCTCCGTTACATCGGTACGATTAACTTTGACTGCGTAGCCCGAGCAAAAGCTATTTGGAGTGGCCGCAAGAATTGTGATTGGCTGCGCGCCAGCATTATGAACGGCGTATTCCAGCAAAACCGGTTCCCCGGCCAGGTACTTCTTCTTGGGCAAATCGAAGCGCGCTTCTACTTGTGCGTACGCGAAACTGCCGAGCACAACGCAGGCAAGGAACAGGCGGACCATCCGGTACCTCCAGCCGTCAATGTTAGTAGAACGTCCGCCCAATGGAAGCTTGCAAGAGCATGGGGAGGAAACATGCGGACGAAACATGGGAAACATCGGGACAGACGGAATGTTCCCATTACGGAACAACATAATTGTCAGAACAGGTTCCGTCTGTTCTCAATGATTCCGATTGTTCGTCGCCGATTATTCTTGTAGGTATCTATGCGGCCTTACCTTATTATCTTCCGGACACAAGTGCGCAAATCAGGAGCGTCTGAATGAAAGCTTTGCTCGTGCTCGGCGTTGTGGTGCTGATACTCGGCATTGTCCTGTTGTTCGTTCCGATCCCGCACAAGGAAAAGCATGGGATCAAGGCTGGCGATGTCTCCTTCGGTGTTGAGACTCGCACTGAGGAGAAGGTCTCTCCGGCGATATGCGCTGCGCTGATAATCGCAGGCGTAGGACTGGTATTCGCAGGTCGCATTAGGAGTTAGCCCTACAGCTCACTTCATCACTGCGGCCCATCCTTCCCATTATGGGTCTTGGGATCTTTTCCTGCCGCGCCGGCGACCAGGACTCGACCCGATTTTGACTCTCCTCCGTCTGCCTAGTAGGATTCCGCTCGTTTCAATCTAAACCCAGGAGAGAACACATGAAGAACAGGATCGCAACACTGACTCTAATCGTGTGCACCGCCCTTTGTCTCTCTGCGAGCGCGATCGCGCAAGGCAAGAAAAGTACGGGCAGCGCCGAGGATCAAGTAAAAGCCCTGCTGAATCAGTCGCGAGAAGCCACTCTGAAGAGCGACTCCTCCTACGTTGAAAACAACCTTGCCGAGGATTACACGCGCGTTGGGGCTGATGGCAAGCGCATCAGCAAAAGTGAATGGGTGAGCGCATTCAAGAACGGAGAGGTGAAATTTCAGTCGCTAGAAACGACGGATGTGAAAGTTCGTGTGTACGGTAACACGGCTGTTGTCACCTACACCGCCGATGTAAAGGGCACGCAGAGTGGTCAGGACATCAGCGGAAAACATAATGTCATCCGAGTGTTCGTAAAACGAGCAGGGAAATGGCAGGAAGTGGCCTTCCAAAGCACCAAAGCTTCGTAGGTAGATCGATTACCGTCAACTAAGAGGAAGGGGAAACACGGGGACGAACACGGAGACAGACAGACGGAACGTTTTCCTCATTCGGGAAATTGCACGAGAATACGTTCCGTCTGT
>CAYZHX010000163.1:0-8810 GCA_964476905.1 uncultured Terriglobales bacterium
ATGAGAAGAAAGTTGGACTCAGCCTGCGAGCAGTGGGCGAAGAAGCCAGCCGCGCGGATGTGGAAGCGTACAAACAGCCGGTTTCAAGTTCAACCACCACGCTTGGCGAAATCATGAACTGGAAGCGCGCCAGCAACGACCAGAGTTAGTTCTTCCTCCTCCCAAAGCAAGCAGGCCGCCAGCAATGGCGGCCTTTTTTATTTTGCGCCGCCCCTAGAATTCCCCCAGGGCGGGACGTTGTCCGGATTTCAGGAACCAGCATTCCCAAATTGACCTCTGAAGCTCGGCAGCCGTTTGCCGTCGCTGTCACGAAAACCGGAATTGTCGTTGAAATTTGTGATCTGAACGATCACTTTGAATTCCCTGGGTAGCGAATTTGGCAGGGAAAAAATTCCCGCACAAAAAAATTTGATCGCGAGACCCGCATAAACACTGCCGATTCGCAATCGACCAGGGAACTTGCAGAGAATCTGCAGGGAACTGAGGACGTTTGTCCACCGAACCCTTCTGGCACGATGAGTTACGGACAGTTCCCGACACCCTGCCCCAACAGTTAGCCGAGCCTGCAGGGAAAAAAGGAGCGAATCCGGACCGCACTGTGCTGTGTCACTTTGTTACAGAGAGCAAGAGCGAGCCTCTGTTGCCGCGCAAGTCACAGTGAACCTCACTCGGTCGAGAACAGATATCGAATCATCTATCAACCAGGGTCTTGGGGATCCTACCGGCTTTCCTTGATACGACTGCCCGATTGAACCTTACGCAACGTGCGGAACGTAACCGAGTAGCGCAGTGCCTTTACCGGAGGGATGCTGTGCTGGAATTCCCAGCGCGCCGGTCCGCGCATCACGTACGCGGAGCCTGGATCAAGATTCACCGACGTGATCTTCCCACCCTTCATCGGCTTCAGGCGCATGCGGCAGGAGCCGGCAAGCGAGATGCCGATCACAATTTCGAACTGAGGCACATCGCGATGCCACCCAATCGGAGCTCCTGGTGGGTACTTGGTAATTATCCCTTCCACCAGCTCTGCGGCAGAAATTCCCGCCATGTCTGCGACCTTGTTTCGAAGTGGAACAAGAAACTCGGGGATGGGGTCGGCCGCCGTCGTCTCGCGCTCCTCGAAGTCATAGTGATATCCGAACTCGATAACTCGACGCTTAGCCTGGAAACCATGAAAGTCAAACGCCCGAAACTCCAGCGTTCGAATGATCTCAATCAATTGACTCTGCTCCGCTTCGGTGAGCAGAAATGCGTGATAGAGAAAACCTTCAGGGAGTGCGCCCAGATTCGGAAGCGAAGCTTCCTCGCTTCGTTCGGACTCTCCAAAGAGGTTTGCCTGTTCTACCCTGACGCGCGGCATTCATCTCATATGATGACGCGTAGCAGCGTCTGGGTGCTGTCCCCTGGGACACTCCGACACAACCCGTCGCTACGCTTAGGGTACTGACGTCCTGACCCAGCGCTCCCCCAACAGCAGGTCCGCCCTGGGCTGTCGCATGTCGTGCCTCCGGCACTTTGCTTTATCTCTTCGCCAACGTGCCGTTCTACTTTTGTCTTTGTATCGGGGCACGGTTTTTAACCGCGCCATAAAAGCTTGTCAACAATCCGGCTTCAGCCGCCGGGCCCTTCGGCCGCAATCATTAGTTCCTGAAAAACTCCTGCCAGCGGCTGGAAGCGGAACGTTATGTTCGCTCTTTGATGGCACGGTTGAAAACCGTGCCCCGATACGAACTGAGGATGTATTCTCCGCCCAACTGTCCCCCGATACGAAACTTAGACCGCGCCGGCCTTCAGCGGAGCGGGGTCTGATCTTCCGTTCTGCTAACTCATTTTTTCCAGCTCAGACTTGCAAATCCACTTGCCAGTTATACAATTCTTGTCCTCCAAGAAAACCTGTAACAATCCCGCTCAACAAGGAGGTCACCATGAGCGCGATGCGAGCCGTTCCCATTCCTGAGGAAGCGCCAAGACCACAAACCTACACTGCAAAAGCCTATGCCGCACAAAGTTCCAAATCGGGCATAACAGCCTTCACCATTCCAAGACGTACGCCACTGCCGAAAGATGTTCAGATCGACATTCTCTACTGCGGCATCTGTCACACGGACTTGCATTTCGTTCGCAACGAATTCGAGAATTCGATTCCCACGACTTACCCCTGCGTGCCGGGCCACGAGATCATCGGGCGCGTGGTGAAGACCGGCAACGAGGTCACAAAGTTCAAGCCGGGCGACCTGGCCGGAGTGGGCTGCATGGTCGATTCGGATCGTACTTGCGAAAGCTGCCGTGCGGGCGAAGAACAATACTGCGCAGTGATGCCCGTGCTAACTTACAACGCGCCCGACAGCCATCTGGGCGGCGTTACGTATGGCGGCTATTCGCAAAGCATTGTTGTGGACGAGCACTTCGTGCTGCATGTACCAAACAATCTGGATGCTGCCGCGGCTGCGCCCTTGCTCTGCGCGGGAATTACTACCTACGCGCCACTCCGCCGGGCGAACATCCGCCCCGGACAAAAAGTCGGCGTTGTTGGCCTCGGCGGACTCGGCCATATGGGCGTAAAACTTGCGGCCGCGTTCGGCGCGAACGTTGTCGTATTCACCACGAGCGCCAACAAAACTGCGGACGCAATCCGGTTGGGCGCGCACGAGGTCGTCAATTCGAAGAACGACGCCGAAATGCAGAAGCACGCCGGCACCTTCGAATTCATCCTCGATACCGTGCCTGCGGCACACAACATCAACACCTACATCAACCTGCTCAAGCGGGACGGAACCTTGGGTCTGGTCGGTGCGCCGTCGGAGCCGCTGGCACTCGACGCATTCGGCCTATTGTTCGGACGCAAGCACATAGGCGGTTCGATCATCGGCGGCATCCGCGAAACCCAGGAGATGCTCGATTTTTGCGGACAACACAACGTTACTGCCGATATCGAAACCATCGGCGTGCAGCAGATTGATGAGGCATATGACCGCCTGCTCAAGAACGACGTGAAGTATCGATTCGTAATCGATATGGCCTCGCTGACGTAAACAAAGTGGCTATCGTAACTTGGCTGGCGCCATTCGGCTCACGCCATTCACTGCGATAACCGTGCATTACCGCGGGCCTCGTTATGTCGTGCCGCCGGCACTGCTTCCGGGGCCCCATGGTTTCGCTGCTTTTGTCTGAGTTACTGCCCCTCGTCAACCAGCAAAGCATGCGCCGACTTTGGTGCGCATTTTGGTCGACTCGCAAACCCGACGGAACGATTTTGCTGCCTCTCACCGGATTTTCATCACCAGAAAACCACCGGAAGTGAGTTTTGGAGTAGACTCTTTGCCGCTTACGACTGCTTCGGCGCGAAAAAATTCCAGTGTGCACGACTGAAGCCCTTATAGCCGCGCACATTTACACAACTGCAAGGATCTGCGAGGAAATCGAGGCCACCACACATGCGTTTCAGTACCCGTTCGCTTCCGCTGTTGATGTCTGTTCTGATCACGATGATGCTGCCCGCTACCCTTATGGCTTCGGGCAATGTGCATAAGGTCAAGCACGTCATCATCGTTATGCAGGAGAATCACTCCTTCGACAATTACTTTGGGGCGCTGGCCTACGCGCCCGGCAGTCCGTATCACCAGCCCTCGGCCGCGCCTGGCGGCAGTCCCGGGGGATGCAGCCACAACGATCACTCCTGTGTCGACGGCCTGAGCTGCACCTCTGATTCCGCCGGCAATCTCTCCTGCTCAAACTCCAATGTCGATGATGACGGCAGCATCGTCCACGCCTTCCACGATCCCCACGTCTGCGTCATTCCCGATTTGGATCATGGCTGGTCCGGCACGCACCACGAGATCAACTTCGCCGATGGCAACCTGTCGCTGCTACAGCCCTTGAACGACGGCTTCGTGCGCGTGAACGATGTGTCAGAACAGCGAGACCTCCTCGGCGAGAATGCTACCGAAGACGACACCATGGGTTTCTACAACCAGAATGAGATCCCGTTCTATTACGATCTCGCGCAGAAGTTCGCCATTGACGATCGCTACTTCTCATCGCTTCTCGGCCCCACGTTTCCCAACCGCGCTTATTTCATGGCCGCAACTTCATTCGGACACCTGAGCACGAATGAGATCATTCCGCCGCCTGGCGGTTACAAACCGATCACCGGGACCATTTTCGACCTGATGGACGCACACGGTGTGAGCTGGGTCGATTACTTCCAGGATTTGCCGCAGGCTGCTGACTTCCGCCAGTTTCCCGGCGCGCTGCCAAACCCGAACTTCCAGCCGCTGCCGGTATTTCTCGCCCAGGCTGCGGGCGCGCCGGGCGCGGGCACGCTGCCGCAGGTGTCCTTCGTTGATCCCAATTTCGGATTTGCCGGATTGGCCGTTGAAAATGACGAGCACCCGCCAACTGACATTCGACGCGGGCAGTTCTATGTTTCGCAGGTGGTGAATGCGATCCGCAACGGTCCGTACTGGAAGGACTCAGTCATCTTCATCACCTATGACGAGCATGGTGGCTTCTACGATCACGCTCAGCCTCCGGCTGCCCCGCAAGGTGGCGCGCTCAGTCCTGACGGAATCAATCCCGGACAATGCGAGGACCTGTCGAATCCTCCTGCCAGCGAACAGCCCGGCGGAGGCGCCAATTGCTTCTTCAGCATGAGCGACGCGGCGGCGCTTTGCTCGAGCTTCAGTCCTACGGGCCCTTACCCAGCTGAGTGCGCCAACTTCAACCAACTCGGCGTGCGCGTGCCGTTTATCGCAGTCTCACCGTTTTCGAAGCCGCAGTACGTCTCTCACACGGTTGGCGACCACACTTCGTTGCTCTCATTCATCGAGACTGTATTCATGGGTAGCGACGATACCGTGCGCCCGCACCTAACGCTCCGCGATCTCAATGCCAATCCGTTGCTCGACATGTTCGACTTCAACGGCTCACCGTCGCTGAACACGTCGGTCGAGCAGGCCAGCCCGTTGTTCGTCGACTGCACGCCGTAGCGCGCTGTCTCCCGCACTGTGGAGTGGCGAAGCGCACCAGCGCGAGTAGAGCGAAACGATGGTGTCTTCGCCGCGTCTCACGCTTGGTCCGGAGCGACTAACAGAAGTCGTTTTGGTAGAAGCAGGGGATTTCTTGAGCACTTCGCGCCGGCCTTCGGCAGAGTGGAATCTTGCAGTCCACAGCTTTGTATCGGGGCACGGTTTTTAACCGTGCCATCAAAGCTTGTCAACAATTCCGGCTTCAGCCGCCGGGGACAGCTCTTTTGCGACAATCATTTCTTCCAGAAAAATCCTGCCAGCGGCTTGAAGCCGAACGTAATGTTTGCTCTTAGATGGCACGGTTGAAAACCGTGCCCCGATACGAAACTTAGAGTCGGCTGCGCGTGGAACCTTCGGCAGGTTCTCCAACATCGGGTCCTCCCTGGGCTTTCATCTCCCGTGCCTCCGGCACTAGCTACCGAAGGAGTCGAGGGGTCGTCTAAAGCGCATGTCCAACAAACCTTTATTTGGTCCTGTTCTCACCGACGCAGTATTTCCGCTCGGCGCCCGGATATTCATCAGCGCCATCTTCGTGCAAGGAGCACTGGGCAAGATTCTGGGATGGAGCGGCCAAGCTTCTTACATGCAATCACACAATTTACCGACGCAACTGATACCCACGATGCTGGGAGTCGCCTTACTGATCGAGGCCGCAGGAGTGCTTTGCCTCCTTGTGGGATGGCAAGCTCGCGCCGCAGCATTCGTCATGTTTTTGTACTTGGGTGTGGTGAGCGTGCTGCTACACAACTTCTGGGCCGCCCAGGGAATGGCAGCGGCCGGCATGCAGACCCAGTTCCTAAAGAATGTCGGCATTATGGGAGGATTGCTAATGATTGCCGCCGATGGTCCAGGCAGGTGGTCGGCCGACGCTAGAGGAAACCGGAGACAACGTTCGAAAACGGAGACAGCCTGAGAGCCTGTCCAGTGACACAGCTCCACTCTACTTCTTACTCGCGACTATCGGAACTCGGGACCAGCTCTTAGGCTGTTTCTCGTTCCTCAGGTTCACTGCGGATTAGTATCTCTTCACACGTTGGGTTGGCGGATGACCTCGACGATCGCTGAGCAGCCAATCAACTGCCTCCCTGACGTCTTCCTCACGAGCCTCGCCGTTGATGGCACGAATAATTTCTCCTTTATCGTCGATCACCAGCGTGGCAGGGACGACGTTCACTCCAGCAAGTTCCTCCAGCAGATCAACCGAGGCGCCAGTAAGGACCGGCAACTTGATCCCGTGCTCCGACACATAGTCGCGTACGGCGGAGAGCTTCTTCTGTTCGTCGATCGAGGCAAGGAGAAATGTCACGCCGCGGTCGCCATACTGCCGGGCGATTTCTCCGAGTCGTGGAAGCTCTTCTTTACAGGGACCGCACCAGGTCGCCCAGAAATTCAAGACCACGATTCGACCCTGGTAGTCGGCAAGCCGGACTTTAGTGCCCTCAAGATCTCGAAGAGTGAGCTTCTTTATACTCTTCGCGTTCAGAACTGAGGAGTTGAACAGAAACAGCGCGATGCAAACGACACTTGCATGCACACGGCTAGGAATGATCGGCATGGATTCCAATCTACACGCGGTCCCAATAATGCATTTGAGCTATTGCTGCTGAAGCCTACTCAGGATTTACTTCTCCATCGCGTTTATCTCGCTGGCTGTTTGCCTCACGCATTGGAGACTGTCATGAATCGAAGCCGTTGCTCAACTCTATCGAAGCTTATTGCGGTCCTTACCTGCACGCTGACTCTAGTGCTTTGTTGCGTTTCGGCCTTTGGGCAAGGGTGCGTCGCCGCGCACACCGAGCAGCCGCTGATCTCGGGCTTGGCGCCCACCGATCAACTGCAGATGGCGCATCACGGCGATGGCTTTGCAGATAAGCTCCACAACCTGACCGTCACGATCGGCTTCCGCACTTACAGCTCATATGCCCACTACGTCGGCACTGATTACCAGGCTCAGCGCGCGGCGCTCCACAACGAAGTGCAGAACCACGTGAATCTGTACGACGTTTCGTTCAATTACCAGCTCACGCCGCGGGTGAGCATCATTGGCGATATCCCGGGACTTACGGCGACGCGCCATCAGCAGGGCAATATCAACACCTATCGCGCTGGCGGAATCGGAGACATCACTGCAGGCGTACAGACCTGGATCTTCCGTCCTCCAACAGAGAGCCACGGCAACGTTGCGCTGTCGTTCGCGCTGAAGCTGCCAACCGGAATCAACGACGCCATGGGCACGACCGTCCTCGCCAACGGCACGAAGCAAGTTCGCCCGTTCGATCAGTCGATCCAGCCCGGCGACGGCAGCTGGGGTTTCACTTTGGGAACGCAAGCTTTTCGCCAGACCTACTTCCACACCGTGCTGTACTTCACCGGCTCATGGCTGTTCAATCCCCGCAATACAGACGGCGTAAAGACCTTCCGCAGCGCCCCGCATGAGGACGTAATGTCCGTTACCGACCAATACTTGTGGCGCGGCGGTCTTTCGCACAATGTTCCGAAGGTCCGCAATCTCGCTCTCAGTGTCGGCGGTCGCATGGAAGGTGTGCCGGTGCGCGATGCCTTTGGCGCCAGCGACGGCTTCCGGCGTCCAGGGTATGTGATCTCAATCGAGCCTGGATTGGCCTACTCTTACCACAACAATACGCTGAACGTCAGCGCGCCGTGGGCGATGGAGCGCAACCGCAAAATCAGCACAGCTGACATTCTGAACCACACTCACGGCGATGCTGCCTTCGCCGATTACACCATCATCGCCGGCTACACGCGGCAGTTCTAAACCAGTGGTATGGGATTGTTAATGATCGCCGCCTATGGTCTAGGCAGGTGGTCGGTCGACGCTAGAGGAAAACTGGAGGCAGATCGGGGCACCGTTTTCAACCCTGCAGCCAAAGCAGTCCACAGGTTCGTATCGGGGCACCGTTCTTAATTGTGCCGAAAAGGCAGTCCGCAGCTTCGTATCGGGGCACGGTTTTTAACCGTGCCGTAAAAGCTTGTCAACAATTCCGGCTTCAGCCGCCGCGGACAGCTCTTGTGCGTGCGCTGATTAGTTCCTGAAAAACTACTGCCAGCACTGGAAGCCGAACATTGTGTTCGCTCTTTGATGGCACGGTTGAAAACCGTGCAGCTCAAGCAGTCCCCAGGTTTGTATCGGGGCACGGTTTTCAACCGTGCCGTCAAGGCTGCCTAATCTGATCCGGCTTTAGCCGCTGCAGCTGTTTGCTTGAATCGAGGATGTGCCGAAGAATAGGGATACTCCTCTGAAGTCATGGCTAGCCTGGCCTTGACAGGATTCTCATGGATGTATTTCCGGAAAGCGAGAAACTCTTCTCGGCTCTCGACTCGATCCTCACTAAACCCGCGCTGCCAGAATGCGCCTTTGAAACCCAGCTCCTTTCGCGCGCGATAAGCAAAGCCACCCTTGATCAACTGCATGGCGCGTTCAACGGTCTTGCCCTCACTCAGCGTGATCTGCGCATGAAAGTGGTCCGGCATCACCACAAAGTCGTGCAGCCTGTATTCGCCCTTATCACGATAGTGAAACATAACCTCGATCAACAGCATCTTCTTGCGATCACTCTGTAAGTAAAGCCTCTTGCCGTCAGTTGACGTCGTGACAAAGAATGTCCGCTGTCTACTGACGATGTTCTCTGGAGATGAGTGCCGTTGTGGGATAGCCATACCAAAAGGGGACACAGCATAGCACGGCTGTCCTCGGCGGCTTCAACCCGGCAGCCAAAGCAGTCCACAGGTTCGTATCGGGGCACGGTTTGAGCGAAGCGGAAC
>CAYZHX010000164.1:0-8623 GCA_964476905.1 uncultured Terriglobales bacterium
TGAAACCCATCTGGTACCCTGCACATCTAGTCCTTTTTACAATTATCGGAAATGCAAGAAGTCGAACAAAGCACTCCTACGCACCGGCACGTCTACAGCATGAGCTTTCTGCGTTATCTGTTGCTGGCCTTCATCGTGATTGGCAGCACATTGGGTGACGTTTACGTCGCCAAGGGGATGAAGCAGATTGGAGCCATTTCAGTCCATCGTCTTCGCGATCTGATTCTTGCGCCGCTTCATCCATACGTGGCCCTTGGTATCGCTCTACTGGCACTGTTTTATTTTTCTTATCTGGCCTCGCTGTCCTGGGCGGACCTGTCCTACATCATGCCCTCCACAACGTTTGGTTATGTGCTCACAGCACTGCTTGCGCACTTCATGCTGGGCGAGCATGTTCCTCTTACGCGCTGGATCGGGATCGTGTTGATCAGTCTCGGAGTGGGATTGATTACCGGGGGCCATTCGCTGACCGTAGTGCCAACCCCTGAAGGGGTCAGTCCGCACCTCGAAATGAATCCGGAGGCACGTTCGTGAACCATCACAGCCTATTGGCTACGTGGGTGATGATTCTTGTGTTAGTCGGCCTCAACTCCGCTGGAGACATGTCCACGGCAAAAGCCATGCGCCGCGTAGGCGACTTCGGCCTGATTCGCCGCCGAGCCGGAGTCTGGGGGATAGTTCGCGGCGTGCTCACCGAACCGTGGTTCTTCATTGGACTCATGGCGATGACGCTGAGCTTCTTTACCATGCTCGCCGCTCTTTCGATTATCGATTTGAGCATCGTCATTCCCGCTTCGGCATCGATGAGCTTCCTGCTGAATCTGATCGGAGCCAAATTCATATTGAAAGAACACGTCACGAAGCGCAGATGGATTTCTGGGATCCTGGTGCTGTGCGGGATTGTGCTGCTCAGGACGTAGATGATTCAGGCGAACAGCCGCATTAAACCCTTTGGGGACAAATCCGGTGCTAAGAATGTCTGACTGCTGCCTACGCATTCCGCGAGCGCCTGAGCGGCCTGATATCCGCTCCGAACCGCACCTTCCATAGTTGCTGGCCATCCTGTTGCGGTCCAATCTCCTGCTAGAAAGATTCTCGGCCATGGCGAATGAGTACTGGGCCGGTAGGAATCCGAACCAGGCAGCGCGGAGTAGGTAGCATGGATTTCTTTGACCACGGTTGCTTTTAATAGTGTGGCATTTTTCACGACAGGAAAAAAATCAGCCAATTCGCGTAGAGCACGGTCGATGATTTCCTGTCGTCCCATTTCGACCAGCGACTTCGATGAGCTGACCACCACCTCGATATAGCTTCCCTGCGGATCGCTCTGTTGACGTTGCGGCTGAAGCTTCGACTTCTGAAACATCCACTGAATTCTGCGGTCGAGCAGCACCGCATGCGGAAGATCGGTGATCTCGCGATCGAACCAGAGATGGATTCCCGTGATCGGCGAACTCTCAAAACTTTCGAGTTGCTGCCGAAGTGCGGTGCTTAGGGCTCCTGCTCCATTCTGGGCTGGTAGCAGCTTTCCGAGTGCGTAGTAAGGGACGGCGAGAATCGCGTAATCGAAGGACTCCGCTAGTCCTGCCCCCTGAAGCACAACCTGCTCCGAACTTGGAACCACCCTCTCAACGCTGTTGCGCAATAAAACGCGACCGCCGTGCTGCTCGATGTAGCCGACGGCCATGGCGTAGAGATCGGAGAGCGGAACAGTGGGCACGCCCATCCTTCCGGCTTCTGCAGACTTCAGGAATGATTCGCGAAAGACTTGCGCGCCGTAGCGCAGTGAGATCCGATCTAGGTCTTCGTTGATTGCGCTGACTAGAACCACTTTCCAGAAGCGATCGATGGCTCGTTGCGTCTGATGATGCTCACGCAGCCAATCAAGGAAGCTCTTCGAGCTGTCCGGAGGGAGCGCTCCCATGAGCGCGACCATGGCGCGGGCGATCGCCAGTTTGTCGACGATTGAAAGCGATGCCGCTTTCAGGAATGATGGCGCTGTGTGTAGCGGCGCAGGTAACGCCGACGGCGCAATTTCGGATCTGCGTCCGCTGGGTTCAATGAACGTCAGTTTGTCGAACCAGCGAATTTTGTCCGAGGCTCCGATACGGCGATAGAAATCGAGAAGATTAGTGCAACAGCCCAGCAGGACGTGCTGACAATTGTCGACCGTCTCTCCCGTTCCAGGATGCTCGTAGGAAGACGCGCGTCCGCCAACGTAAGGACGCCGCTCGAAAACGGTAACTTGAAATCCTGCGTCCGCCAGAGCGCAGGCAGCGGAGAGTCCGGCGATACCACCCCCGGCGATTCCCACTCTGGCAGTCAGATGTGTGTTCATGTCGATGAGCTATACAGTACGAAAAACGGACTTCAGTAGCCCGCGCCCGAGTATCGAGAGTTTTTCGGCAGTACTTAGACGAACGCGGCGATTAAGCACGTCGTAGTTACTCTTCGCGATCTTCGCAAGCAATCGGCTATATATCGTGATCATCACCCACAGCGCCGCGCGACTGTCACGATGAATCAATGGGATCAGCTCGAACCCGGATTTGTAATATTCGCGAGCTCGTTCTGCCTCGAACGCGAGCAAGGCCCGCAGACGCTCTGGATCGAGGCGCTTGCCTCCCTGATTCAAAAATTCTTCGACAGACAAGCCGAATTTCGCGAGATCCTCTTCAGGAAAATACACCCGTCCGAGGGACGCGTCTTCCTTCACGTCCCGAATAATGTTGGTCAGCTGAAAGGCAACACCGCAGCGCTCGGCTAAATCTTCGGCTCGCCGGTCTTCATAGCCGTAAATGCGAATGCATACCAGTCCTACTACGGACGCGACCAGATAGCAGTAGCGATACAGTTCTGCAAAGGTCCGGTGCGCGCGAACAGCAGTGAGAGTCGCAGTTCTTCCACTGGATTGGGGCTGATGGGCGATTTCCTGGGTTGCCAGTTCAAGATCCATGCTCGTTCCTTGCACCAGTTGATCAAGCAATTCAGCCGGAATCCTGAACTTCTTTTGCGCGTCGGCCAGAGCTAGAAAAACAGGATCGTCGCTCGGCGTGCCCTCCTGAACCCGATGCCACTCTGCCAGCCAACTGCTGAGCCGCGCCTGACGTTCTTCGACTGAACGAGTCTGATCATCACTGAGATCATCGGCGTGGCGCATAAATGCATAAACGGCAGACAGCGCATTGCGTTTGGCGCGAGGAAGAGCTAGGAATGAGTAGTAGAAGTTGCGTGCTTGACGCCGTACAATCCCGCGGCAAACGGCATATCCGAGATTGATACGTGGGTCGTTCACAGCCTACTCCACAGCGCTTGGGCGGCTGCTTTCGCCACCAAAGCCAATTTCCGCGACTTGGAAATGGCAGGACGAGAGCATAGGACATTGAAATCCTGGCGTTCGATGCAATTCAGAATCTCTTCGCCTCCGCGGCTGAACAGCTCGATGTCGATGGCGAGTTCGCGATCGACCATCCCGAATAGCGGACGACCACGCTGAAACCACTCGCGTGCTCTCTGTATTTCGAACTGCATGAGTTGACGGAATTGTGGTGTGAAACGCCGCTCGGCAATTTCACTTTCAGAAACTCCGTATTTCTCGAGGTCCTCGAGCGGAAGGTAGATGCGCCCTTTGCCGTAGTCGACGGAAACATCCTGCCAGAAGTTTGCGAGTTGGAGTGCTGTACAGGTGAAATCCGAAAGCCGCTGGCGTTCCAAATCGGAATAGCCGCAGGCATACAGTACGAGGCGACCGACTGGATTCGCCGAGTTCATGCAGTATCCAAGCAGATCGTCGAAAGTCGGGTACCGGGTAGCGATCTGATCCTGGCGAAACGCGACCAAAAGATTCGCGAATGGTTCGCGTGGAATGTTGCACTCCAAAATCGTCGGACGCAGCGCAACAAAGACCGGATGTCGCGGCGCTCCGGCATAGCAAGCATTCAGCTGTTGCTCCCACTCGTCAAGTAACGCCAGCGACTGCTGCGCATTGCCGACCTCATCGCCGAGATCGTCGGAGATACGGCAGTAGGCGTAAATGCTGTAAAAATGGGGACGCAGCTTCGCGGGCAAGAACCACGTCGCAACGCTGAAGTTCTCGTAGTGGCTGCGCGCTAGGCGCTCGCAATACGCGCGTGCTTCATTGAGAGATGGCGGGGTTTGCGGGATTGCGTATTCAGGGGGAAGGACGGACCATCCGCTGCTTGTTCCACTCTGGGCCAGGGAGCTTGGCATCTGCGACGACATCCGCAATCAGTGCCGGCCCGGAATGATGGCCGTCTTAATCTGGCCGCTCCGATCGAGCATCTTCTGCAGCACTTCTTTCAGATTCGAGAGAGGGGCTTCGCCGGTCACATAATCGGAGCTTTGAATCTTGTTCTGGGTAATCAGGCCGAAAGCTTTTCGTACCATTTCGGGAGTGTGGTGGAACGTTGCCTTTAGCGTGATCTGTGAGTAGTGCAAACGCTGGGTGTCGAGTTCCACTTTCGTCCCGCTGGCGCATCCGCCGAAGAAGTTGACAGTGCCGCCTTTGCGGACCATGTCCACGGCCCATTGCCACGCTTGCGGACGTCCAACCGCCTCGATCACAACATCGGCGCCACGTTTCTTTGGCGTGAGAGCGCGAACTGCTTCGATGGAATCGTCGATTCCTGTGATTTGTACAACGTCGTCCGCGCCAAAGCGTTGCGCGTCTTTTACCTGTTCATCGCGTTTCACAACGGCGATTACATGGGTGCCGCTCAGTTTGGCAACCTGCATGAACATCAACCCAATCGGCCCGGCGCCGATCACAACGACGCTGTCACCCGGCTCAGGATGCGTTTCATTCAGTCCGTGCAGGACGCACGCCAGCGGCTCACACATGGCTGCCGCTTCGAAGCTGACGTTATCTGGAATCCGCAGCATGTTGATTTCAACGATGCGGCCAGGAACTTTGATGTACTCGGCATAGGCTCCGTTAATAAAAAGCAAGTCCTCGCACAAGTTCGGCTGCTTTTTCAGGCAGAAGAAGCACACGCCGCACGGCGCGGAATTCAGCGCGACAACGCGCATTCCCGGGCGGAAGCCCTTCACGCCTGCGCCTACTTCTTCGATCGTTCCGGCGAGTTCGTGTCCGAAGAGCGCTGGGGGCTGGATCATTCGCGCGTGGTATCCGCGCTGGAAGACCTTGAGATCGGTGCCGCAGGTGAGGGCCACCTGTACTTTAATCAGAACCTCTCCCTCGGCTACGCGGGGGATGGGCACCTTCTCGATTTTTACGTCCTCTTTGCCGTAGAGGACGGCGGCCTTCATGGTTCCGTTCAAATCTTTGTCCTTAGGAACGCGGGGGCTTCCATGTCTCACTGAGTCGGCTGAATCACAATCTTCATCGAATCGGGCTGCGGATTGGCAGCCAGATCCAGAGCTTGCACCGCCTCGGTCAATGGAAAGCGATGCGAGATCAAGCCTGCGAAATCAATTTCTCCGCCGAAAACCAGTTGCGCGCTCTCAGCCTGCAACTCAACGGAAGCGCTATACGAGCCCATCAACGTTTTTTCATCCACACAAACTGCAGCAGGATCGATAGTTGCCTCTCCCCTTGCCGTTTGAGCGAAAAGCATTACACGGCCCCCAAATCGAACCGCATCCATTGCCGGCCGAATCAGACCATTGCCGCCTACCGCCAGCATTACTGCATCGGCACCGCGACCATCCGTGAGAGAGCGGACTTCCCTTACCATCTCCGATTTCGAGGCGTCGATGGTCTCGGAAATCTGATATTCCAGAGACATTGTAAGCCGCTGTTCATACAAATCGGAAGCAATCACACGGGCACCTGCCCGCAGGGCCAAAGAAGCCAAAATAATGCCGATTGGGCCCTGTCCAATGACCAACACAGTCTCACCCGGGACAAGCCTCAGCGCCTCGACTCCCTTCAAGCAGGTGTTTACCGGTTCGACAAAAGCAGCCTGCTCGAACGAGACGCCGTCCGGAATCTTCACTAATCCGCGTCGTACAATCCAATCCATCACGCGAACGTATTCCGCGAATCCTCCGCCCGACGGCTCGAAGCCGGCGGTGCAGCCGACCTTCTTGTACACGGGACACTGCGCAAAGACCTTGCGCTCACAGTAAAAGCAATTACCGCAGGGAATGTGATGGAAGACCATGACCCGATCGCCGACAGCAAATCCCTCAACTTCGGTCCCGACCGCGGCGATCACGCCGGAAGTCTCATGACCGAAAATCCGCGGCGCCGAATGCGAACCGGTATGGATCTTCTTCAGATCGGTCCCGCAAATTCCGCACGTGTTGACGCGAATCAGAACCTCGCCCCGCCCAATCTCCGGAACGGGAACGGTCTCGACGCGCACATCATCAACGCCGCGATACACTGCCGCCTGCATGAGCGCAGGAATAGCCGAGCGCTCGCCCGATGCGGCAGGTTGAGTGACTGTAGCCACGAGCTGACTGGCTCAATTGTAAATGCTTTCGCGCGCCCACCCAGACGGGCCGCGACCTCGACAGGGAACTTGCCGCAAAAGTATTCCGCCTTCCCGTACCGCTTTAGAAGCGGTACTCTGTCTCGGAATTTCTATGGCTACTCGTCTCGCAGTCGCATCATTTCTCCTCTCCAGCTTCTGCTTCGCAGATCTGAAATACCGAATGCACACGACAGGAAGGCCGATCCCGAATTCGGACACCGTCGTCTATGTACGTGGTGATCGCATTCGCGTCGAATTCCCTGAAGCCGGACGCGTGAATATCCGCCAGTGCGACCTGAACCGCATTGTGCACCTCGATCCGCAAGCGAAGACCTACCGCGTACAGCCGATTGAGCTCAGGCCGGATGCCGGCGAGGATGATCCTGCTCCAAATGCGGGACCATCGTCGTGCCGAATGAGAACGAGGCGTGAAATCGAAGAGACGGGAGAATTCCAGAAGCTCCTCGGCTTCGATGCGCAGCACGTTCGAATCTTCATCTACAAGGATCCCATCCCCGAATCGTGTCCCGAGAATCAGCCCCTCGCCTCTGTCCTCGTGCAGCAGCGTGATGGATGGTACATCCAGGTCCCGTGGCTACCGGAGTGTCCGGCTCCCAAAGATAAAAATGCCGATACAAAAAGGGCCTTCGATATGCCGGATCACTATCTTCGCAGCGATGGCACGCTTACACCTGACCTGCTTCCCGCGAAAGCAGAAGTGAAGCGTCGCCGAGGACAGGAGCTGCAGACACCGTTTACGGCCGAAGCGTCGGAGATCTCCACCGCGATACTAGATCCAGCACTGTTCGAAATTCCCGCCGACTATCGTGAGGTGCCCGCGCCCAGCGCAGCGAGTTGTTCCGGTGCTTCGGAGATTGTGGGCCATCTGGAAGATGGATCGGCCGTATATCGCGTTGGATGCGGTATCAAAGCTCCTCACACGATTCGACAACAGGAGCCCGAGTATTCCGAGCGCGCAAGAAAGAAGAAGATCTCGGGCACAGTCCAGCTTTCCGCCGTCGTTGATTCGAGTGGAAACGTGCGCGACATTCAGGTTACCAAGTCACTCGAACGCAGCCTCGATCAGCAGGCAATCGCTGCACTTCAAAAATGGAAATTCCAGCCAGCGAGCAAAGATGGCCAGCCTGTCGCCGTGAGGTTGGATATTGAAATGGAGTTCCGACTTTACTGATAGGCGCTCTCGAATCAGAAGCACTCGTCCAGCACCTCAACAACATGTTTGACGGGAACTGAGCGACCGACGCGTTCCATTCCGGCACGCAGTTGCAGCATGCAGCCTACATTCGCGGTAACGACCAGTTCTGGCGAAGTGCAGCCGATGTCACTCATCTTCGCGTCGAGAATCTTCATCGACAGATCGTTCTGGGTGACGTTATAGCTGCCGGCGCTGCCACAACATTGGTCGGAATGCGGCATCTCTTCCAGTTCAAGACCAACTGTGCGCAACAGTTGTCGAGGCGCGTTGCGAATGCGCTGGCCATGAGCGAGATGGCATGGATCCTGATAGGTGGCTCGGATGTTCAATTTGCGTACAGGCGGCCGCAAGCCGAGCTCGTCCAAAAACTCGGTTACATCCTTCACTTTTTTTGCGAACCTCTCCGCTTCATCGTGCTTCGCGTCTTCACGCAGAAGATCGCCGTATTCTTTCAGCGTTGAGCCGCAGCCGGCGGCGTTCGTCACGATGGCATCGAAGCGATCATCGAGCATCGCCGCGATGTTCTGGCACGCAAGCCTTCGCGCTTCGTCGCGATAACCCGCATGGGCCTGAAGAGCACCGCAGCAGTTCTGGTTCTGTGGGATCCAGATTTCAACGCCGTTCTTAGTTAGCACGCGAATGGTAGCGTCGTTCAGAGCAGAGAAGGCAACGCTGGCGATGCATCCGGCGTGTAGCGCCACGGTCGCGCGACGCTCTCCCGTGGCAGGGAACACTTTCCCGATTTGGTCAAAGAAGAACTTGTCGTCTATCTTCGGCTGCAGCTGCTCTAACTTCGCGACACCCATTAAGCGAAGCAGTCCGGAAGATCGCGCCAGAGTCTGCAAGCCCGAGCGCTGATAAAACCGCAACAGTTTGGCCATGGCACTGAGTCGTTGCGGATTGCCGAGCACATGGCGATAGAAGAACGCGCGCAATTGACGCGTGA
>CAYZHX010000165.1:0-8598 GCA_964476905.1 uncultured Terriglobales bacterium
GGTCCCAGCGATAGAGCGGATTTCCCCATAACTGCCCGGTGGCGCTGAAGTAATCGGGAGGAACTCCAGCGACCTTCTCCGCATTCCCATTCTGGTCGAGGCAGAAATACTCGGGATTGATCCAGACGTCGGAGCTGTCCTGCGCGACGTAGATGGGCAGATCGCCCATGATGCGGATCTTCCTGTCGCGGCAGTAATCCTTAAGGGCATACCATTGATTAAACAAGACGAACTGTAGAAATTCCTCCCCGCTGATCTCTCGCGAGAAGTCCCTGCGAGCGCGTGCTAGCGCGGCAGGTTCGCGGTGGACGAATTCTGGATCCCATTTGGGCCAGGCGACGCCGCCAAACTTATCTTTAAGTACGCGAAAAAGCGCATAATCGGGGAGCCACGACTTCTCCGCTTCCTTAAATTCCTCGAACCGCCGGTTCGTCTCTGCTGGGGCCGCACAAGCGAAGTTCTGAAAAGCAAGACAGAGCTTTTGCCGCTTGAATTCGTTTACACGCTCATATTCGACTTGATCTGCGGAGAAATGCGGGAGATTGTCGATGTCGCGCCTATCAAGCAAGCCTTGATCGACCAAACGGGCGAGGCTGATCAGTGCTGGATTGCCGGCGAACGCGGAGAAACATTGATACGGCGAATCTCCGTATCCGGTGGGACCTAGCGGCAGCATTTGCCAGATCGACTGCCCGGCGTTAGCGAGGAAGTCAGCGAATTCCCAGGCCGCAGGCCCGAAATCGCCGATCCCAAACGGACCGGGCAAAGACGTCGGATGCAACAGCAGTCCGCTCGATCGGGGAAATCTCACGGTTCTGGTCCGAGGATTTCCAGAATGCCCACAATGGGAATTCGCGCCCACTCCGGACGGTTCTGCAGGTCGGAGAGTACTTCAATCATTCCTCGCTCCAGTAGGTACGCATCCAGCAGGATGCGGAGTTCATCCCCCCCGATGTTCAACAGCGGCGTTACTCCCTGCGCGCTGAGATATCCGTGCAGATATGCGGCGCCGATCCAGCGATACCAGAATCCGGCCCAGCGGTGCAGCTGTCCGCTCGATTCCTTTTGCGGAATGATGCCGGGCACCTTTCCATAGAGCACCGCATGTGCGGCATAGTGGAACGAACGCAACATTCCCGCCACGTCACGCAATGGCGAGTACTTGATGCGACGCTCGCCGATCGAACGCCGAGGATCGCCTTCAAAATCGATGAAGACGAAATCCTTGCCCGTAAAGAGAACCTGGCCGAGGTGCATATCGCCGTGAATCCGGATGCGGATCGTGGGAATGCGATGATCGCGTAGCGGCTTCAATCGTGCTCGCAATTCATTCTCACGATTGAGCAACTTCTCGGCGTCGCCGCGAACGTCCTCAGGCAAGTGCCGAATCGTACTTCGCAGACGCGTAAAACATCGCGTCGCATGCCCGAGCATGCCGTGGTAGAGGCCTTGGCGATAAAAGTCAGTGAACGGCTCGGGGATGAAAGCGGCGTCCTCGTGATTGCGCGCGAGGGTGATGTGTAACTCGCCAGTGCGTTGTCCCAGGAGGCGCGACATTTCCTGAAATGAACCAACTAGATCACAGACTACCTGCGGCGCAGGCTCTCGTTCGAGATCCACTGGCGTACCTGACTTCACATTCGCGAGTCGAGGATCATCCTGTGCGGCTAACGCGCGTTCGAGGAATAATCCGAGGTTATCAAGCGCATAATTCCATCCGTTCGCCTGATGCGTGATGTAGGCCTCGAGAATCGCGGTGGTCGTCACGTCTCCAAGGCTGTTGCGATATTCGATGTGTCCCGCGAGATGCGGAGCATTGTTGAAGCCTTCGGCCGTTAGCCACTCGAGTATCTCCTGCTCAGGATTTGGCCCCGATTCGAGACGGCGATAAACCTTCATGGTCAAACGGTCGCCGAAAAAGATGCCGGTATTGTTCTGCGGCGAAGGACGCGGGACTGACGCCTCCAGGCTTGGCCGTTCCGGCCCAAGAATCCGCCGCAGTGAGCGCGTGTGCGAACCGACGAGTTCGCCACGATGGGTGCGAACCCGGCGTCGGCGTGAAATCATGCCGAGCAAAGCGTCCGGAAAGCGGCGATCGCGGAATGCGCTGTATAGCAGCCCTTTGCTCTCGGTCGATTCAAGATGCGCAAGGATGAAGTCGGGCAGATTGGCAGCGACCTGTTCCGTTTCGGCACCATGCGCAACCGAGAGGGGCAGCTGATAAATTTCCGGCTCACCTTCGTCGAACTCGACCCTGATCAGCACGAGATAGGAGTTGGTGTCGGGAACCTCGATTACGTCGGAAAGCTCGGTCGCGCGAATGCGCCGGCTGCGACTCAAGAACCACGGACGTCCACGCAGGAAGGCCGGAAGCAATCGAGTTAGAGCCGATTCCCCCGGTCCTGTAAAGACTGAGCCCCAGGATGGGATACGGATTGGACGATCACGATGCTCACCAAATCGCGAGCCAATCGATACCTCGGCAAGATTCTGCAGGGGCTCCAGGATGAACCAATAGAAGGCATGAGGACCAAGAGTGACCAGATAAGGTCGCTCGCTGATCGCTGGGAACTCAGTTCCGCCGAACATCTCGACCAACTTGAACCCCGCGAAGCTACGCAAATCCAGCTCTACGGGCTGGACGAATCGAGATAGATTGGCCACAACGAGAATTCGCTCGTCCTCGTACTGCCGAATAAACGCGATTACGCGTCGATTTTCGGGCGTGAGAAATTCCAGCGATCCGCGTCCAAATGCTTTTGATCGTTTGCGCTGCGCAAGAATTCGGCGCGTCCACCAGAGGAGCGAATTCGCGTTGTTCTGCTGCGCCTCCACGTTTACGGATTCGTACTGGTACTCGGGGTCGATGATCACCGGCAGGTGCAGTTTCTGAGGATTCGCGTGCGAAAAACCGGCGTTGCGGTCGGAACTCCACTGCATCGGAGTACGCACACCATTACGGTCGCCAAGATAGAAGTTATCGCCCATGCCGATTTCGTCGCCGTAATAGATGACCGGCGTGCCGGGCAGCGAAAGCAGCAGCGCGTTCATCAGCTCGATCTTGCGGCGATCGTTTCCGAGCAGCGGCGCGAGGCGGCGGCGAATGCCGAGGTTGATGCGCATCGGTCGGTCTTCCGCGTACATGCGATACATGTAATCGCGCTCTTCATCGGTTACCATCTCCAGCGTGAGCTCATCGTGATTGCGCAGGAAAAGAGCCCATTGGCAGTTCTCGGGAATCGCGGGGGTGAGCTGCAGGATGTCAGTGATCGGGTAGCGATCTTCCATGCGCAGCGCCATAAACAGCCGCGGCATAACGGGAAAGTGGAAAGCCATGTGGCATTCGTCGCCACTCCCAAAATAGGCAATCGCGTCTTCCGGCCACTGATTGGCTTCCGCAAGAATCATCCGGTCGCGATACTTTTCGTCGATGTGCTTGCGAATCTCTCTCAGAAAGTCATGCGTCTCGGGCAGGTTCTCACAGTTTGTGCCTTCGCGTTCGTAAAGATAAGGAACGGCATCGAGACGCAGGCCATCGACTCCCATGTCGAGCCAGAAATCCATGGCCTGCAGCATCGCTTTACGCACCGGGGCATAGTCATAGTTCAGGTCTGGCTGATGAGCAAAGAATCGATGCCAGTAGTAAGCTTTCGCGACCGGATCGTAGGTCCAATTCGACGGCTCAAAGTCCTTAAAGATGATGCGCGCTTCTTTGTATTTCTCCGGCGTGTCACTCCAGACGTAGAAGTTCCGCCAATGCGATCCGGGTTTTGCGCGACGAGAGCGCTGAAACCACTGATGCTGATCGGAGGTGTGGTTGAGAACCAGCTCCGTAATCACGCGCAGATCGCGGCGATGCGCCTCGCGAAGAAAAACTTCGAAGTCGCGCAGGGTGCCATACGCGGGGTGGACGTCGGTGTAGTCAGAGATATCGTAACCGTCGTCTTTCCACGGCGACGGGCAGAACGGCAGCACCCAAATAGCGGTAACGCCGAGATCCTGGATGTAGTCGAGCTTTTTCGTCAGGCCTGGGAAGTCGCCCATGCCGTCGTCCACGGAGTCGTAGAACGAGCGCACGTGAACTTCGTAGATGATTGCGTCTTTGTACCAGAGCGGATCGTTGACGAGGACTGTAGTCCCGCGCTTGGGAGATGGTTCTGTCCTCAAAGCCGTGGTGTCGAGCTCTCCCGGCATTCCAAGTTCCTCGTGTGCAAACCTTATAGGATGCAACAATCAGATCAGGTTCTGCATGACCGCAATCGCCGTACATCGAACAAATCGCCCACAGACCAATACTCCTGGGAATGACCCCGCTCCACATCCTTTCCACCTAGTCTTCAAGTTTTCGGATGATAAAATCACCTGTTTCTCCCGCATCGGAGTGATTCATGCCTGAAGCCGTGATCGACGCGAGCGCTCCTCCAACTCCGCTTACCAGCCTTACTGAAGACGAAATTCTCTTTCGTGATAACGTGCGCCAGTTTGCCGAGGAGAAACTACGTCCGCTCGTACGTGAAATGGATGAGAAGCAGGCGTTCGATCACTCTCTCATCGAGCAATTCTTCCAGCTCGGTCTCATGGGAATTGAGATTCCAGAGCAGTACGGCGGTGGGGCAGGCACTTTTTTTGAGGCTATTCTAGCCGTCGAAGAGATCTCGCGTATCGATCCCTCGGCTGGAGTTCTGGTTGACGTCCAGAACACGTTGGTAAACAACGCTCTGTTGCGCTGGGCGACTGAAGAGCAGAAGCGACGTTATCTGCCGCGCATGGCTGCCGATAGCGTTGGCGCTTATGCGTTGAGTGAGGCCGGATCAGGCTCGGATGCGTTCGCAATGCAAACGCGCGCCGAGCTGCGGGGCAACGATTACGTAATCAACGGACGCAAGCTGTGGATCACCAATGGCAAAGAAGCCGGAATCTTCATTCTGTTCGCGAACATCGATCCTTCCGCTGGATATCGAGGAATCACGGCGTTCATCGTGGAAAAGAGTTTCTCCGGGTTTTCTGTCGGCAAAAAAGAAGATAAGCTCGGAATTCGCGCTTCCAGTACCTGCGAATTGCTGATGGAAGATCTGCGCGTTCCAAAAGAGAACGTTTTAGGTGAAGCAGGCAAGGGTTATAAGATCGCGATTGAAACTCTTAACGAAGGACGCATCGGCATCGGTGCGCAGATGCTCGGGCTCGCCCAAGGCGCGTGGGATGCCGCCGCAAAGTACTCGCAGGAGCGAAAGCAGTTTGGTAAATCCATTTCGGAGTTCCAGGGCGTTCAATTCCAACTCGCGCAGATGGCAACCGACATCCAAGCTGCCCGCCTCATGGTGTACAACGCAGCCCGCATGAAAGATGCGCGGCAAAGCTTTGTAAAAGAAGCTGCCATGACGAAGCTCTTTGCTTCGCAGGTTGCTGAGCGGGTAAGCTCGCTCGCGGTGGAAATCTTTGGCGGCAATGGTTTCGTTAAAGAGTACCCTGTCGAGAAGTTTTTCCGCGATTCCAAGATCGGCAAGATCTACGAAGGAACTTCGAACATGCAGCTTCAGACTATCGCCAAGCTGGTCCTCGCCAAGTGAGCTCTCTCAAGCACATCCGCAAATTTCCGCGCTTAGGATTCACTGAGGAAGCACGCGTCTACGATCAGAACGGGCGCGAGCTGGGCGTCGTATCTGAAGTGAGCGGCAGCGGGATGGGCCTGGAAGCTCCGAACGCGTCAGCGATTGAGTCGCTCAGGGTCGGGCAGCAACTTCGGTTGAGTATCGTTGAGCCTGGCTCGCGAGCCACGAACGTCGTTGAAGCCGTTGTACGGTTCCGACAGGGGAACAAACTCGGAGTCGAGTTCGTCGAGGTCGTTCCGGACAAGCCGCTGTAGATCTGCCAGCAAAATCACGATAGGTATAATCGAAACATGTCCATCGTCAAGAACATTGCCGCGATTGCAAAGGGCATGTCCATCACCTTCAAGGAGATGTTTAAGCCTACGGTCGTTGAGAACTATCCCGACGGACCGGGCCCTCTGCGCGGTGCGAAGTTCCAGGAGCGCTTTCGCGGATTGCACGTTCTGCAACGGGACGAGAATGGACTGGAAAAGTGCGTCGCGTGCTTTTTGTGCGCGGCGGCGTGTCCATCGAATTGCATTTACATCGAAGCGGCTGAGAACACGGAAGAAAATCGCATCAGCGGCGCCGAACGCTACGCGGCTGTCTATAACATCGACTACAACCGCTGCATCTTCTGCGGTTACTGCGTTGAGGCCTGCCCGACAGATGCCATCACTCATGGCCACGGCTTCGAATTAGCCACCTTCAATGCCACCAATCTGGTCTATCGGAAAGAACAGCTACTTGCCCCGATTCCGGGAGGCAAACTGCGCTCGGTGAAACCGGAACCCGAGCTCCAAAGCGCGCATTAGAATCCGCGCTCGTCAGTGTTCCGAGACGATCTAGCCGGAACACTCCCGTTGGGTCAGCGCAAAGACACCCCGCGACTGCACTTGTCGGTTGTGTACCCTTGCAATGCCTTGGCACAGGTAGTAGGCTTGCGGCCAACTTTAGTGGGGGCTCCTATGTCTCTAAAACTTTCAGCCCGGATGCTGGGCGGCGTGAAGATCATCGACTGTAATGGGCGCATTGTCTTCGGCGAAGAGGCCAGCCAGCTGCGTGACACAATTAAGAAAGATCTCCCTGAGAACAACCGCATTGTCCTGAATCTGGCCAACGTCAACTACATTGATAGCGGCGGCATTGGCACGATGGTTAGCTTGTTCACGAGCGCACGCAACGCCGGCGGAGACATCAAACTACTCCACCTCACTAAGCGCGTTGGGGATCTGCTCCAGATCACGAAACTCATTACGGTGTTCGAGAGCTATGACGACGAGCAGAAAGCTGTGAACGCCTTCAGCTCCGCTGCACGCGCTTCCGGCTCTTCACGTCGCGAGACCGCTTGATTCACGTCGATCTGAAATCTAACCTTTTCCGGAATGAAAGCCACACTCCTCCTCTTCTCACTGACTTTCTGTTTCTTACCATTAATGACTTGGGCACAGACCACTCCGTCGTGCTGCCCACAAACTCCGACTAAAGAAAAGCAGCCGGCGCTCTGGCAGAAGCTTCAGGATCGGATCGCCGAAGTGGACCGCCGGCTTGATGGTGTCATGGGAATCGCGATCCGCGATCTAACCAATGGCGACACGTACTTGCTCCACGCTGATGATGTTTTCGCCCAGGCAAGCTCGATCAAAATCACCGTGTTGGCTGAGCTCTATCAGCAGGAACAGCGCGGGCGAGGTGGCGAGAAGAACGTAGCGCGCCTAGATGACCTCTATACCGTTCGCTCCGAAGACCTCGTGCCGGACAGCTACATCATGCTTGGCCTCACGCCAGGTGTGACGCGCGTCACCAACCGCGACCTGGCGACGATGATGGTTGCAGTGAGCGACAACTCAGCAGCAAACGTGCTGATCGATCATGTCGGAATGAATAACGTCGAGCAGATGCTAGCGAGCCTCGGACTCAAGAATACTCATCTCCGCCGCAAAATGATGGACCTGGAAGCAGCGCGCCAAGGTCGCGAGAACGTCTCTACCCCGCGTGAGATGATGACGCTGCTTGAAGATATCTACCGCAATAAGCTGCTGAATAAGGAGCTCACTGCCGATTTCTTCAAAGTCCTGTCGACTCCGAAGGACAGCGGCATTCCCAAATTGCTCCCACCTGACGTGGTGATCGCAAATAAACCTGGCGAACTCGAAGCCGTGCGCAACGATTCGGGGATCGTGTTCGTTCCCAATCGTCCATTCGTTATCTGCGTTATGACGAGTTACCTCCACGACGAGCCTGCCGGCCAGGAGGCGATCAGCGAAATTGCATTGGCTGCATATCAGTACTTCGATCGCCTGGGGAGATCGTCAGAGTACGGGCGGGCAGTACCTGCAAAATAACAGTTGCAAGAGGTGGGCAAAGCGGAACTGGAGCCGACGATCGGACTTGAACCGATGACCTGTCGATTACGAATCGACTGCTCTACCAACTGAGCTACGTCGGCCTTCAAGTTTCATTTTAGCGTTGAGTTTGCGGAATCGCCAAACGTCACCTCTTCCGATCTTCGGGTTTGGGGAACGCTGAAGACCCTTCAAATCCCGGCCTTGGAGACTTAGCGATTATAATTTTATGGTGTCGGTGCTTGCGAGATCGCAAAGCACATTTCAGCCTTTTCTCCCGGCGCGCCACATGTAAGACGCAATTCGGTTCCTTGTGGAACATTGGCGAATTGTAAAGTGAGCGTTTGCCCTGCCTGGTCAAATGATGCCGCAGCGAGTGATTTCCCGTTCAGGGAAATCGTTCTTGGCTGCTGCTTGACTCCGTAAATTACTGTTCTTATTTGCGTGAACCAGGGCGCGAATGTTCCTTTTTGCGGCGAGATTTTGAGACGGAGCGCGTCTTCGTAACCCTCGCATGTATAGTCCACTCTCAGATACTTGCCGTTTGTGTAATCAAAACTCACGCCATCATCCATATAAAGCGATCCCTGGCAGGTGCGATCCGGATAGACGCGGAGTTCCAGAGGGCCCTCCGGCTTTTCGGACGTATTTTGCACCAGTGGCTG
>CAYZHX010000166.1:0-7077 GCA_964476905.1 uncultured Terriglobales bacterium
GGTCCGACCGGATCGGGGAAGAGCACGCTCGTCAACCTTATCCCACGCATCTACGATGCGCCGCAAGGCACGCTGCTGCTCGACGGCCGCGAGATCACCGAATTTCCTCTAGAGGTGCTGCGCAAGAACATCGGCTTCGTGCCGCAGGAGACATTCCTGTTCAGCACGAGTATTCGCGAGAACATCGCCTTCGGCGTGGAGAATGCGTTCGAGGCAGACGTCGAACGTGCAGCGGAAGCCGCGAGTCTCGCGCAGGATATCTTGGGATTCCCGCAGAAGTACGCGACGGTGATTGGTGAACGGGGGTTAACCCTCTCCGGTGGACAAAAGCAGCGCACTGCGATCGCAAGGGCAATCATCCGCAATCCGCGAATTCTGATTCTCGATGACGCGCTGGCGAGCGTTGATACCTATACCGAAGAACGCATTCTCACGCATCTCCGCGAGATCATGCATGGCCGCACGACGATATTCATTTCTCATCGTGTGTCCACCGTACGGGCAGCCGATCAAATCGCGGTCCTGCACGGAGGATCAATTGTCGAACTCGGCACTCACGACGAACTGCTCGCGCGCGAGGGGTACTACGCCGATCTCTATAGCAAACAGCTGCTCGAGGAAGAATTGGAGAGCGTTTGACATTCGGAAGGCGTCTAGGACCTTCATCGGAATCTTGCGAGTCATTTGCACGAGGAAAGTCACTGCTCAATGAAGCGCGTCGTAATACCCGAATTGCTCGACGACGATCTGGGCTCGTCCGAAGAGGTTCGCGATAGCCTGCTCGATCTTCGCGACATCAACCGAAGGCTTGGAGGATTCGCGAGCATCCGTCATCTCATCGAGGACGTTGCTAGCAAAAATCAGAGGAATTCACTGACACTTTTAGATGTTGCAGGAGGTACCGGTGATGTCGTCTCACACGTCTCTCAAGATATGGCCGATCGAGTCCACCTTCGCGCGACTATCCTTGATCGCGCTCTGGCTCACATGAACGGCACGCGCGAAAAGTTCACACGAGTGGCCGGCGACGCTCTTTCGTTACCGTTTTCTTCCGGCAGCTTCGATCTGGTCTCCTGCAATCTCTTCCTCCACCATTTACAGCCCGAGCAGATTGCGGTTTTCTTTAATGAGGCGCTGCGAGTCGCGCGTCTAGCGGTGATCGCCAGCGATCTCCAGCGGAATCGGTTCCATTGGATTGCGGCCCATGCCGGGAAGCTGATGTATCGCAGCCGTCTTACTCGGCACGATGCTCCAGTCTCCATCCGCCGCGCTTACACGATCGCTGAAGCTCGCCAAATGGCTAAGGCCTCCAAAGCAAGTTCTTTTCTGGTCGAACCTCACTACTTCCAGCGATTCGGCCTGATTCTATGGAAAACGCCGAAATGAAGAAAAAGTTTGATCTCGCGGTCATCGGCGGAGGGCCCGCGGGCACATCGGCGGCAATCACGGCGGCGCGTCTGGGTTTCGACGTGCTGCTGCTCGAATCCGGCAGCTTTCCGCGACAGAAAGTCTGCGGTGAATTCGTCTCGGGTGAAGCTTTGAGCATGCTCGACGATTTGGTGGGGAAGGAACAGTTTGCCGATGCACCGCGAATCAGCAAGGCACGCGTGTTCGTCGATCACTCACGCGCGACTTTGCATATCGCCCCCGCTGCCGCAAGCATTCCGCGTTACCATTTGGACGCAGCGCTCTGGGATGAGTGTGCGTCGGCAGGCTGTGTGTTGCGAGACCAGACCCGTGCTGAGTGTGCAACTCTACTTGAAAATCGATTCGTAATTCGTTTCTCATCTGAGGAAATAGTTTTCCGGGCTGTAATTAACGCGACTGGACGCTGGTCGAACCTCGTGAAGCGAACAATCGGCCTGACAGAGCACTGGATTGGCCTAAAAGGACATTTTTTCGACCCAGGCCCCGCCGATTCGTGCGACCTTTATTTCTTCGACGGCGGCTATTGCGGCGTGCAGCCAATCGGCAATGGCAAGGTGAACGCGGCGGCAATGGTGAAGCCAAGTATCGCGAAAAACCTAAAATCTGTTTTCTCGTTAAATCGTGATCTCAAAGAGCGTTCCCGAAGTTGGAGCGCCGCCGGGGATCCCGTCAGCACGGCGCCGCTGATATTTTGCGCTTCCCCGGTGACGTCCGAAAATGGAGTGCTGTTGGCCGGAGATGCAGCAGCGTTCCTGGATCCTTTCGCTGGAGACGGAATTTCCATCGCCCTCCACAGCGGACGCCTAGCAGCGAAAGCCGTGGGACGCTTCCTTAGCGGTGACTGCACGCTTCAGGAGGCTATATCTCACTATGATTGCGAGTATCGCCGGTTAATCCAGCCTGCACTGAACAGCGCCAAACGTCTTAGGAATCTGCAAAATCTCCCTTCAGCATTGCGTGCCGCGGCGGTTGCTTGTCTGAACATTCCTTTGCTGGCGCGAACGGCGGTGAAGACCACGCGTGTGAGAACTGTCACTGGTCGAACCGCTTGACGGCTCCGCCGCTTGAAGTAAGTACGACCTTCGATTTACCTTGTATTTACTGCGAGTTTAGCTGTCAGCAGACGAGAGTTGCTGCCCTTGGCAGGTCGAATGGGCATGTGTGCAAATCGAGACTCGCTCACTGCTGACTATCGGAGGAGGATTATGAGATTCAGAACAGGAGCTGTGGCTCTGCTGTTCTTACTGGCAAGCGCAGTCGGCGCGTTCGCACAAACAACTACCGTTCAAGGAAACGTCAAAGACCCCAGCGGTCCGATGGCAGGCGCACAGGTTCAACTGAAGGATGTCGAAACCGGTCGCAAATACACGCTGAAGACCGACAAGAGCGGTAAGTTCTTCAGCATCGGCATTACGCCTGGCAAATTCGATGTGACCGTCAGAAAGGACAACAAAGTCCTTTACACCACGCAATTCCAAGCCACGCTGCAACAGGATGTGAATCAGCTCGACATCGATCTCACACCAGCGCAGCCGGGACAGGCCGCAGCGCCGCCTCCGCCGAAGCCCGGAATGCAGCAGCAGCAACCGAAGCTGACTGAAGAGCAGAAGAAGCAGATTGAGGAGATCAACAAGAAAAACGCTGAGATTCAGAAGGAGAATGCCAAAATCGGCAATCTCAACACTCAGCTCAAGGAAGCTCAGGCCGATATGCAGGCCAAGAACTATGATCAGGCTGTCGCGGTCATGCAGCAGGCTGAGCAAGCGGACAACGGGCAGCATCATCAAGTGTACGGAGTTCTCGGATCTGCTTATTTGGGCGCCAAGAAATACCCTGAGGCTGTCGATGCCCTGAACAAAGCAGTCCAACTCGCAACTTCAGGCACTGCGGCAGCCGCGCCGAACACGAAGGCGATGCTGGCCTCCTACTACGACAACCTCGGCCAGGCGTATGCCAAATCCGGCAAGATTCCCGAGGCCGTGGATGCGTATAACAAGGAAGTTGAGCAGGATCCAACTCACGCCTCTCAGGCCTACTACAACGAGGGGGCTGTGCTCACCAACGCTGGTAAGGCCGATGATGCCAACGCGGCGTTCACCAAGTCAATTCAGGCCGATCCCAACCATGCGGATTCGTACTATCAGCGCGCAATCAATTCGCTTCAGAAAGCTACGGTAGATAAGTCCGGCAAGATGGTTGCCCCTGAGGGCACAGTCGATGACTTCAACAAGTACTTGGAGCTCCAACCGACCGGACCATATGCCGAAGGCGCGAAGCAGATGCTTGAGCAGTTGGGCGCAAAGGTTCAAACGCAATACGGAAAAAAGAAGTAGTTGAACCGGAATTGGCAAAGGCGGCCCGTGTGGCCGCCTTTTTTGATTGCATGCTGTCTGCAAAACCACAATCTCGAACTGAACGAATACTGAGCTTCGAAGATGCGCGACAGATGGTTGCGTCGCATGCAACGGATGTTCGCTCATTCCAAAAGACAAACATCGAAGAGCTTTCCATTTTGGATTCTGTCGGTCGAGTTCTCGCGGAAGACATCGTTGCCGACCGCGACTTCCCGCCGTTTCCGCGCGCTACTCGGGACGGATACGCGGTTCGCAGCGAAGACCTGCAGAGCGTCCCGGCTGAGCTAACGGTTCGCGGCGAGATCCGCGCAGGAGGAAGCTTTCCCGCTGGCTTCACGCAGCTACAGAGCGGCGAAGCGCTGTCGATCATGACCGGAGCACCGGTACCGAACGGAGCCGACGCAGTGACCATGATCGAGTACACCGAGCGCCGCGATGAACGTGTTCGTGTTCTTCGGTCGATCGCGGCGGGCGAGAACATTGTCAAACAAGGCAGTGAAGCCAGGCAGGGCGACAAAATCGTAAGCAAAGGGGTGGTAATTTCGCATCCCCAGATTGCGTTGGCGGCATCGGTCGGTATGTCGAACCTCAGCGTTTATTCGCGACCTCGAGTTGCGATCTTGTCCACCGGAGATGAAGTCGTTCCCATCGAAGCCACACCGGCCAAAAACCAGATTCGAAACTCCAACAGCTTCTCGTTGGCTGCACAGGTAATGGCTGCGGGCGGCGACCCAGTGCAGCTTCCAATAGCTCCCGACGAAGCCGCGCGGCTGCGAGAGTTGATTGCCGAGGGACTCAAGAACGATTTGTTGTTGCTCAGCGGCGGAGTGTCTGCGGGAGAATATGATCTCGTGGAGAATATGCTGGCCGAGTTTGGTGCCGAGTTTCTGTTTACTGGAGTACAAATGCAGCCCGGCAAGCCCCTGGTCTTCGGACGAGCACGCGCCCGATCAACTCAGGAACGTTGGACCTACTTCTTCGGATTGCCAGGGAATCCAATCTCCACAATGGTCACCTTCCAGCTTTTCGGCCACATGTTCGTGCAAGCCTTGGCTGGAGTATCTGCCTCCGCCGCACTGAGCAGAAAAGTGCAGCTCGCAAAGGACGTGAAAACTAAAACGGGACTCACTCGTTTCCTGCCCGGAAAGATTTCCGGCTCGTGGAACGATCCTCGAGTCGAGCTCTTGGCCTGGCAGGGTTCCGGTGACATCGCTGCATTTGGCCGTGCAGACTGCCTTCTGGTGATTCCACCCGATCGCGAGACTTTCAAAGCGGGAGAATGGATGACGGTCCTTCCCATCGGAAACTGATGCCGCGCAAACTCTCTCATTACGACAGCGCTGGGCGCGCACGCATGGTCGATGTTTCCGAGAAGTCCGCCACTCGCCGCGAAGCCGAAGCCTCGGCGTTCGTGCGTATGTCAACAGAGGTCCTCGCAGCGCTTCCCCGGAATCCCAAAGGCGACCCGCTCGAAGTGGCTCGGCTAGCGGGCATTATGGCTGCCAAGCGGACATCAGAGCTGATCCCGATGTGTCACCCTCTGTCCCTTAGTCATGTCGACGTAAGCTGCACATTGAATAAGAATGGGGTTACGGTGCTCTCGAAGGTGACTACCACGGCAAACACGGGCGTGGAAATGGAGGCATTGGTAGCCGCGAGCGTCGCGGCACTTACGGTTTACGACATGTGCAAGGCGCTGGACAAAAGCATTACTATCGAGCGAGTCCAGCTGGAACGAAAGTCTGGTGGCAAAAGCGGAGAATACTCCCGAGAGCAGGCGAGAGCGAAAGGCCGATAGGCAAGCATGGTTTCCAATATCCGCGTCCTTGTAGTGGACGATAATCCAATGATCGTCGGACTGCTGAAGCAGGCGGTGTCCCCGCATGCCGCCGTCGAGGCATTCTCGAATTCGGCTGAAGCTTTGCTGCGCATCGTGGAGGAGGCTCCGGATCTCGTCATCTCTGACTTCCATATGCCCGGCCTGAACGGGAAACAGCTTATCGAGAAGGTGCGTACGCGAGCGCAGACAGCGCGGCTGCCGGCGATCCTCATCGGTACCCGCAGCGAGATCAATGAGCAGCTACGGTCCATGCAGGATCAGCTTGAAGACCTCATCGAAAAGCCCTTTCTTGTGAAAGAAGTCTCGGCGCGATTTAAACGCGTTGTCGACAAGATTTCCCTGGAAAAGATGGCCCGTGCAGCGCCAGGCGAGTCCGTCGTTCGGGGAAATCTACAGCAGATGAATACGATGGATCTGTTCCAATCTCTCGAGCTCGGGCACAAGAACTGTCGCCTGTCTCTGAGCAACAAGAACGAACGTTGCGATCTGTATTTCATCGATGGCCAAATTAACCATGCGGTTTACGGCAAACTGCGCGGCGACGAAGCCGTCTTTAAGGTGCTGGCCTGGACTGAAGGACAGTTCGAGATTGATTTCACTGGTAGCAGCAAAGAGCAGAGCACCACGCGCTCAACTCAAGGCCTGCTCATGGAAGGCCTGCGCTTGCTGGATGAAGCCAATCGCGATGCCGAAGAGAACGTTCTCGACGCGTGAAGATTCCCGCCGCCATTCTCACCGTCAGCGACTCCTGCCATAAAGGCCTTCGTCAGGATACTTCCGGGCCGCGCCTCCGCGTTCTGTTGGACGACGCCGGCTTTGAGGTGAAAATCTGCAAGATTGTTCCTGACGATGTTGAACGCATCGCTTCTGCTTTACGAGAACTTTCTGGCGAAGCCCGTTTCATCGTTACCACCGGCGGTACTGGAATTGCTTCTCGCGATGTGACACCGGAAGCCACGCGTGCGGTCTGCGAGCGCGTAATCGACGGGATTGCCGAACTGATGCGGCGCGAAGGAGTAAAGCAAACGCTGTTTGCAGCCCTCTCTCGAGGCGTGTGTGCCACTTTGGGAAAGTCTCTGGTTTTGAATTTGCCCGGCAGTCCTACAGGCGCCGAGCAATCGTTAAGAACTGTTCTGCCGCTCGTTGCCCATGCCCTCGATCTACTCGCGGGCAAGACCGAGCACTCAGCCGCTCACTGAACAGCAGAAACGATGGTTTGAGATGATGGAATAGTCAGCTCCGAGTCTGACGTCTTGGGAGAACTGCATCGGTCCGGATGGAATGGACCGGAACTCGCGTTCTGAATCTGCGCGGAAATACCGCTTACAATAAAGCTCTCCTCATTTTGGAAACGATCAAGCACATTCTCTCCCGCTACACGCATTTCATCTGGTCGGTTCTTCAACCGCTCGGGTCCTGGGGAATTTTCGCTGTGGCGATCCTCGATTCCGCAGC
>CAYZHX010000166.1:7177-8500 GCA_964476905.1 uncultured Terriglobales bacterium
ATGGCAAAGCATCTCGGCTGGGTCTTTGTGGGCTTTGCGGTGCTGATTGCGCTGGTCTTGTCGCACATGCAGTTCCGCAAGGCGCGCTCGAGCAGGAAAGAAGAGCCACCTGAGGCGGCGTAAGTCGATGTATAGTGGCTTTCCAGATTTGACGCGAATGCAATCATTACCACGGCTGTTGCGATTCCTAATCACAGCGTCTGTTTTGGTCTTGTCTTGTGTAACGCTCGGCTGCACCCCGAAAATCCCCAACCAGATCACATCGCGGGAAATGGATCTGTACCGCGGATGGCTGAAGCAGCGCTTCGCGAACCAAGCTCCCGAGCGCTTATACCTTGACAACCAGACATTCGTCTTCGATCCGCTGCGCGACGCGGCATGCGGCAAATCCTTACATAAGAACGATGGGGTCTCGAACTCGTTAATGCGTGAGCTACACAACCTCGGCAATGCGGATTACGAGGTCGACGTTTCGCCGGAATCTATGAAGCTCCCGTGGCCGCATCAGGTTCTGAACGTCAGGCATATGCCGAGCGCCTCTTCAGGAATGCATATCGTCTCGTTTTCGCGTGTGGCCTTTGACCGAAGCGGAACGGAAGCATTGTTCGCGGTCAATGATCTATGCGGTTTGCAATGCGGTGCGGGCCACGCGGTTTCGGCAAGAAAAGAAAACGGCGAGTGGACCTTCAAAGATTCGAGCACGTGCTACTGGAAATACTGATCGCTCTCGCTAAGCTGGAAGAAGCATACCCTTCTCCAAATGCCGCGTGATGTGCGCGTACGCTGCCGCGTTCGGATCGTGCGTGACCATTACGATGGTCTTGCCGAATTCCTCGTTCAAACGCTTCATGATTTCGAGCACCTCAGCGGCGGAATGACTGTCTAAGTCGCCGGTTGGCTCGTCGGCGAGCAGCAACGTCGGATCGGTGACGATCGCGCGAGCAATGGCAACCCGCTGCTCTTGTCCACCCGAGAGCTGCTTGGGCAGGTGATGAACACGATCGCCCAAGCCAACCAGCGTAAGCGCCGTCATCACGTGATCCCGACGTTCGTTCTTGTTCAGTTTCGTTAGGAGCAGCGGCAGTTCAACATTTTCAAAGGCGGTGAGCACGGGAATGAGGTTGAAGGTCTGAAAGATGTAGCCGATGTGCCGATTGCGCCATTCGGCAATCTTAGTGTCGCTATACCGAAAAACATTGTCACCCTGAACCAGTAGTTCTCCCGAAGTGGGACGATCGATGGCAGCGATCATGTTCAGCAGCGTTGTCTTTCCTGAACCTGAGGGCCCCATTAACGCGAGAAACTCTTTCTCGGCAATCTCGA
>CAYZHX010000167.1:0-8401 GCA_964476905.1 uncultured Terriglobales bacterium
TTCGGAAGAGAGAAGAGAATGCAACGTACATACGAAGTGATGTTTATTATCCGGCCGGACCTGCAGGAGGAGGATCTCGACAAGTTGATCTCGAACCTCGAATCGCAGGCCGCGAATGCCGGGGCGGCCGTTAAGAAAGTCGAGCGCATGGGCAAGCGGCGTCTCGCGTATCTCGTGCGCAAGTTCACGGATGGTTTTTACGTGCTTCTTACGGTTGAGGCCGACGGCAAAGCGATCCACGAGATCGAGCGGCGCCTGCGCGTATCTGAACCGGTGATCAAGTTCATCAGCGTTCGCGTTGACGAAGAGCAGAAGCGCCTGGACAAGATCGCGCAGATTCGCGCGACCAAAGTAAAGCGCTCTGCGTCGGAACCCGCGCCAGCACCGGAAGGTGCGGCGGCGCCGGCACCAGCGGCGACAGCGTAAGAAGCTGGTTCGAGTTTCAACCGTTCCCGAATAGGAACAATTTGAGTGCTGCGTGCTTGCGCACTCTGAACGAGCATTTGCTGGCTGCTGATCGCTGACGGCTAAGTGCTCAAAGGAGATATATGTCAGACACACCCACACCTGCCGGCGCAGCCGGTTCAAGTCAAGATCGCGGACCGCGTCGTGAAGGCCGTCCCGGCGGTCCTGGCGGACGCGAGGGCGGACGCAAATTTTTCCGCCGGAAAAAAGTCTGCAAGTTCTGTGTCGAGAAGATCGACGCGATCAACTACAAAGATGTCAGGCTGCTGTCCGGTTTTGTCGCCGAGCGCGGCAAGATCGTGCCGCGCCGACTGACGGGTGTGTGCACGCCGCATCAGCGAAGATTGAGCGCGGCAATCAAGCAGGCGCGCAACATCGCCCTGTTGCCGTTCGCGGCAAGGTAGCAAGGGCTGCCGGCTACTGGCCACCGGCTTCCGGCGTAAATCTGGAAGCCTGCCAACGTCCGGCGCTTTAGGCGATTTAAACATACGAATCTACTGCTGGACGAAGAACTGGAAACCGCGCGGACTAGCCGGTGGCCGGAAGCCAATGCCAGTAGCCTAGGAGTTATTCATGGAAGTCATTCTCAAAGAAGATGTCGAAAAGCTTGGCCATCGCGGCGAGATCGTGAAGGTCGCCGAAGGGTATGGCCGCAACTTCCTTTTACCTCGGAAGCTTGCAATCGAGGCGAGCCGAGCAAACAAAGCTGTCATCGAACAGATGAAGGCCGCCGCCGTCCGCAAATCTGCAAAGGAAAAGACAGGCGCTGAAGCTCTGGCGCAGCAGCTCAACGACGTGCAGCTCACGTTCGAGCGCAAAGTTGGCGAGAAGGATCACCTGTTCGGATCGGTTACTTCGGCCGATATCGCGAGCGCACTCGAAGCGAAGGGCTTCAACGTCGATCGTCGCAAGATTCACCTTGACGATCCGCTCAAGAGCCTCGGCGAATTCCATGTGCCCATAAAACTGCATCGCGACGTCACAGCGCATGTGAAGGTCACTGTGAGTCCTGAAGGCGGCGAAGCGGGGGCATAGTTATGCAATCGCAGCACGAGTTCGAGAAGCGAGCCGAAGTGCATCGCCTTGAGGCGCTAAAGAAGATCGAGGCGCTTACCGACTCATCGATAAAAGGAAAGGAACCTGGGTCCGAAGCTGCCACTGAAGACGGACCCACGGAACCTGTCGCTCGCGCAGCTGTGGCATCCCACCAGCCCAGCTAATCTCGCATCGCACCGTCGGGGAGAACTCGATGGCTGCGAATGACTATTTCGAAAAATTAACTAAAGCTTACGTTTCACTCTCGGAGCGACTGCCCGCGCCGCGGGAGCCGATAGATTCTGCTTCGTCCTGCCTGTCACACCCGATTTTGAATTAGCTCGACGAACTCAGAATCGCGATGCCTGCTTTATCCGCCGCTTCAATAATGCGATCGCCATCCAGAAACAGGCATCTCTGAGCGTCTACTGCAAGACAGGATGCGCCAGCATCGCGCATTGTGTGAATTGTCTGCATTCCTATTACGGGAACGTCGAAGCGCAGGTCCTGATTGGGTTTCGCCACCTTCACGACTGTCAGCGCGCGGCTGAGAAATGACTCGCGTGCTTCATCGTGATGGAGCGTCCGCATGATCTCTCCGGCACGGTGAATTGTCGCGTCAGTACCTTCCATGGCTTCGACGGCTACGCACGCTGCTTCTGCAATCACCACAGTTTGCCCAATGTCGTGCTGTGCCAGTTCGCGAGCGACTTTGCGGCCATAGTCAATATTCTTCTGCTCGGCCTCGTTCGGCGTGCGCCGCGTAAGCACTCCCACCTTCGCCAGAAGCGGCTCAAGATAGGAAGTGGAGCTCAGCATAGTAATGCCTTCCTCGGCGAGAACCTTCGTCACGGCCCCGAGTAGCGAATCGGTGTTGCGAGTTCCGAGTGAGAGCAGCATCTTCGCTAATTTCCAATCGGGACGAATGCTGGAGAAGATCTGCTTGTGCTTGACTTGCCCGGCCATGATGGCGCGAGCAACGCCTTCGTTGTGGAACGTGTCGATCAGCTTCGAGAGGTCGCCGAGCGATAGCCAGTGCAGTCGAATTTCCGAATCGTGCGCCGCGCGGTTTGTGATCTCCGGTTCCGTCTCTTCTTTAATGGCTGCGACCACGACGCGCTCGCCTTTAGCGCGAGCAGCATCGAGTACCAAGAAGGGAAAGCGGCCATTGCCCGCAATCAGTCCTAAGGGGCCGTGGGAGTCAGGTTTCAGATCACCCGATGACCCGATCACCCGATCACCCGATTTCATTTGAGGATTCCCCGCTCCGCTCCCTCAACGAACTTCACCAGCCGCTCTACATCTTCGCCGAGATCGCCTTCGGCCTTTAGCTTCGTCAAGGCCTCTCCGATGTTCATTTTGGAACTGAGCAGCAGCCGATAAGCGCCGTGAATTTTTCGCAGACGCTCTTTGCTGAATCCCTTTCGCTGCAGGCCTACCGAGTTCATGCCGAAGGCATGCACATCGCGCTTTGCACTTGTCAGCGAGAACGGGAGTACGTCTTGCGTGATGGTCGTACCCCCACCTATGTACGAATAGGCTCCAATACGTACGAACTGATGGACAGGGCAGAGCGCACCCACTACCGCATATTCCTCGACGGTCACGTGTCCCGCGAGAGTGGCGGCGTTCGCCATGATCACGTTGTCAGCGATGGTGCAATCGTGAGCGATGTGCGTGTATGCCATGATCAGGCAGTTGCTGCCTACTCGCGTGATACCTCCGCCTGCCGGCGTACCGCGATGAATGGTCACGCTCTCGCGGATTGTGTTGTTATCTCCGATCTCAAGCCGCGTCTTCTCGCCTTTGAACTTCAGATCTTGCGGTTCTAGGCCAAGCGTGGTGAAAGGGAATACCCGATTCGAGTGTCCTATTCGCGTCGGTCCTTTCAGCACAACATGCGAGAGCAGTTCGCAGTTCTCGCCCATTTCGACCTCAGCGCCAACAATGCAGAATGGACCAATCGTGCAGGTTTCGGGAATACGCGCAGCTGGATCGACGATTGCAGTCGAATGAATGCGGGCGCTCACGCAGGGCGGCTCACCAATTGACATGTGACTACCGCTTCGCAGGCAAGCTTGTCGCCAACATAAACGTTGCCTTGCATCTTCACGGCGGTGGAACGCCAGGCAAGCACGTCCACCTCGACGCGCAGCTGGTCACCGGGCGTGACGGGCTTGCGAAACTTGGCGCGTTCGATGCCGGTGAAGACCATCAATTTCTGGTCACGATCGGGAATTTCCGTAAGCAGCAGGGCGCCTCCGGCTTGTGCAATCGCCTCTACGATCAGTACGCCTGGCATGATCGGATAACCGGGGAAATGTCCCATGAAGTGCGGCTCGTTCGCAGTAACGTTCTTGATGGCCACAATGCGCTTCTTGCGCTCGATCTCGATCACGCGATCGATGAGCAGAAACGGATAGCGATGCGGCAGAATCGCCTGGATTTCGGTGATGTCGAGCGTCTTCTTCTCCGCGGGAGCTTCAGGTTCAACTGTGGAGACGCCGCTATGATTCTCTATCGTCATGACCAGGATTGAACACGGAGGACGCAGAGGCTCTTCTTCTGGTTTCCGAATCGCTCACGTTGTCCTGAGGATCGGCGAAGCAGTTCACGAACCCAGAAACAAAACCTTCGTGTCCTCCGTGACCTCCGTGTTCGCTCTTTTCCTAAGCGGGAAATTATAGTTTCTCGCCGGACTACTTGGCGAATCGATGCTGGATGTTAAGCTCAACAGCGCATGATTTCGCTTGCACACGCACGTGCGCGGCAGGATCAGCTCCTCTCAGACTTGAAGGCAATGGTCGAGATCGAGTCTCCCAGCAGCGACAAACCGGCCCTCGATCATTTGGCTGAATTTCTCGCTTCGCGCCTCGAGCACTACGGCGGACACGCTCAGCTTCACTCCGCTGCCACTGCCGGCAACCAAGTTCAAGCAGACTTTCCGGGAGTGACTGACACCAAACCCGTGCTGCTGCTGGGCCACATCGACACGGTATGGGACATTGGCACAATTAAGCAGATGCCATTCCGGGTCAGCAGTGGACGCGTGTGGGGGCCGGGTGTTCTCGACATGAAAGCCGGTGTCGCCATCGCCCTTCATGCCATGGCTCTTCTGCGCGAACATCACAGTCCTCATCCTCCAGTCCGCATGCTTTTTGTATCGGACGAAGAGATCGGCAGCCACGTATCGCGCCCCATCACGCAAAGACTGGCGCTGGAATCGCAGGCTGTGCTCGTGCTTGAACCAGGCCAGGGACTCGACGGCGCGCTCAAGACTTCCCGCAAAGGGGTTGGGGTGTACGAAATCAAAGTCACGGGAGAAGCCGCGCACGCCGGCGTTGATCCCGGGCAGGGCGCGAGCGCCATTCACGAGCTTGCCCATCAAATCCAAACTATTTCTACGTTTACCGACATCAAGCGCGGAATGACGGCCAACGTAGGCCTGATCCGCGGGGGCACACGCAGTAACGTGATCGCCGCAGACGCATGGGCCGAGGTAGACGTTCGCGTAAAGACTGCCACCGACGGCAGGGACATCGACGAGAAGATGAAGTCGCTTCGCCCGCGAGACTCGCGCTGCAAGCTCGAAATTACCGGCCAAATCAACCGTCCGCCGATGGAGCGCACCGAGAAAGGAGTGGCTCTCTACCGGAAGGCTGCCAATGTGGCTCAGTCGCTCGGCTTCAAGGTCGAGGAACAATCGACCGGCGGCGGCTCCGACGGGAATTTCACGGCGGCTTTAGGAGTCCCTACTCTTGACGGCCTCGGAGCCGTCGGCGAGGGAGCCCATGCGACAAATGAGTCCATCCTGCTTGACCAGATCGCCCCGAGAACGGCGCTTCTGGCAGGCTTAATAGCGTCGCTCTGATATAACGCGCTATTCTTGCCCAAGCCGTTGCCTATTGCCTCTGGGCCTTATTCCAAGGCCTCACCGCGTCTTTGGGCACCAGTTTGGGGTTTACTTTGACGCAGGCGGCAGAACCGCCTATCATCAGCTATACAGCATTCATTTGGGGGTAGTTCATGTTTGGCGGCAAATTAGGCATTCCCGAGCTGTTGCTTCTGCTTGGCATTGCCCTTCTGATTTTTGGACCGGGCAAGCTGGCCGATTTCGGAAAAGGTCTCGGTGAAGGCATCAAGAACTTCAAGAGCGCGGTAAAAGACGGCGAGCACGGCACTACGACGGAAGAGAAAAAGAGCTAGTCGTACTCTTTACCTCCTGCGCTCTGCTATAGTCCCAGCGTCTCCGGTGCGTGCTCGCGCAGCATGCGATAAACCAGCGGCACCGGCAATCCCACTACATTGAAGTAACAGCCTTCGATGCGCGAGATCCATCGCGACGCGACGCCTTGGATCGCATACGCGCCGGCTTTATCCATTGGCTCGGGGGTGGCGACGTAGGCTCTGATTTCCTCATTGCTGATCGGCTCCATCAACACAGTGGTCGTCTCTGCCGCATCCTCCGACTGCCACTTACCTGCTTCCTTCCACATCAGGCACACGCCCGTGATTACGTAGTGACTTCGTCCGCTCAGCATTTGCAGCATGCGCATTGCATCATTCGCATTGCGCGGCTTTCCTAACGGAGTTCCCTCTTTAAGGTCAAGGACGACTTCCGTATCTGCCGCGAGAATCGGGCTATCGCCAGTCGCATGCCCAGAAATTGAGCTTGCTTTCTCTCGCGCCAGCCGCCGCACGCAGGCTTCCGGCGTCTCTCCAGGTCGATGTTCCTCGGGCACATGTGATACCTGTACCGAAAAAGGAATCAGTGCGTTGCGCAAAAGCTCCTGACGGCGCGGAGATGCGGACGCAAGGATAACCATTAGCTACAGTGTAGAGTCCTGAAGAAATTTTGGCATTCTGCTGCGGCAGCCACTTAATATCTATCGCAGAATAGCCTTCAGCAGATTTGCCGTCTGCACTTGCTCCGAGCGGGAAGCGTTCTCTCTCGCGATTCCCGACAGGCGATCGGAAACGGCGATCACTGCGGCGTTCCCGCTCAGGAACATGCGTCCGGAGGCGTCGTCGATGCGCCATCCGCTCTTGTAGCGCACCAGATGAAAGCGTACAGCCTTCGTTGACGACTTCCCATCCGCAGCATCGGCCGTAAGCTGGCCGGCCGACCGAATCTTTGCATCGACAGTCCCCGAACTCCCCTGCAAATGCAGCCGTTCGATTTTGAGCGACTCGACAATAACCACATCGCTCGCTTCCTCCCATCGGTCCTGTCGCTCATCTGAGGGATCGCTCCAGAGCTGAAGTATCGCCTGCTCGAATGCCGCTTTCGTTGGCCGTTCCCGATTCAGGAATACAACTTCCGTGTATTCCGGCCGCAAAGATGCCCGCTCCAACTTTTCAGGCGATTTCGGCGTATCCGAACCGAGTTCTGATTCGGGAACCACTGAGTCATCGGCCGCAGCTCTCAAGGTGCTGGGACTCGAACCAACGCGCTCGCCCGCATGTAACAAGTAACGGAAGAAACGTGCCGGACCGCGCCGACGCCACACCGGCGAATCGTATGTGTCCACTCTTGGTCCAGTGCTCAGAGAGCTATAGAAGGAATGCTCGCCAGGATTGACGACCAGACCAACGTGCCCGCGCCACACGATGAGATCGCCGGGCTGCGGCGTCCGTACTCTTTCAAAGCTCTCTACGCCACGATAAAGATCCGTCGAGGGCGCGTACGCGTAGTGCAAACCAGCAAGATCGTAGATATCGTGCACCAGATGCGAGCAATCCTCTTCCGGGTCGATGTGCGAAGGGTTTTGCCGCGCATTCTCGATGATCGCGGCTCCTTCTCGCCAGGTAAGCGGGCGCGCGTCATTCTCGCTGCGGACACCAGCGCTCTTTTCGGGCGACAACTGGGCGTACACAGCACATCCGATCAGCAAACTAAAAATGAGAAAAAAGGACCTCATAGCTACTCTGAATACAACCCTATTTTGGATGCAGAATCTCCCATGGCGAGCATAACCAAAGTGCTTCCACTTCTGAGACGGGCTGGGGCCAACTAGTTACTCAGGAATAACCCTTTCAAACACCGCCACAATTCAAATGATGTTGCAAAAATTTCATAATCCGCAGATCGGCGAAAATTATCGGGTCGCGGCGGGGTTCTGCGCTGGTCATTTACACTGAATTCCCATTTTCACTTCACCGAGGAGAACCGATTGAACTTCGTCCGAGGCGTACCCCTGTTCATACTACTCACGGCCAGCTTTGCTGCAGGGCAGATCGATACCTCCATTCGCGAACTCTCGCACGACATCTTCAAGCAGCTCATCGAGATCAACACTACAGACTCCGTCGGCAATGTAACCACAGCCGCGGAGGCAATGGCGCAGCGTTTGCGCGATGCCGGCTTTTCCAATTCGGACATTCAAGTGCTCGGCCCTAATGATCGCAAGAAGAACATGGTTGCGCGGCTGCACGGAACCGGCAAACACAAACCCGTGTTGCTGATCGGGCATCTTGACGTAGTCGAAGCCAGGCGCGGCGACTGGACTACCGATCCCTTTCAGTTTGTCGAAAAAGACGGCTACTTCTACGGTCGCGGCACGCAGGACATGAAAGGCGCAGACGCCGTTCTTGTCACGACGATGATCCGCTTCAAGAGAGAGGGCTATCGCCCGGATCGCGACATCATTCTCGCGCTGACCGCCGACGAAGAAGGCGGAAGCTCCAATGGGGTTGAGTGGCTGGTGAAGAACCATCGCGAGCTGATCGACGCCGAGTTCGTGCTGAATCCGGACGGCGGCGGAGTGCAACTGGAAAACGGCAGGGCGCTGATGATGGAGATGGATGCCACGGAAAAACTCTATTCCGACTACCGCCTCACTGCGACCAATCCTGGTGGACACAGCTCGCTTCCTGTTCCGGACAACGCCATCTATCACAT
>CAYZHX010000168.1:0-8390 GCA_964476905.1 uncultured Terriglobales bacterium
GCCCATGTTGGCTGAAACGGCCGAGACAAAGAGCGTCAGAAGACGTCCGGGCGATCACCCCTGGCGGGTCGGCCCATCTCGCGCGGTGCCAGCGGTCTAGGGTCCATGAACTGCTCAAGCACAGATCTCTGGCGTGATCAGCACCATAGTGGAAATTATTTGCGTTCGTTCTTTTCATTCAAAAAAGGAGGTATCAATGCGGTAGCGACTGGAGGGTGGGTACTAGGTTGCTTAGATCCAGAATGGGAATTGTGGGCGGTTCTTTTCTCTGTGTGCGTAAGGTGAAAACTGTTCCCTGCTAGGCCTTGAAAATACAAGGGGACAAAGCCGTTGAAACCAGAATGGGAAAGCGTAGCCCGAGCGTCTAAGGTGAAGCCCGGATTATGCAGGTTGCCACAACTCGATGGGATTTCCCTCAGGGTCATGCAGACGAGTGAAGCGTCCGATATTGGGATAAGACTCCGGGTCTTTGACCTCAATTCCAGCCGTTCGTAGCTGGGCTACCATTTTGTCGAGGTCATGCACCCGAAAATTGACCATCCAGGCCTTGTTGGGATCCCCAAAATATTTGGTCGTTTCGGGAAAGGGACTAAAGGAGGTTGGACCGGCTTCTTGCTGCCAAACGCTTCCGCCCTCGCTCGTTGGTGTGAGCGCGATCCCCAGGTGTTGCTGGTACCAGTTTCCCAACGCTTTTGGATCACGAGCTCGGAAGAACAACCCTCCGATTCCGGCCACTTTTTCCATTTTTGTTCCTTTCGATTCCTCTTTAGCAGCTGCGTTCGCAGGCGCAGTAGGAATCGCCGGCTGTGCGGCGTTCTGTGCCGACACGGCGAATTCATTATGGGACAGAATGAAGCTGGCCCCGAAAGCATACGACAAGACTTGAAGTAATTGGCGCCTTTGGAAGCTCATTCCATCCTCCAAGAGTTTGTGCGAAGTCACCTACGATACACGCAGGGATGAAATTCTGTAACAGTTAAATTCGCACGTCCGCCATGGGCTGATAGGCAGGTGCTCAGGCGCGGGCGACATACAATTTGGCATCGAGCTTGAAAGGCGAACGTATGCATGCTGCTGTCCTGCACGCCATTGGAGCGGTACCTCGTTACGAAGAATTCCCCGAACCGGTCATCAATGACAAAGCGCGTGAAGCCCTCGTGCATGTTCACGCCGCTTCGCTGAAGCCCCTTGACAAGCAAATGGCCAGCGGATCGCACTTTGCAAGCCGTGGCGAGCTACCGTGTGTCTGCGGCTCGGATGGAGTCGGACATCTGGACGATGGACAGCGAGTCTTCTTCGGAGGACCGCGACCACCGCACGGTGCAATGGCAGAGCGCACCGTTGTGCCACGCGTCTTCACCTTTCCCATTCCGGAAAATGTAGACGACACGACCGCCGCGGCTTTGCCCAACCCTGGCATCTCAGCCTGGCTTTCACTCACGTACCGGGCAAAGCTGGTGCGAGGTGAGAACGTCCTTATTCTTGGGGCAACGGGCGTAACCGGCAAACTGGCCGTGAAGATCGCCAAGCTTCTTGGGGCTGCCCGTGTCGTTGCTGCCGGACGCGATCAAGAAGCACTGAACACACTCACCAACCTGGGCGCCGACGCGACAATCTCTCTCGTTCTGCCTGCGACTGAACTGATCGATGCATTTGTGCGCGAAGCCGGCCAGACAGGATTCCAAGTGGTGATTGATTACGTCTGGGGAGGTCCTGCGCAAGCATTTCTGGCTGCAATCACACGAAAAGAATTTGCAGCCATCCAATCCGAGACTCGCTTTGTTCAGGTTGGAGAGAGCGCTTCGCCGACCATCACACTTCCCGCCGCCGTGCTGCGAAGTACGGCGCTAACAATCCTGGGCACTGCGGGAGTCCCGCCGCGCGACGTGTTGGTCGATGCTTTTCAGCAGGTGATGGCGTATGCAGCTAGAGGGGACCTTTATATCGAAACCGAAAAGGTCCCGCTCGCTGATGTTGAGACCGCCTGGCAGCGCGATCAGCCACGCCAGCGGCTAGTGATCATGATGGGATGAGAAAACGGTCTTCGGCAAGAACGCAGTCTGCCTCGGGGAAATCGTTCAGACCTAAATGGGAAATGCGATACGCGCAATCAACAACGAGGCTGATCAGGCCATTTGGTATTTCTCTGATTCTACCTCTTCCAATCTTCCGAACCGTTCACTTTCTAATTTTATAGACGATACCGGCAGCGTAGCGGAAAGCATTTGAATGTCCACCGCCCACGTTTACGGATACATAGTCGATCTGTACAGGACGGATCGCCCAGGTGTCGTTGAGTTGGTAATCCACGCCTCCGCCGAAGGCGAGGCCAAAGCCGGTATCACTGGCCGTAACGCTTATGCTCTGACCGAGAATGCTTGTTTGCGCGCTGCTGCTGCCATGGGCAACACCCACCAGAAGGTGGGCAAAGGGCACAAAGTTGTCTAGTCTGCGGTAAGAGTACGTTGGCCCGACCAGGAACGTGTAGGCATGCGCGTGAGCGCTGGCACCGCCGACGCCGCCGATGCCGCTCACGTTCACTGACTGGCCGGCATATGCGCCACTCACATCACCCGTGATACTTAGTCCTTCACTCTGGTTGTAGGTGTATTGGGCATCAAAGCCGTTGAAGCCCTGACCACCCGTGTGTAAATGAGAGTATCCGCCAAACACTTCGGCTTTCGGCGCATCCTGGCCCATCAACCACACAGGCAAAAAGAGAATCGTTAAGACAAGCAAAAGCTTACGCATTCGTATCTCCTTGGGGCTGCATTTTTTCAGGAACGTAAAGGAAACGGAACATTACGAATGTCGAATGTATGGTCACACTTTCGTGTGCGCGCATTGTCTGCTGCTGAGAAGAGCACTGCTCTGTGGCGGTTCAGAAGTGCATGGGGAAGAGGCTGCGCGCTTTTCCACATTCGACGCTTAGAACATAGAGACGTTGTATCAGAATGGGAACTGGGCCGTGCCCGGCCAATCGTCCCGTCGTTCCTTGAGGAAGGTTCGGCCTTTGGGTTTCCTGCCAGTACAGACGAACCTGAGTAATTAATCATTGCGACATCATTTCATTCCGTGGCGCTATTGTTGCCGCAACCAAATAGTGGTTCAAACAAACTCCGCGAATCGATTCTCAGGCAGCGGAGGTCAACATGTTTGGTCGCTGCAACACTCGTTATATGTAGCCAAGTCGAGCTGATTTGACGCCGTTATGGAAGCGGAAGCCAAACCCATTCTTCTTCATCGAAGCATTTCCGTATCTCTGCACTGGAAAGCTGGATCTGTGTGCGTTAAAGACCTTGGCAGAACGAGCGCATTTCGTCGGAATTGCGCGTTGAGCGAATGACAGAGCCTAGGTAAGGCATTGGATTGAGCAGCGTGGCTTGCGAATCCAGGCACTCTGGTGCACAATGCTGGACCGTAACTAGGGGCTCGCGCATGGCTACCTGCTTCGTTTTCCGCAGATTCCTTCTGTTTTCAACCTTGTTTTTCTTCTCTTCAGGGCTTTGGGCTTCGACCATCTCGGGCACTGTAAAAGACGGCACCGGAGCCGTCGTTCCTAAGGCGCGAGTCGAGATTCGTGGGACAAACCTTGAGCAGCCCGTCATCGTTATCTCAGATGCTGCCGGTCACTTTGCTTGTCCCGACTTGAAACCGGGCAGCTATGTCGTACGCATCGTCGCCGAAGGATTTGAGCCGCTCGAGCGCAAGGTGGAACTCAGTGAGATTGCACAAAGCATTGATTTTGCGCTTGCCGTTGCGGTGGTCAAGCAAGAGGTGACCGTAGCAGGGAAATCGGCTCGCTTCGCAAACACTGACTCAGCCTATGTGGCTTTGCGCAATGTCGGCTTAGGAAGCGCATTTCAGGTTCAAGATTTCACGTTCAAATGCGATGCGGCACGGTTCCAGCTCACGCAGGGAACGCTTGTCTTTCTCGCGCCAGTCAACGGCGTAGTCACGGGCGCGGTTTACGTGGGCGCGGGGCACCTTCACGTGACTCCGCCCCACCGCATTGCTCGGGCTGAGCTGATGCGGCGTGTGAAATCCGAAGAGTTCGACGAGGATTTTAGTGAGATTGTATTCCGCTATGCCGGCGGCTTCACGCACGTGCTCTTGGGTGCGGCTAAGACGGAAGCTGCCGTTCCGCCACAAGCGGCCCCCATCCTCGAGCATTGGCGCGACCTCGTGCGTAAACGGCGGGAAGAGCCTCTGGGCTTTACTGAGAGCATCCTGCACGGCGATTCGATGGAGAACGTAGATGCGGAGTTGTTGGCGGCGCTATATAACCCGGAGCGTCCGGGCTTTTTTGATGCTTACATTCACGGCACGAAGCATAAAGATCTGAGGTTCTACTATCGCCCAAGGGGCGGGGCGATCCCGGAGCTTAGTTCCCCGGATGAAGTCGCGCTGGTCAACTACGATCCGGAAGGAATGGACGACGGCATCTGGTACCTTGAACACACAGTAGAGGAGTACAACAAACGCGAGGCCAGTTCCGAGGAAGAACGCCGATATGTTACCGCGCGCAAATTCAAAATCGAAACCGTAATCGGTAACAATGACCATTTAACCAGCGTTGCTACCGTCACCTTCTCTCCAATCATTCCCGGCGAGCGCGTCGTAAAGTTTCGGCTGCTGCCAAACCTCCGAGTAACGCGCGTGAGCGATACATCCGGTCAGGATCTGTACTTCATACAGGAGAGTCGTAAACAGGATGGATCGTTTTACACGATACTCCCGCAACCGCCGGAAGTCGGGAAGGACTATTCAGTCACCGTCGAATACTCAGGCGATAAGGTGCTGACCAAAGCGGGAAATGGCAGCTATTACGTTGAGGCGCGCGAATCCTGGTATCCGAACTTGAATGGCTTCAATGAGCATGCACTCTACGATCTCACCTACAAAGTTCCAAAGAAGTACAAAGTAATCAGTGTGGGAAATCTGGATAAGGAGTGGAAGGAAGGGGATTTTGCCGCGAGCCACTGGACAACTCCGAGTCCAGTCGCAGTAGCTGGCTTCAACTTCGGCTCTTATCAGAAACTCGAGTTGGCTGACGAGACCACTGGAACTCACATTGAGGGCTACTACCTCACGGACTTGCCCGATAACCTTGCCGGCGCCAAAGAGGGTGCGCTGGCGAGCATGGCGCCAAAATCAATGGCTGAGTATGCGCTGCAGCAGACTCGCGCCCAGTTGCAGCTCTGCACTTACTACTACGGGAAGAGTCCGTTCGATCACATTTACATCACTGAGCAGCCAAACTTCAGCTTCGGACAGTCATGGCCGAACCTTGTTTACCTGCCGATTTCCGCCTACATCGACTCCACGCAGCGTTGGATGTTGTTTGGTCGCATCGATACCAAGTTCCAGGGCTTTGTCGATGAAGTCACGCCGCATGAAGTGGCGCATCAATGGTGGGGACATGCGGTGAGTTGGGCGTCGTACCACGACCAGTGGCTGTCGGAAGGTTTTGCAGAGTTTTCGGCTGCATTGTTTTTGCAGCAGGCTCGCGGGAAAGACTGGGTAAAGGATTACACCCAATTTTGGGAACGGCAGCAGAAACGCATCTTCGAGAAGAATGAATTTGGCGTTGCCCCAAACGATGCCGGTCCAATTTGGCTCGGACTGCGCCTGATCTCACCGCGTAGTGAGAGTGGGTATCAGCAGGTTACGTACGCCAAGGGCGCTTACATTCTCGGAATGCTCCGTTCGATGATGTACGACCCGCAGGATCGCGACAAGACTTTCGTCGCTATGATGCAGGACTTCGTGAAAAGTTATGAAGATCATCCTGCCTCGACGGAGTCGTTCAAGGCGACGGCGGAGAAGCATATGACCAAAGAAATGGACCTGCAACACAATGGAAGGCTCGATTGGTTTTTCAATGAATGGGTTTATGGTACTCAGGCTCCTAAATATAGCTTCTCCTACGATCTCAAGCCCGAGACTGATCACAAAACAAAGGTTCACGTCTCGCTCACTCAAAGCGAAGTCGATGGCAACTTTGCGATGCTGGTTCCAATCTACGGGGACTTCGGCAAAGGCATGATCCCGCTGATACGTGTTCCCATGGTGGGGAGCAGCACACGTGAATTCAACATTGAGCTTCCCGTCGAACCGAAAAAGATTGCGTTGAATGCGTACAAGGAAATTCTTACGCGATGAGCGAACCGCGCGACTCCAGGCGACAGTGCCATCAGTCCATGAAAATTCCGTTCGGTTGACTCAGACGTTGCTTTGATCATCTGAAGGGAGGAATGTGCGAGATACCTCCAACGGGCGAGTCCCGGAATCGAATCTTGTACCCGCATCTGGCTTTGGCATCTCTGACCGGCCCCGTGGTCCTTATTTTTAGAGTGCATCCAAGAGGATGTGAAGCGGGTACACGTAAGCTCCAGCGCGATCAGAAGCATCGGATACGATGGCGAGCTTCACCTGCTGGAAATTGAATATGTGAGCGGGGATGTGTACGTCTACAACCACGTTCCCGAAAATGAATACGAGCAGCTGGCCAAAGCCGACTCGAAAGGCACCTACGTCAACTAGCGAATCAAGCCAAAATACCCGTACCGCAAGGCGGCCGCGTAACCGATCTCACGCGTGTCAGGAGACACTGCATTTTGCATCAGTCCTGCCGATTGGAGGCGCGAATGTCTGGGCGCGGCGAACCTAGTTCTAACTCGTCGATGTTCAGCTCGACGTCTGCGCTCTGCCAGGCGGGCTTTAACTGCATCTCCACCAGACGCGCAGCGTCTTGTTTGTTTTGCGCTTTCAGGCTTTCAATCAATCCAAACAGAGAGCGGCCGTTGCGCGGATTGCGACTAAGATCTTCGCGGAAGACTTTCTCCGCTTCTGGAGCCTGACCGCTCTTCAGCAGCATTGCTCCGAGCGATTCCCTAACTGGGAATGGCCATTCCGGAGGCTCGATGTAATTGAAGCGATCGTGGATCGCTGCCGCTTCTTCGTAATGGCGCTGAGCCGAAGAGTAATCCTTGCCGGCAGATGCGACACGCGCGGCCAGCATATGGTCTGCGATTCCGAGAAGGTCCGCGAGTGAATTCTTATCGACCTTGGCGTCGGGAGGGGCCGCTGCAACGGCGGCGTGCAAAGCGTCGGATTCCCGTTTGGCTCCGCTGAGGTCACCGGTTGCGCTCTCAGCCAGGCCTCGGGCCCAGAGCCACGTTCCATGCTGCAGCCGCAGTGACTTGTCGGGTTCTGGCAATGCCAGTATGTCGTGCCATTTCCCGAAACGGACCAGCACGTAAGTCTTCACCGGCATGAAAGACTCGACCATCGGCATATCCTTCAACGCAGGTTGAACATGGTCCGCCAAGGTGTCCGCTGCCTTGCGTGCCGAACTGTAGCGTCCCGCCATGATGTCGGCCAAGGCTTGAAAATGCAGATTGTGCGAGTAGTACATCATCGCGTAGATGCCCGGCTTTGCGGCTGATTCGCCAAGGTAATCGCGATCGATTTTCGCAGCGACAATGTTTACGTCCGCTGCAGAAACGTAATCGCCGGTACGCCAGTAAATATGAGCGGGCATGTGCACCAGGTGTCCGGCAGAGAGATGCAGGTCACGGAGACGATCGGCGGACGCCAATCCCCGCTCGGGATTGGGCGATGCCTCAACCGCGTGAATGTAGTAGTGATTCGCCCCGATATGCCTGGGATTTCGTCGAAGCACCGACTCCAAAATGGCAATAACCTGTTCCGTATTGGGACCAGGCTTGCCGTCATTGGTCCAGAGCTTCCACGGACTCTGGTTCATCAGGCTCTCGGCATAGAGTGTGGCAGCATCGAGGTCATCGGGGAAGCGCTGCATCACGTCGCGCATAGCATCGGAGTAGGCGTGCTCGCGCTGCATAACGTCGTCGGTGCTCTCGTCATATCGCTTCGCCAGAGCGGCGATATAAGCCTGCTCGGATGCTGACGCCATGGGCGCGAGTGCCTGGGCTTTCTTCAGACTCTCTCGCGCGGCTTTGAGCAGTTCGGGGAACTCGGGAGCGTTGTAGTTCACACCGCTTACCAGGGCGGCTCCCCAATACGCCATGGCGAGGTTGGGGTCCTGCTGGGCTGCGCGTGCAAACGCTCGACCGGCTTCCTCGTGGTTGAATCCGTAGAGCAAGGCGAGTCCCTGATCGAATGACTTCTGCGCTTCCAGACTCTGAGTGGAGACTGGATGGTGAGTATCTCCCAGGCTGGTGAAGCGCTCAGCCGGCAGGTTCACCGGACCAGGATGCTGATGCTGGGCCGCCGCCATTCCCACAACAATCAAAACCATCAGGAATGTACGCTGAGTCATAGGGCACCTCCTCCGGTCGAGATTATAAGAGCAGAGGTTGCGATCAGCACGGGAATTAACCGGCCGCTTGCCGCCGTGCTCCGCC